>CAZZIG010000070.1:0-68905 GCA_964653975.1 uncultured Acidimicrobiaceae bacterium
TTCCACAGTTAGTGGGACCCGTATCCGGGTCCCACCGCCTCGAGAAGTGTGGGTCTCACATCCGGGCCGTACTTCCTGAGGAAAGCGGCGCCCGTAGCCCTAGCGGGGAATCGCGGTTAGAGTGAGGGGGCACGCGACAACGCGTGTTCGCCCTGCTTTCGCTCCTTGGATCGTCGAAGGTCGCGACCAGACGTAGTGCTTGCAGCACATGTCCCACGGTCGGCACGGTGTCCAGTTCGACGGTACAAACAAAGGAACAAGCAATGTCCACCAACCTATTCGTAGGAAATCTCGCCTTCTCGACGACTGACTCCGAGCTGGAGACCCTCTTCAGCACCCACGGTCAGGTGTCGAAGGCCCAGGTGATCACCGATCGCGATTCCGGCCGCTCCCGCGGCTTCGGATTCGTCGAGATGGGTAGCGCCGAAGAAGCACAGAAGGCAATCGATGCCCTGGACGGCCACAGTGTCGACGGCCGCCAGATCAAGGTCAACGTCGCCAAGCCGCGTCGCTGAGCCATCAGGTATCTAGAACCAACCTCAGGAATGCCCTCCCGTGGCTAAGCGGGGCCGGGAGGGCGTCCTGAAGCGCCAACGTGAGAAGGCGCGACAGGACAAACAGCAGGCCAAAAGGGAGAAACGGCAGTCTCGGGAGAACGAGGGCTCAGATGAGCCCGACGTGAACGAGGATGCCTTGATGGAGGAGTTCGCCCGTCTCAGCGCCAGCTACGAGAACTCCCAGATCTCGATAGACCAATACGAGAAGGAACGTCACCGGATCTTCGTGGAGTTGGGCATCGAGTCGGCGGACTGACCGCTACCCCAACGACCAGCCGGACGTCTTCGCATCTACGCTGGGGTCCCACCGAACTGAGCAATCAGTCTTTCAGTCGGAGCGACCATGAGCTGGACCGAAGCGGACGTCCCCGATCAAACCGGTCGAGTCGCGTTGGTCACGGGCGCCAACGGCGGTCTCGGCTTCGAGAACGCCCGAGCCCTCGCAGCCAAGGGAGCCCTGGTGGTGATGGCGGCCCGCAATCAGGCGAAAGCCGCCGCATCCCAAGCCGCCATCCTCGACGCCCACCCCGGAGCCCGACTCGAGGTTAGAGAGCTCGACCTGTCGTCTCTCGACTCGGTCGCCGCTCTTGCCGCCGCCGTCACCGCCGACCACGACCGCCTCGACATCTTGATCAACAACGCCGGAGTCATGGCGATCCCCGAGAGACGCACCGACGACGGGTTCGAGATGCAGTTCGGGACCAACCACCTCGGTCACCACGCCCTCACCGCCAGACTCCTTCCCCTGCTCGTCTCCACCGCGGGCTCGAGAGTGGTGAGTGTGACCAGCACCGCCCGGCACTTCGGCCGACCCGTCGATCCGAACAACCCCCACCTCGTCGGTAGCTACGACCGCTGGCGAGCCTATGGGCAGTCGAAGCTGGCCAATCTCCATTTCGCTCTCGGGTTGGAGGATCGGTTCCGCACCGCAGGAGCGCCCACCCAGAGCCTGGTCGCCCATCCCGGGTTGACCAGAACCGATCTCCAGGTGAACACCGCACGGGAAGGAGGCGGTGACCTCTGGGAGAAGACGGCCGCCCGATTCGGGATGACACCCGCTGAGGGGGCTCTGTCCCAACTACGGGCGGCGACCGACCCCCGGGCGTCCGGTGGACGGCTGTACGCACCGAGGTGGGTCAACTTCGGGCCGCCGGTCCGCCGTCCACTGTTGGGTCGATCACGCAACCAGCGTTCCATCGCCACCCTCATCGTCGTGTCTGAGGCCGAGACCGGGATCCGTCTCGACGTGGCTCGTGCCATGGATCGATCACGGCCCTGACCCCGATCATCGACAACCCGCGTCCTGTTGGTGCGGAGACCATGGTCATGGCGGTCACCTAGTGTTGTTGGCGTCCCCGCAGGCGGGGTCACCGGGGGTTTAGAGACCTCGTCCCCTGGTCAAATCAACGCTCCGGGACGAATCATGTCCTCGCGACAGCGAAAGGAAACTCAATGCGCGCCCTCAGACTGCTCGACTGGAAGTCGGAGCCGGTCCTCCAGGATGTCGACGAGCCCACAGCTGGGCCCGGCCAGGTGGTGATCAAGGTCGGTGCGGCCGGAGCCTGCCACTCCGACATCCACCTCATGGACGAGTTCGAGTCGGGGGCGGTCCCCTGGAACCCGCCCTTCACCCTCGGTCATGAGAACGCCGGGTGGATCCATGATCTCGGCGAGGGCGTCGACCACCTCGAAGTCGGTCAGGCGGTCGCGGTATACGGCCCCTGGGGCTGCGGCACCTGCGTCAGGTGTCTCGCCGGGTTCGAGAACTACTGCGAGAACGTCGCAGCGGCCCCGGTTCCCGGCGGCGGTGGAGGTCTGGGGCTCGACGGGGGGATGGCCGAATACATGCTCATCCCCAGCGCCAGGTTCCTGCTGCCTCTCCCCGACGGTCTCGAACCCACGCAGGCCGCTCCCCTGACCGACGCCGCGCTCACCCCCTATCACGCCATCAGGCGATCGTTGCCCAAGCTGACCGCCGACGCCCACGCCGTGGTCATCGGTGTCGGAGGGCTCGGACACATGGCGGTGCAGATCCTCAAGGCGATGACCGCAGCGTCGGTGATCGCCGTGGACACGAGAGAAGAGGCCCTGAAGGTGGCCGAGGAGGTCGGCGCGGACTTCACCTTCGTCTCCGGAGAGACAACAGCCGACGAGATCAGACAAGTCACCGGAGGCCGGGGAGCCGACGTGGTCATCGACTGTGTCGGCGCCGACCCCACCATCGCCATGGGTGCCGCCGCGGCGCGCCAGATGGGTGACGTGACCATCGTCGGGATCGGGGGCGGGAGCTTCTCGCTCTCGTTCTTCTCGGTCCCATACGAGGTCAGTCTGCAGACCACCTACTGGGGAGCCCGTCACGAACTGATCGAGGTGCTCAATCTGGGCGCAAGGGGACTCATCCGCTCCCATGTCACCACCTACACCCTCGACGAGGCGATGGCTGCCTACGAGGCGCTCAAGTCGGGCGACATCGAAGGCCGGGCGGTGATCCTCCCCAACGAGGCCGCCTGAGTCAGATCTGGCGGAGGGCCGACACGGTCTGTTCCAGCGCCTCCTTGGCGTCGGCGAAGAACATCAGCGTGTTGTCGTTGTAGAAGAGGGGGTTGTCGATCCCGGCGAAACCGGGGGACAGGCTTCTCTTCACGACGATCACCGTCCCCGCGCGGTCGACGTTGAAGATGGGCATCCCGTAGATCGGCGAGCCCGGGTCGTCCCGGGCCGACGGGTTGACCACGTCGTTGGCCCCGAGGATCAGAACAACGTCGGTCTGGGGGAGTTGAGGGTCGGCCTGCTCCAGGTCGAGCAGTTGCTCATACGGCACATCCGCCTCGGCGAGCAGGACGTTCATGTGCCCGGGCATCCTGCCGGCCACCGGGTGGATGGCGTAGTGCACCTTCGCTCCCCGATCCTCCAACGCATCGGCCAGCTCACGGGCCGCATGCTGGGCTTGGGCCACGGCCAGACCGTATCCGGGGACGATCATCACCGAGTCGGCATAGGCGAGTGTGATCGCCGCGTCCTCGGGTGTGGCCCGTTTCACCGGCTTGTCCGACATGGTCGCCGCCTCCGTTGCCCCTTCGGTACCGAAACCGGCGAAGAGCACATTGGCGAGCGACCTGTTCATCGCCTCGGTCATCTGGACGGTCAGGATCAGCCCGGCAGCCCCCACGAGAGCGCCACCGATGATGAGCGGGTTCGACTCGATGACGAAGCCGGCCGCCGCCGCTGCCAGACCCGAGAACGAGTTGAGCAGAGAGATCACCACGGGCATGTCCGCGCCGCCGATGGGGACGACGGTCATGATCCCGAGCAACAGCGCCAGCCCGGCGACGACCCAGTAGCCGGTTTCATTCCCGGTGACGCCCGCCCAGACCGCGAACCCGATCACCGCCACCACGAGGAGACCGTTGACGATCCTCTGGCCGGTGAACAGGAGGGGCCGCCCGGGAACCAGCCCCTGCAGCTTCGAGAAGGCGACGAAGCTGCCGGTGAAGGTGATCCAGCCGATGATCACCGAGATCAGGATCGTGACGATGGTCTCCGCCGGGAGCCCGCCCATGTCCGACTCGACTACTTCGGTGGCGGCGACCAACGCCGAGGCGGCACCACCCAACCCGTTGAATATGGCGACCATCTGCGGCATGGCGGTCATCTGAACGCGCACGGCCGCCCAGCCGCCGAGGATCGCACCGATGACGAGCCCGCCGGCGACAACCCCCCAGTTCAGTATCCCCTCCGTGATCAGGGTGATCACGATGGCGGCCAGCATCCCCAGGGCGGCGATCCGATTACCCGACCGGGCCGTCCGCGGGGAGCCGAGACGTTTCAGCCCGACGATGAACGCGACGGCCGACGCAAGGTAGAGAATGGTGGTCACCGCTGGGGCCGCCCCCTCTCCGACCTGCTCTTGAACATCTCCAGCATCCGGTCGGTGACCAGAAAGCCCCCGACGACGTTGACCGTGGCAGTGACGACTGCGAGGAGACCGAGGATCTGGGCCAGGGGAGTCGCCCCCAGGCCGGCGGCGCTGAGAGCCCCGATGATGGTGATCCCTGAGATGGCGTTGGCACCCGACATCAGGGGGGTGTGCAGGGTGGGCGGCACCTTGCTTATCACCTCGAAACCGACGAACGCGGCGAGGACGAACACGGTGATGCCGACGAGGAGGGCGCTCACGACTCCACCTCGAGACCCATCGCCCGACGCACCACCGAATGGGTCACCCGTCCGTCGTGGGTGATGCACGCCTCGGAGACGATCTCGTTCTCGAAGTCGTAGACCCGCTGACCGTCTTCGTCGGTGATCCTGGTTACGAACGAGGCCAGATTCCGGGCGTACATCTGAGAGGCGTCATGGGCGACCCGGCCCGGGAGGTCGGTCGGGCCGATCACCTTCACACCGTCGACGTCGACCGTCTCCCCGGGTCGGGTCAGCTCGCAATTGCCACCCGAGGGGGCGGCCACGTCGACGATAACCGAGCCGGGTCGCATCCCCTCCACCATCTCCCGGGAAACGAGAAGTGGCGCCGGCGAACCGGGGATTTGGGCGGTGGTTATCACCACGTCGGAATCGGCGACCACCTTGGCGAGGGCGTCCTGCTGTCTCCGTTGGGTCTCGTCGGAGACCTCCTTGGCGTAGCCGGTGGCGGCAGCCGCCGACTCGTCTACCGGAGCAGCTACGAAACGGGCACCGAGACTCTCGATCTGCTCTCGGACCTCGGGCCTGATGTCGTAGGCGGACACCGAGGCCCCCAGCCGGCGGGCGGTGGCGATGGCCTGCAACCCGGCGACACCCGCCCCTAGAACGAGGAGTTTCACCGGTGGGATGGTCCCTGCGGCGGTGGTGAGCATCGGGAAGAAGCGTGGTGTGGCCGCAGCGGCGACGAGCACGGCGTGATATCCAGCCGCAGTGGCCTGGGATGACAGGGCGTCCATGCTCTGCGCCAATGTGGTGCGAGGGATCGCCTCCATGGCGAAGGAAGTGATGCGACGTCTCGCCAGCACCGAGACCAGATCCTTGGCCGAGAAGGGGTCGAGAAAGCCGACCAGGGCAGAGCCCTCCGGATATCGGGACGCCTGCTCAGCGGTGGGCGGGCCCACGACGGTGATCAGTTCGACGCCGGGAAAGGGGTCGGCGGCCACCTCCGCTCCCACGTCACGATAGGCCTGATCGGAGAAACCAGCCTCGCCTCCGGCGCCGGTCTCGACGACGACCGAGTGACGGTCTTCGATGAGCCGCAGCGCCACCTGGGGGGTCAGGGACACACGTCGCTCATGCGGCGATTCGACAGGCACGGCTATTCGCATCGTCTCCGACGCTAACGCCTCAATCCGCCTCGGTCAGGTCGAGCTCGGTGACGTCGGCGTCATCCCCCAACGCTGCCAGAGCCGAACGCAACGCTTCCCGGGCCCTGGCCGCCGACTCCGGGTCGAGGCTCTTGGGGTCGAGGGTGAGGTTGAACGCGCCAATCTCGGTCCTGATGGTTTCTCCCAGATCGAAGTCGCTGTACTCCCCCACCACCTCGTAGGTCCGCAACGGATGGCTGATGCCCTTCAGGCCCTGCTCACCCAACGGCCGGCAGTAGATGTCGTCTTTGACCAGCATGTAGGTGGAGTGCGAGATCTGGATCTGATCGGGAGCGGCCGACGACTCGAGACGTGAGGCGGTGTTCACCGCCGCTCCCACGATGGTGTAGTCGAGACGGGCCTCCGACCCGAAGTTACCCACGGTGCAGTAGCCCGTGTTGATCCCCATGCGGGCGTGCATGGGCTCGGGCCCGACCCGATCCTCCCATTGGGCGCGCAACTCCTCGATCCGCCGTCGCATCCGCAGCGCCATCCGGACACAGGCGAGGGCGTCTTCTTTGCGTCCCCTGGTCTCCGGGTCTCCGAAGAAGATCATGATGCCGTCGCCTATGAACTTGTCGACCGTGCCACCGCACCCGTCGGCGATCGACGCCATCTCACTCAGGTACGAGTTGAGGATCTCGCTGATCTGTTCGGCCTCGAGACGGTCGGTGAGGTCGGTGAACCCCTCGATGTCGGAGAAGAACACCGTGAGCTCCTTGCGGTACGACTGAACCCGCACCTCGGTTCGACCTTCGAAGATGGAGTCGTATACCTGCCTGGAGAGATACTTGGCCAGTTTCGCCGACAGCGCCTCCAGCTGTTCGTTCTTCTCGTTCAGTGACTTGTTGGCCAGATGTAGGGCATGTTCGGCCACTTTCCGCTCGGTGATGTCCCGGATGATCCCGCTGTAGAAGCGCTCACCTCCGACATCCCAGGTGGCCAGGGAGAGCTCGATCGGGAACTCCCTGCCGTCCCGGTCGAGGGCGGCCAATTCAACCGTCTTGCCGATGACGTGATGCTCGCCACCGGAGCCGACCCGCTCCAGACCTTCGGCATGCGCCCCGCGGAACCTGTCTGGGATGACCGCGTCGAGAGTCTCTCCGATCATCTCCTCCCTCGTGTATCCGAACATCTCCACGGCCCCCTGGTTCCAGACCACGATCGTGCCCGTGGCGTCGATCGAGATCACCGCGTCGTTCGCCGACTGGAGGATTGCGTCGAGCCTCTGCTCGGATAAGGAGAGAGCGCGGGTCAGGGCGGTGCGCTCGGTGATGTCACGGATGATGCCGGAGAAGAATCGGTCATCGCCCTGCAACCAGGTCGCCAATGAGAGTTCGATGGGGAATTCGCTGCCGTCTCTGTGCAAGCCGAACACTTCGACGGTGCGGCCGATGATCCGGGTCTCCCCGGTTGCGACCACCCGCTCGAAACCCTCGGTGTGAGCGGCCCGGAACCGCTCCGGCACGAGAGTGGCGAGTCGCTTTCCGACCATCTCGTCGTCGCGATAGCCGAACATCGCGGCGGCCGCCGGGTTCGCGGCCACGATGATCCCGTTGGCGTCCGCGGTCACGATCGCATCCGCCGCCGTGTTGAATATCGCGTCGAACGACCCCGCCGAGATCCCACCGTTGCCCGTGCTCACCGAGCCAGGTTACGCCGACGCCCCAAACCCTGCCTGCTTTCCTCAGGAAGTGGGACCCGTATGTGGGTCTCTCCGCCTCGAGAATTTCTCGAGGCGGAGAGACCCACATTTCTCGAGGCGGTACGGCCCGGATACGGGCCGTACTTCCTGAGGAAAGTATCACCACGTTAGTGACTAACATCTGATGTTGTGAGCCGGAGTGAGGAAACCAGACGGCGTCTCCAGGAGGAGGCGATCAGATTGTTCACGACGCGGGGGTTCGACGACGTCACCGTCGAAGAGGTGGCCAGGGCCGCCGGGGTATCGCACATGACCTTCTTCCGCAACTTCCCCACCAAGGAGGCAGTTGTGCTCGACGACCCTTACGACCCCGTCCTCGGAGCCGCCGTGGGCGCCCAGGACGACTCTCTTCCCCCGCTGGAGAGAGTGAGGCGCGGTGTGCTCGAGGCGTGGGAGGGGGTCGAAGAGCCTGGTGACGAGATGACCCGCGCCCGCATCGAACTGGCCGCGACTCACCCAGGGTTGCGAGCCAGGGTGTGGGAGAACAACCGGATCACCGAGCAGGTCATCGTCGACGCACTCACGACGAGTGGAGTGTCCGCACTGGACGCGCGAATCGCGGCAGGGGCGGCACTCGGGGCGCTCACCGCCGCCCTCTTCGACTGGGCCGACAACCCCACGGGAGACTCCCTCGGCGACCGGGTGCGCCGGGCGATGCACCTGCTCGCACCGGTCGGGGCCAGTCGATGACCCTTCCACTGGCCACCGAGGACGTGCGTCGCCACTTCGGCGCCGAAAAGGCGGTCGACGGGGTCGATATCGGGGTCGCCGCCGGTGAGATCCACGCCGTCGTGGGTCTCAATGGCGCCGGCAAGACCACCCTGATGAGACTCCTCCTCGGCATGCTCCGCCCCGATACCGGCCGGGCCACCGTCTTCGGCCACGATGCCCACCGTGCGCCTCCTCAGACCTGGAGTCGGGTCGGCCATCTCATCGAGACGCCTTTCGCCTACCCGGATCTGACCGTCCGGGAGAACGTGGCCGCCGCCGCCCTCCTCCACGGGCGCGACCAGCGACACGATCGCGCAGTCGACGAGGTCATCGCCGACTTCGAACTGGGCCATTGGGCCGATCGCAGGGCGTCGACTCTCTCGTTGGGCAACAGACAGCGGTTGGGGCTGGCTTCCGCCCTGGTCCACGAACCCGCGGTGGTGGTCCTCGACGAGCCCGCCAATTCTCTCGACCCGGCCGGGGTGGTGTTCGTCCGCGACTTGTTGACCGCCTACGCCGAACGTGGCGTCGCCGTGTTGGTCTCCAGCCACCACCTCGACCAGCTCGCCCGCGTCGCGCACACGATCACTGTGATGCACCGGGGACTGGTCGTGGGCGCACTCGATCCTGGGGGTGTCGACCTAGAGCAGAGATTCTTCGACCTCGTCCACCAACACGACCTCGAGATGGGAGCCAGGTCGTGAGGGCCGCCTTGCGTGTCGAATGGCTGAAGTTGCGACGATCGCCGGTCACTCTGGTCGCCACCATCCTCACCGGTTTGCTGCTCCCTGCGATGGGGCTCGGCTTCTACACCGTGGCGATAAACGGCGGTGTCGGTGCCCTCGCCGACAAGGCGGCGGCCTTCCTGGTCGGCGAGGGATGGGTCGGCTATCTCGGACTCGTCGACCAGATCGCCGCGGTGGCCGTGTTCCTGGGTGCCGGGGTGGTCGTCGCCTGGGTTTTCGGTCGGGAACACGTCGATCGCACCTTTGCGTCGTTGTTCGCACTCACTGTCCCTCGTGCCACGATCGCGCTGGCCAAGTTCGTTGTCCTGAGTGCGTGGATCGTCGTGCTGGCCGTGGTCATCGGCGGTGTCGCCGTCTTCTTCGGCATCGTCGGCGGGGTCGGCCCCCTCGACGCCGCGATTGTCGGTGGGGCGACGGCGCGGCTCATGATCGTCGCCGTAAGCGCCGGACTGCTCGCCTTGACCATGGGATACGCCGCCAGTTTGGGTAGGGGATACCTCCCCGCCATCGCCGCTATGGCCGTGATCATCGCTGCCGCCCAGGTGGCCGTGCTGTTCGGGACCGGCGGTTGGTTCCCGTTCGCCGTCCCCGGGCTGATGGCGGTAGCGGGTGCCGAGGGCGCACCCGACCTGAACCCGGCCCAGATCGGCTTGGTCCCCGCCGTGGCCTTGGCCTCGATCTGGGTGACCACCCGATGGTGGGGAAAAGCCGAGGTCGTCTGAACGACTCCCATCTAGCCTCACCCGACATGATCGACGTCTCCCGAGCCCGGGCCATGACCCCGGGATCCGGCGAGCGGGCCCATCTCAACAATGCCGGCGCCGCTCTGATGACACAGGGAGTCCTCGAGACAACGGTTGCCCATCTCGAGTTGGAGACGCGCATAGGTGGCTACGAGGCGGCCCGCACCGCCAGCGAACGGTTCGACGCGGTGTACACCTCGATCGCCGCTCTCATCGGGGCATCTCCCGGCGAGATAGCCATTGTCGACAACGCCACCGCCGCCTGGCACCTCGCCTTCCAGTCGGTTCCTCTGAAGGAGGGCGACGTGATCCTGACCGCGGAGGCGGAGTACGCCACCAACTACATCATGTATCTGAAGACGGCACGGGAGCACTGTGTCGAGATCCGCGTGATCCCGAGCGACGAGACGGGCCAACTCGACGCGGCGAAGTTGAAGGACGCGGTCGACGAGCGCACCGGGCTCATCTCAGTGAGCCACGTCCCCACCAACGGAGGGCTCATCAACCCCGCCGCCGAGATAGGGGCGGTGGCCAGGGACGCCGGGGTCCCCTTCCTGCTGGATGCCTGCCAGTCGGTCGGCCAACTCGCCGTCGACGTCGCCGAGGTCGGCTGCGACTTCCTGACCGCCACGGGGCGCAAGTTCCTCCGAGCCCCCCGTGGCACCGGCTTCCTCTACGTCCGGTCGGAGATGCTCCGCGACCTCGAGCCTCCCCTCATCGACATGCACGGAGCCGATTGGGTCGAACCCGACCGATACGAGCTGCGCCCCACCGCTCGCCGCTACGAGACCTGGGAGTTCAACCACGCCGCGGTCCTCGGTCTGGGCGCCGCAGTCGACGAGGCCCTCGATTGGGGGATCGGAGACATCGAGGATCGGGTCATCCGGTTGGGCACTCTCCTCCGCGACAAGCTGGTGGAGGCCGGTTTCGAGACCTATGACATCGGTCGCCGGTTGTGTGCCATCGTCACCACCAGAGTCCCCGGCGTCGAGGCGCCCGAGGTGATGGATCGTCTCTTCGCGCAGGGGATCAACGTGTCGGTGACCCCACCGTCCTCGACGCTGATCGACGCCCGGAGACGAGACCTGCCCGACCTGATCCGGCTCTCCCCGCATTACTACAACACCGAAGACGAGCTCGACAGGGCTGTCGACGCCCTGGTCGCTCTCCGCCCGTGACCGGTGAGCGCCTGGGCGGCTCGGGGGCTGTGCTCACGGTGGAACTCGAGCGGGCCCGCAGCGCCGGCGAGGCCGGCCAGGCGGTCATCTTGGTCGAAGGGGTGAGCGATCAGCGGGCGGTGGAATCGCTCGCCAAACGCCACGAGCGAGACCTCGAAGCCGAGAACACCACGGTCATCCCGATCGCCGGGGCGACCAACCTCGCACGTTTCCTCGACCTGCTCGGCCCCGACGGTCACGGTGTCCCTCTCGCCGGACTCTGTGACGCCGGCGAGGAGCTCGAGTTCAGCCGCACTCTGGAAGCCGCTGGTGTCGGGCTTCGCTTCGACCGGGTCGGCATGGAGCAGGCGGGCTTCTACGTTTGCGTGACGGACCTCGAGGACGAGTTGATCCGCGCCCTGGGGGCCGACCGCATGGTGGAGCTCATCGAGTCGCAGCGTCACCTGAGGCGGTTCCGCAGCTTCCAGAACCAGCCCGCCCAACGTCACAAGACGGTCGAGCAACAACTGTGGCGGTGGCTGGGCAACCACAAGATCCGCTACGCCCCGCTCATGGTCGACGCCCTCGACCTCGACGCGGTGCCCCGACCGCTCCGCGGCGTCCTGGCTCACCTGTGAACCGAATTACTCGCGGCGGAGCAGCCGATAAGCGATGAGGGCGGTGGCCACGGCGATCGCACCCAGCGCCAACAGCGCCGTGGTGTCGAGCCCCTCGCCATTCCAGGGTCGGCTCACCGCCGAGATCACCAAGCCGATCGGTGTCACCTCGACGAAGTCGTTGATCGCGTCGGGAAGCAACGACGGTGGCGGGCCTCCGCCGGCGATGAAGAACAGGCCGAAGAAGATCAGCAACCCGACCCCTTGAGCGGCGCGTGCGGTGGGGAGTAGGGCGCCGAGAACGAGCCCGATGCCGGTGAAGGCGACGACTCCGGCGAACAGGCCAACCACCACCCCGCCGGGAGACTCGGGTGGGGTCAGGTCGGCGGTGGCGAAACCGGCGATGATCGCCAGGGCCGAGCCCACCGCCACGATCACGGTGGTGATGGCCAGTTGTGAGCCCATGTAGACGCCGGGCCGCACACCTGAGGCCCGGTAGCGACGGAGGACACCCTCTTGTCGATAGCTCGCAACGTGGGTGGGCACGCCGAGGAGACCCATCACGGCGACGGCTGCGGTGGCGTACACGGGCACGTAGAAGTCGGTGCCGCCGACACCACCGAAGTCGGGGTCGGGGTCGTTGCCGAACGAGGTTCCCAACAACACCAACAGGACCAGAGGAAAGAGGACACCGACGAGGAGCGTGAGAGGCTCCCGTGCCAGCAACTTGGTTTCGGTCCAGGCGAGATGCAGGGTCATGGTTGGTCCTCCTGATCGAGGTGACGTCCGGTTTGGGCGAGAAACACGTCTTCGAGAGTCGGGTGATGGGTGCGGTAGTCGAAGGGGACGATCCCTCTCTCCGCCAGGACCGCTGCGACGCGGACCGCGATCTGGCCCGCTCCGCTGATCTCCACCGATCGCCGACCCAGCGCCACGGACTCAACTCCTTCGAGGGTCTCGAGAAAGCCGAGGTCGTGTCCATTGGACGAGAAGCTGACCCGGGTCGTGGCGCCCTCCGATCGGGCGGTGAGGGTGGCAGGCGAGTCGAGTGCGACCACCCTCCCCTGATCGACGATCGCCACCCGGTCGCACAGCCCCTCGGCTTCCTCCATGAAGTGAGTGACCAGGACGATGGTCGCCCCGCTGTCCCGCACCCGGCGCACCAATCGCCAGGTGGAGCGACGGGCGACCGGGTCGAGTGCAGCGGTGAGCTCGTCGAGGAAGACCACCTCGGGGTCCCCGAGCAACGCGAGGGCGAGGAAGAGCCGCTGCCGTTGACCACCCGACAGGGTGCCGAAGGCTCGTCGACGCAGCGGAGTCAGATCCCATTCGTCGAGCACGTCGGCAACGACGACGCGACGTCCCTGGGCCCGCGCGAAGAAGCTGACCGCCTCCCCGACCCGCATCCGGTCGGGGAGGGCCGCCGACTGCAACTGCGATCCGATGTGGCGGCGAAGACGATCGGGATGCCGGGCGGGGTCGAATCCGAGAACGGTCACGGCGCCACCGTCCCGAGAGCGGAGACCCTGCAGACACTCGACCGTGGTGGTCTTGCCGGCTCCATTGGGCCCGAGGATCCCGAAGATCTCGCCACGGGCCACTTCGAAGCTCACGTCCTCGACGGCCACCACGTCGCCGTAGCTGCGCCGAATACCGTCTACCGAGATGACAGGTTCCATGACCCAGAAGCTATGGAAACGGGTCACCGATGTCGTCTGCGGGATGGAGCATTCCACCGATACTCCGTTTGGAGTATCGGGCGAGAGGACCTACTCCAGACGGACCAGACCGGCGCCGTAGGCGATTGCCGCCGCCTGGCCGCGGCTGGGCACACCCAGCTTGGTGAGCACGCGGGACACGTGGGTCTTGGCGGTCAGCTCCGAGATCGTGAGTCGCGCGGCGATCTCCCGATTGGAGCACCCAAGACCCACCAATTCGAGCACTTCACGTTCCCGGGCGGTCAAAGCTTCGATGACGTCGACGGCAGGGGACGAAACCGGGCGACGCGCCTGGACCAGATGATCGACGAGACGTCGGGTGGTTTGGGGCGAGATGACGGCACCCCCGGACGCCGCCGCCCGGACCGCCTCGATGAGCTGGGCAGGGGGCGTGTCCTTGACGAGGAAGCCGGCCGCACCCGCCTCCAGGGCGTCGAAGACGTTGTCGTCGGTGTCGAATGTGGTGAGGATCAGAACCTCGGGTGGGTGGTCGAGGTCGCGGATGCGCCGGGTGGCTTCGATGCCGTTGCTCCCCGGCATCCGGATGTCCATGAGCACGACGTCGGGTCGACTCGCCACCACCTCGGCCACGGCGGCATTGCCACTGTCGGCCTCGGCTACGACCTCGATGTCGTCTTCGGCGTCGAGGAGTGCCTTGAAGCCGGCCCGGACCAGCTCCTGGTCGTCGACCACCACGACCCGGATGTTCCCGTCGGCATCGCTCATCACTCACTCCCTTCGAGCGGGAACCGGGCGGTGACCCGGAACTCCCCGGCTTCCGTTGCGGTCTCCAACTCCCCACCGTACAGAGCGGCCCTCTCCGCCATCCCACGCAAGCCCAGGCCACGTTCTCCGACCCTTTGCCTGACGCCAGCCTTCAACCCGTTGACCACCTCGACCGCGATCGATTCGGGATCGTAGGTGACGGTCACCGAAGCTCTGCTTCCAGGGACGTGCTTGACCACGTTGGTGAGAGCCTCTTGGACTATGCGGTACACGGCCAGCTCGAGACCCGGTGACAGCTCGCGTCTGGCTCCCCGTGTGGTCAGCGCAACCTCGAGATCGGCCTGACGCACCTGCTCGAACAGGGCGGGCAGATCGTCGAGGGTCGGTTGGGGGTGCTGGGGGAGCCCTTCGGAATCGCTGTCCCGGAGGACGGTCAACATCCTCCTCATCTCCTCGAGCGCCTCCCGGCCGGTGCGCTCGATGACGGCGAGGGCCTCGACTGCGGGGTCGGACCGTCGCTCGCCCAGATGCGCCCCTACGCCGGCCTGGACGGTGATGACGCTCATCGCATGGGCGACCACGTCGTGGAGCTCCCGTGCGATCCGGGCTCGCTCGTCGGCGACGGCGCGGTCGGCGAGCTCCTGGCGGGCCTCCTCCAGGTCACGGGTGCGGGTCTCCAATGCCAGGGTTTGGGCGCGGCGGTCGGCGATGAGGACCCCGAGAACCCATACGAAGACGAAGAACACGGCGATGAAAGTCAGCTCGAGGAAGTCGGCGTCCCAGTTCAGGGTCCCCCCCACCACCATCCACAACGGTGTGATCAGACCCAGGGAGCGCAGCCACAGGGGACGATCCCAGGTCCCGACGGCGAACATGGCGGCGATGGTGGGGAGCGATTGCAACTCGTGCGTGGGGTGGCCCAGTGCCACCCAGGCCGGGTAGGCCACCGAGAAGGTAGCCAGCACGACGAGCGGGTTGCGACGTAGTGCCAGCAACGGCAGCGTGTTGACGGCGATCAGAGCCAGCTCACCCGCCAACCCTTCCCGGTCGATCCCACTTTCGGACCAGCCGGACCCGGCGAACACCAGCACCATGAAGAAGGTGAGGGGGACCACCCACCATTCCTCCCGCCAGTGCCCTGGGGTGGAGAGCCGTCCCTCCCCCGAGGGGCCATGCTGTGCCATGGGCGAGACCCTATCTGTCGATCGTCCGCGACTGCTATACCTGCGCGACATGCTGTTGACCGAGACCACCGTCGACTGGCTGCTCGACTCCGACCCCTCCATCAGGTGGCAGGTCATGCGCGACCTGACCGAGGAGGCCCCGGAGAAATTCGCCCAAGAGCGCTCCCGGGTCGCCATTGAGGGCTGGGGGGCGACGCTGCTCGGGCTGCAAGCCGACGACGGGAATTGGGGTGGCGGCGCCTACACACCGAAGTGGACCTCGACGACCTACACACTGCTCTTGCTCCGGCACCTCGGGATCGATGCCGACGACGAGAGAGTGCGGCACGCCATCGAATTGGTTCGAGATCGTGTCGTCATGGGGGGACAGGAATCGCCATTCTTCGAGTACCGCACGGAGGCATGCATCACCGCGATGGCATTGGCGTTGGGCTCGTATTTCCTGGAGGACGCACGGGACATGCCACAACCCGAGTATCTGCTCGACAGACAGCGCGAGGACGGTGGCTGGAACTGCTCGGTCCGTTCCGACCGGTCCTCGTTTCACACGACGATCTCCGCCCTGGAAGCTCTCCTGGAGTACGAGCGCGCCGTGGGGAATGATGGAGCCATCAGCGAGGCGCGCTCCCGGGCCCACGAATATCTCCTAGGACGGCGCCTGATGTATCGGCTCTCCACCGGCGAGTTGGTCGACAAGCGGTGGCTGCTGTTGTCGTTTCCCCCTCGCTGGCACTACGACGTGTTGCGCGGGCTCGACTATCTGCGGGACGCCGGGGTCGAGCCGGATGAGCGTTGTGAGGAGGCGCTCGAGTTGATCACCTCGAAGCGTCGGAAGGACGGGACCTGGCCTCTGCAAGGCCGCCACGTCGGCAAGGAGCACTTCCAGATGGAGGAGGGTTCGGGGAAGCCAAGTCGCTGGAACACATTGCGTGCCCTTCGTGTGCTCCGCTGGCACACGTCTGGCTGAGGGTCAGGACAGGGCCAGGCGCATCCTGACGTCGGTGAGTGAAGGGTTCGACGCCAGTGGCTGCGACTCCCCTGTCCGGATGAAGCCCGCCCTCTCGTAGAGAGTCCGTGCGGGGAGATTCGACTCGACCACCCACAGCTTCACCTCGTCGGCCCCGGTTTCGATGCTCCACTCCCTGACCGCATCCACGAATCGCTGTCCCAGCCCCGACGACCGCGCCTCGGGTGCCACCCACATGCCGTAGAGGTGACGCGTGTTCGGCTCGTCGGCACGAGTGAAGGCGCCCACCATGCCGACGAGACCTTCATCGTCTTCTGCGACGAGGATGATCTCATCCTCACCGGTCGAACCGGCTGCGGCGATCTCCTCCCACACGTGGTCGTCACGGGTCGAGGCCTGGTCGTGGGAGGCAGCGAAGGCGTCGGGGTCGGTTCGCAACGCCCGCAACCTGACCTCCCGGAGGCGCGATCCTTCGCCCTGGCGGATCCGTCTGATGGTCACCATGCTCAGATGATCCTCGCAGCATGCTCACGCAAAGGCCGGTCCTCCAGGATCCGTCCGGGCCCGAGCCGGCTCAGATCGAGGCTGGGCGGGGACCCCGCGATCGTCTCGGCGAGATGACGCCCCACGGCGTGACATTGCTGGAAACCGTGCCCGCTGAACCCGGTGGCCAGGTGCAGCCCGTCGATACCGGGCCATTCCCCCACGATGGCGTTGGCGTCGAGGCGATTCTGGGCGTATAGACCGGCCCAGGAGCGGATCACCTCGAGACGATCGAAGGCGGGGAGTGTCCCGGCTAGCTCGGGCCAGATGAGGTCGTAGAAGCGAGAGCGAGGAGCGGGCGTGAAGTCGTACCCGACCGGATCGTCTTCGGTTGACCACGCGATGAAGAAGGTGCCATCGGACTCGGGGATCACGTAGACCCCGGAGGGGAGGAACACGCTGGGCAGTCTGTCGCCTCCTGCCACTTCGCCGGCGACCACGTAGACGGTCCGCATCACCGGCTCGACCGGGATCTCGACACCGGCGGTGGCGAGGAGGTCTCTCGACCATGCACCGGCGCAAACCACCACCGTGTTTGCCGAGATCGTCGAGCCGTCGATCACCGTCACGCCGGTGACCCGATCCGCATCGACGACGATCGATCCCACCTCGCCGGTCTGGACGGCGACACCGTTCCGGATCGCCTGACGGCGGTATCCCTCGACAACGGCATGGGGGTCGACCGACCCGTCATGGGGTCCCAACGTGCCTCCCACCAGGTCGTGGGAAGCCAGGGCGGGGAAACGTCGGCCGATCTCGTCGATGTCGAGCCACTCCGAGTCGCATCCGAGCCGCTGCTGCGTGGCCAAACCGGCGAGCGCTTCTTCCTTGCCGTCAGCGTCGACGAGGAAGAGGTTGCCCTGCTTGCGCATCTGCGGATCGGGGGTGAATTCGCCCACGGCCATCACCTCCGGAAACGTCTCCAAGACCTCCATGGCGTACTTGGAGATGGCGACGTTCTCTTCGAGGTTGAACTGGATACGGACGTTGCCGTCGGAGAGCATCGTCGAGGAATAGCGCAGCGTCGGGTCGCGCTCGACGACGGTCACCGCGGTGCCGGGGACGAGCCGTCGCAGGTGGTAGGCGGTTGCCCACCCCATGGCGGCACCACCAACGATGAGGACGTCGGTCATCGACTCGGAGGGTAACGGTGCCACCATGGCCGAGGAGGAGGCCTGCGACGACGGAAGGTCAGTCCGCTTCCTCGGTGCCCAGCAACGGCGGGTCGAATACACAAACCAGTCGCATCGGCGTGCGGGCGGTGATCCGGTGGGGCTCGCCGATACCGGCGGAGTAGAGACTGCCGGGAGCGAGTTGTTCCACCCGACCATCGCTCAGGTCTTCGATGACCCCCTCACCTTCGACGCAGTAGACGGTCTCCCGGTGGTCCCGGTACTCGAACTCCAGCTCCGCACTCTCATCGAGGGTGGTGACGTGGAACGAGTACTTCAGCCCGTCTTCGGCGACGACCAGACGTCGACTCCTCCAACCCGGTCCATGGACATCCCGCTCCGTCTCGGAGACCTGGTCGAGATGACGTATCAGCATTGGCGGGACTGTATTGGACGGTCCCCGCCCGGGTCGGACGAATCGGTCGTGCTCAGGGCGTGAGGACCACCGGATACTCCCTGATGTCGATGCGGGACCCGTCTTTGGGCGAGTCGGCCCAGACGATGAGCGCGCCGGTCTGGCGACGGTCGACGTCGTAGTCGATGGTGAAGTCGAAGCCTCCCCATCCGGTCCCGATGTTGGTCATGGCGATGCCCTCCTCGAGGATCAGCCCGTCGGCGTCGGTGAGGACGTATTGGAAGGTGGCTTCGAAGACCGCTCCGAACCCGGTGACCCGGAGCGGATCGCCTGCCGGACCGCCGTACACAGGCGATTCGACGGAGATCGCCGCGGCCAACTCCAGATAGTCCCAAATCCCGACGGGACGGCTCACCAGGCTCCCGTCGCCGATCTGGATCGACACCGGCTTGCCCTCCTGGTGGAAGAGCACCTCGGCGACGCTGTCGAAGCGGGAGAGGGTGAACACCACCTGTGCCGCTCTCTGCGCCACGGTGGCGGAGTCGTCGGTGGCGTCGAATTCGGCGGACAGGTCGACCGTTGCCACGTCACCGGTGATGGTCAGACCGAGCAGCCGCACTCCGGATGGGATCGCCGTCGAGATCGCCGGCACACCCTGTCGTTCTCCGGCGCCAGGGCCGGCGAGGAGTTGCTCCATGGCGGCCCGGGCCGCGGCGACGGTCCGGTCGACCTCCCGGGCCACGGGAGACAGGAAGGGGCCGGTGCGTTCGGCGCGCCCAGCCTCGTCGACGTAGAAGTAAGGGGCCACGACCATCTTCGCCGCGGGGCGGGTCGAGGTCGTCGGGCTCGCCGAGCTGGTGGTCGTGACCGGGGCGACGCTGGTGGTGGTCGTCTCGAGGGCAGCAGTCGTGGTCGTCGCGATCGACGTTGTCGTGCTGGCCGGGGTGGTGGTGGATGTGGCTGCCGACATCGTCGTCGATGTGCTCGGCTGCGTTCCTCCAGGGTTGGCCGTGTTGGTGCCACAGGCCACCAGGGCCAGTGTCGCCAGGACGGTGACGATGCGACGCATCGCGGGTTCCTTTCTCGTGAGATGACTCCGCCACCTCTGAGACGTAGGAGACACCCCGAATGGGTGACACCCCTGTGAGAAATCCAGATCTCCGGCAGCGAACGTCCGGCTAAGCCCGGCGGGGCTAGAGCCCTGCCTCAGCCGGCGAGCGACCCCCCAAAGATCTGCCAGGCCAGGACACTCTTCGCCACCAGACTGAGGACGAGATAGGACTTCTCCCCAAAGAGGTAGTCCGCCCACCGGCCAACGCCCTGATATTGCAACCATTGGTTGAGCCCGAAGCTGAAGAAGAAGACGAACTGGGCCACGACGATTCCGTAGACGAAACCCGGCACGGTCTCGGCGCCGATCACATTGACCGCAATCGCCACCCAGGGAGCAAGACCGGCCACTGTCCCGAACCAGAACGGGAGCATGGTGGTCCTGTCACGCCCCGGCGGGTTCATGAGCTCTTGGAGCCACCCGAAGAGGATCATGGCGATGTTGGCCCCGGCGATGGCGATCAACGCATCGACCCCCGAGATGCCGGAGTAGAGGCTGATCAGGATCACCATCAGCGTGGCGCTGAATGAGTATTCGACCCAACGGAACCGGTTGATCCCCCGTCTGAGGTCGCGCTCATACAGATCGCGGGCGACAGTCCCGGTGAGTAGGTGATCGAGGGCGGCCAACGCCAGGAAGATCGCCGTGGTCCAACCGATCGGCACGTCGAACAACGGCGCCGGCGCCGGTTGAGGCGCGCCCGGGGGGCCTTCGGGGAAGGTGGACGTGATCGAAATGGCGAAGTCGCCTGCGAGGACGACGATCGCCACGGCCTGAGCGAGGTGAAGGATGGTGAGACCGAGGTTCCATCTGCGCAGGCCTCGAAGACGTTCCTGGGTGTTCTGGGTCGATTCAGCAGTCGTCATGACGGCTCCCATGTTGTCTATCGCTGTACCCGAGGCGAAACAGCCGTCGAGCCGGCGACGTCGTCTCTTCCGAGATCAGACCTCTCGCTCGTCGTTGCGATCGTGCCGCAACTACCGAGGGGTCGACCAGGGTCCTATGTCCCTGGCTAGCCGGGGACTGTCGACGATACGCGCAGGAGACCGAGCTCGATCGGTTCGGATCGCTCAATGGGACGGCACCCGTCCATCGAAGCCCACCAGTCGCTCGATGACACCGTCATCGTCGAGACCGGGGGTCTCCGTGCTGCTCTAGCGGCGAGGCGAACCCTCGCTGGCTCTCACCTTGGTCAGGTTGGCGAGAATGTCAGTGTGCGAGCCACGACTTCTGAGGCCGTGTCCATGAGGAGACGGTCGTGAGCCCAGGCGTGGGCTCGGAGCACATCGGCGGCGGAGCCGGCATCGATTCCCAGCTGCGATATGACCATGCCGGTGGCTTGATGGAACGTGTCGTGTTCGGCTGGCTGGTCCAGGGAGGCGGGCTGTTGACTGAGAGAACCGACCACGAGTGAGGCGAGCTCCGCTGCGATGTGCTCGGCATCGGCGAGAGTTTCGGGGGTGATCCTGCCGTGTCGGTCCTGGAGGTTGAGTGTGGCGAAGGTGGTTCCTCCCGCTCGCAGGGGAACACCTGCGATGGCTTGATAGCCGATGGCTTGGGCCTTGGCCGAGAGCAGGGGCCACGGGTTGGTGTTGGAGGGAGCGGTTTCTGCGCTCTTCGATGTGCTGTCCACTCCGGCGTCGAAGCATGGCCCCTCTTGGAGGGTGAACTCCCATTCGTCCAGAGCGCGAGCGTCGTCCGAGGAGGCACACACGTTGGGCTGATCGGAGGCTCCGACAAAGGAGATGCTGATGTCGCTGACGTCCAGGAGTCGGGCACAGTCAGTGGCCAGCGAACCCGGTAGTCCGGGTTCGTCCCATGTTGCGAATGACTCTCGCAGAGCATCGAGTTCGGAGGGGCTGATCATCGGTTCACTCGCTCCTCGATCATCGAGTCCAAACCGACCACTTCGAGCAGGCGGCACACCGACGATGAGGGTTCTCGTATGGTGATCGTCTCGGGGCCGAGCCCAACAACAGCATCGAGTAGAGCGTGCAAGCCGCTGGCATCCATGAACTTCAGCTCGGGGAGCAGGTAGATGACCCTGCGGGGATGACCATTGTTCCCGCTCGAGTCGGCGTAGGGCTCCAGGTGCTGTTTCAGCATCGGGCCGGTGTAGAGGTCCAGTTCGCCTCGCACCTCGATCGCCCAAGCGGAGGGATCTTCGATTCGCACTGAAACGTCTAGAGGAGGAGGGTCGTAATCGAATGTGCCTGCTGTCGGTTCGGAAGTTCTGACGGTCATGTCCTGGCCTCTCCTCAGATCTTTGAGGGTCCGCCAGGATCTAGAGCAGACTCGTTCGGGCTGTGCTTGTCCGCCACTCTACAGGAGCATCCGCCCTACGGGAAGAACGCGAAACCAGCCTTAATCGGCAGAGGTCAGGTGGGGTGGCGTCAAGTCGCCCGAAACGATGGCGGCGGAGATGTCTCGCAGCCGCTCGTTGTTGTTGCGGGCATGATCCCGGATGCGCCTGAAAGCCTCGTCCATGGTCAGGCCGGTGACATGTGCGACGATCCCTTTCGCCTGCTCTATCACCACCCGGGTCTCGAGAGCTGTTCGCAGCTGGGAGATCAGCGTCCGGTCGTCGATGGTCGACCGGTCCTGGAGAACGGCGATTGTGGCCAGATCCGCCAGAGCCTGGGCGACGGTCAAGTCCTCGTCGGTGAGGTCGACTGTCTCGGTCAAGAACAGGTTGAGCGCCCCCACGACCTGACCGCGGAGGCGCATCGGAACAGCTGTGACCGCGCTGAATCCGGCCGAGAATGCCGCCTCCCCGAACTCTGTCCATCTGTGCCGAGCCTGAGATCCGGCAAGGTCGCCAGACCTGACCGGCCGGCCGGTCCGAAACGCCTCCATACCCGGGCCCCCCTGGTTAACCAGCTCCAAGAGTTCGACTACGCCGGTCGCTTCGCTGCTCGCCGCCACCACCCGCAACACACCGTTGCCTTCGGTCACCAACAACCCCGCCTGTGCCACATCCAACAGATCAGTACAACTCACTACCAGCTCATAGAACAAGTCGACCGCGTCGAAGTCCGAGACCAGCGTGTCCGCCATGCTCACCAGCACCCGGACCAACCGACCCTCCCTTGACGTCATGACGAAAGGGTAGACCCCAGAGTTCGCAGGCGAAACGGGAAGCCGGGGTCCCGGCCCACAGACGCAATGTCGGAGAGTCCTTGCCGTTCTACGTCAAAGGTGAGCGTCGCTGTTCGGGCTCGGATAGCGAGCAGCGACACGCCTGACCAATCTCTGCGATTCCGACGTGCTCACACCGAACGAGGGGATGAAGCAACTCCTCGATGTTGGCCGACGCTCCGGTGGGAGGGGCACAGATGGCATGATCGTTGGTGTTCCGTCTTTTTCGGATGGGCCGCCGCAACAGTCTCCCGAGCGCCCGAAGCAAAGGCCCCCCTCGAGGCAGAGACGGCAAACGCGCGGAACCCCCACCCAGCCGAGTCGGTGTTGAGGAGCCCGCCAGGACCGATATACTTCAACGGTCGGCCCGGACTCTCGGGCAAGCTCCAGGGCGCGTAGAACAGTCTGGAGTGTTCGCCGGCCTGTCAAGCCGGAGGTCGCGGGTTCAAATCCCGTCGTGCCCGCCAACCGATTCCGCGAGAATTGGTTGCATGGTCAGGTAGCTCAGTTGGTAGAGCGCCGGTCTGAAAAACCGGAGGTCGACGGATCGACGCCGTCCCTGACCACCTAGCTGCGTAAACGCCCGAGACGCCTTGTGGCAGCCGGAGTCTCTGCGTGCCTGCTCGACGGTTTCGCGACATTGCGCGACGATTCAGGTCGTTTCATGGACTCTCGCGGAGTATCCGCGTGCTCCTCCGTCGGGAGAGCATTCCGAACAGCATCCAGCGGCTCCGGAGTGGGAGGGTCACCGTCAGTGGTGAGAGAATGAACATGAGGCGAACCAGATGGCCCACGCACTCGAGACATATGCCAGATGCCGTTGGTGAACGAGTATTTCGACCCTGGCCGGGCGAGGCGGGGTCGACGAATATTCGATCAGATAGCACTCAGGAGCTGGGATGTCTGCGATAGCCCCATCGAGAGGCGCGGCTGAAACTGGTGAGAGTCGGCGGCTGCCATGGAGCATCGTGGTGCTGGCAGTGCTCCTCGGGTTTCTCATCATCGGCACCTTCGAGGCGGCCCGGGCAATGACCACCAATCCATTAGAGCCTCTCGGCATGACGACAGAGTGGCTGGAGAACACGCCCGTCGAAACCTACTTCTGGCCCGGCATCTTCTTCGGCGGAATGACCCTGGCCTCCCTGGTAACTCTGACTGGCCTCCTTTTCCGCTGGTCTTGGAGATGGGCCCGACGCATCGAGGCCCTCATTGGCTATCGCTGGCCGTGGTTGGGCGCGGTGTCGACCGGAATAGTGCTGCTTGTCTTCGAGATCATCGAGCTGTTTCTGGTGCCATTCCATCCGGTAATGCACCCGCTGTTGATCGTCTGGTCGGTGGCCATCATCGGGTTGCCATTCACCCGCACGGCAAGACACTGGCTGAAGGTCTAGAGATCACCGAGATCATTCCGCTCTTTTCCCTGGCCCGCAGCACCGGCCAAGGACGCTCAACTCTCCTTGCCCACCATCTCGGCTACAGCCCACTGGTGGATCCGCTTCAACGTCTCCAATTGCTCGCTTGCCCGTTCCTCGAGAGCGACAAAGTCGAAGTCGGACCATTCGGGATGAGACGGGGCCGCTGTGTGCAATGCCACCCACAGACTCTGCTTTCCGCGGATGCCGGACATGAGAGCTTCCAGCTCCAAGACTCTGCTCAGGGGTGAATATGTGAGGAGATGGCCGTTCAGCTTCAATCGGCCGGCCCGCTCGGTGAGCAGAGCTGCCGCCCTCTTGAAGTCTCCTCCCGTGACCCCGACCGCGGTCCGGACATCGTCCAAGGCGGCCAGATCCTGTTCGATCGACTCGGCGACCTTCTCGATGATCGGCCCCCACTCCGTGCGGCGATTGCTGCGCCAGATCCGCCTGACCAACGCTCGCCCCGCAGTGGCTCCAGCGCGGTGGTCGTTCAGGTATGTCTCCCAATACTGCTTTGTTTCCATTTCGGAACGCTCCTTTGACGGACGTTCTTGCCCGGCAGCCAGTGTTCCCAACCGGTTTGTGCGTTCCTCGTTCCCCCCAGACTCGAACAACCGACCTGGTGAAGCCCATACGTGGCGATGTGGCGCAGACCCTGAATCGCCAGCGGAACGTCCGAAGTCCGTATGTAGCCTGGCGACAAACGGCTGAGTCCTTCGAGGAGAGTGGTGTGGGTGGCTTCGTGACGGGATCGAGAGAGATCGCGGCCGCCCCCTCCACCGTCTGGGCGATACTCGCCGATGTCGAACGCTGGCCGGAGAGACTCACTCCGCATCTGAAGTCGGCTGCCTTACACGGCCCCCTCGAAACCGGAACGAAAGGCTCAGAACCGCTCACAATTGCGACACATACTCGATCTGGTGGCATCAGGTGCGGTTCGGGTGGAGATAGCGTCGATCCTTCCCCTCGCCGACGCAGCGAGGCGCAACGGCTGAGTGAGTCCGGTCACACGCGAGGGAAGATCGTCCTCGTCCCCTCACAACGCTTAAGCCCCGAGGTTCGCTTCTGCCTCGACACGAGGTTGCGGCACGTCGGACCGAGCGCATAGGCCAATGTTCGGTCAGCTCTGAGCTGTCGTCATTGGACATCTTCTGTTCCCGTTGGGGCTGGTACCGTCCGCGCCGTGAAAAGGTGGAGGAGGAACAGATCGGTGGCGATGCTGTTCGTCGTCTGCTCATCGCTCGTGCTCGCATCCTGTTCCAGCGCCCCAGATTCACGGCGTGCGACCGAGGTCTTCGCCGAGTGTCTGGAGCGAAACGGAGTCGAGGTGCAAGATCTCGAAGTCACCCTCGACGCGGACGGCTCGGTGGGAAGCATCTCGGCCACCATCCTGGGCGAGGCCGACGTGCCCTACGAGCCGACCATCCGCCTCGCCTGCACCGAAGAGGTCGAACTCGACCGCTGAGACTTCGAGTCGGCGGAACCGACCGACTCGGTGCCCACTATCTGCTCGTCATGGTCGGACATGCGCTAGTGAGGGATCGAGTTACCGCACCCCGAAGGGGAGGTCCTCGACCACCCAACCCCACATCGCCCAGCCCGCGGTCACATAGGCCCACAGGGCGACGAGCGCGACGGGGGCCGTTGCGAGCACCCAGTACGACCCTCTCCGCATGAGCCGGTAGGCGACCCACAACCCCACGAGCCAGCCTCCCCACAGAGGCACCAACCAAAGCCTCGGCACGAAGAGCAACCCGCCAATCAGGAAGACCAGCCCTGCTGCCACATAGGCAAGGAACCCGACGTAGGTCAGCGGCGGCCTCGAGTGCTCGGTCCTCTCCTTCCGATCGATGTGACCCTGCATGGGCACTCCTTCTCATCGGATCGTCTGACTCCATCATCGAATCGGGGCCGTTCCCTCGTAAGAGCCGAACGTCACAACTACGAAGCGAACAGTCGGAGACGTCAGCGTGGAGATGTCAGCTCCTCAGAGACTTCAGGATTTGGCAGGTCGAGAGGTCTCTGCCTTCGGTCGAGCGATCGCGGAAACGTACGACCTCGTCATCGACCGAGGCGGTGAGGACCTGCCACGACCCATCCCACGGGCGAAGAGCAATCATCTGCTCAGAGGACGTCGCGGTAGACGAGTGTTCTGCCCGAAGGGAGCGTAGCCAGCGCTTGAAATCCCTCCCTCTCGAACATCGCGAGGGTGCCAGTGGAGAAACCAGGAGGGAGCCGCCCATCACGGACCGAGGTGTCGATCGGATAGCCCTCGATGGCACGCGCCCGTTGACGACGAGCGTGGTCGATGGCACGGTTGAGAAGGGTCGTTGCGATCCCCTGACGGCGAAGCGGCTGCGGCACCAGGATGCAGTAGATGGACCACACGTCGGGGTCTTCGCGGTCGTAGCGGCTGTGTCGGGTGACGAGACGGCTGGCGAGAACATGCCGGAGACGGGTCGTGGCTCGACACCACACCATCCCACTGGTTCTTCCCCGGCCAGCGCCACCAGACCCCGGGGAGGGTCGAGGGCGATGACCTGGTCACGGAGAAGCTCTCGTCGTGATTCCCGCGTGGTCTCCCGTTGGGCCCGATTCTCGAGAATATGGAAGTGACACCAGCAATTGCGGGTCGAGGCATCCGTCATCAGCACCGTCTCGACGGCATCCCACCCGGCGTCACGGCCGGCACCACCAGTGTTTCGATCTCACTCATGCCCAGAAAATACGCAAGGATCACGAAACGGCTGATCGGTCTGGTCACGTCCTTGATCGTCAGATCACCGGTCATCTCGCCCCGGGAACCGGCCCAGGTGATCTCTGTCGAGGTGAATGTTGCCTGCGGGAACCTGTCCATGTCGAAGAGGTGGGCGGATCTGAGCTTGTCGTCCCGGGTCTCGAAACCGCTGTGCACCGAAGCCATCTCGACTGTGGCCGTCACCGAGCTGTCCTACGGTCCCTCCCCGATACGGAGCTCACCATCCACTTTGGTGAATCGTCCCCTGACTTTGGTCAGCATGAAATGACGTCCCACGAAAGCGACCTCGGCGTGGCTGGGATCGGTCTTCCAGGTTCCCGGGGCGGGAAGTTCGATCCCCTCCACGAGCCGGGTGGGTGCAGTCTGTGTCATCGGCCTTCTCGTTTCCCTATCGACGAGTCACCGGCTGTGACCGCTGTCTAGAGAGAGGACGGATGAGCGACGGTTCGTGTGACACGGTCCTTCATGTCGTTCCAGACACCGAGTTGGCGCCAAGCCGCCGACCTCTTCACCGATGGGCGCAGTCAGGCGGCTGGCGGGAGCGCATCGTTGTTTCGGTCCCGCTCCTGCGCATGCAACCGTCTGGTTCTGAGCCGGCGGGCGAGCCGAGGAGGTCTGGTGTCGCGGGGGCGGATCCTGAAACGCCAGTATCTCCCGCCGGAACGACTCTTCCGGTCCGGAGCAACGTGGGTGCGCTCGGGATTCGCCTTCTCGGTGTTCTGGTCGGCTCTGCCGTTGAGAACCTCTGACAGGGCGTATATGTGCAACGGGTCCATGGGTGGCTCCTTGATCATTGGCCACGACCGGGCGGAATCGCCTCGCTCGAGACCTCATTCGTTCATCAGATGCCACCATCAGCCTTCGCGCCCCCTGTGTCCAACACCTGTTGACGCGGCATTGACGCATCCGGGTTGTCGATCGAGGAAATCGCCCAAGAACGTTGGGTCTAATCTGCACCGATGGGCGATCTCGACCTCCGTCTGCTGCGCCAATTCGTGACCGTCGCAGAAGAGCTCCACTTCGGCCGGGCCGCCGCCCGATTGTTCATCGCTCAGCAGGCACTCAGCCGCTCGATCGCACGGCTCGAGCGTCAACTCGGGGTGAGCCTGTTCGACCGCTCTACCCGGCATGTGGCCATCACCCCCGAAGGGGAACGGCTGCTCCCTCTCGCCCGCCAACTGCTGGCACTCGAAGATCGGCTCCTCCAGGAGGTGCGAGGATCCGACCGCCCACTCGTGGTCGACGTTCTGCGGGACGGGACCACCGCCGCGCGCGTCCTCGACATGGCTCGTGCGATGACAGACGGAGTCCTGCTGGAGGGACGCTTCCACGGTGGCCACGGGGCTGCTCTCGCCGCCCTGGCCGCGCACCGCCTCGACGTCACCTTCGGTCGTAGCAGCGTCGACCAAGCCTTCCCCGACCGGTTGACCCGCCGGCTGGTCCGGCTCGAGCCCCTAGCGCTGCTCCTCGCCGACGACCACCCCTACGCCGATCTCCCCTCCATGACCGTCGGCATGATGGAAGGTCTCACTATCGACACCAGCGCCGGCAACCGTGCTGCTCCCGAATGGGTGGAGTTGGCGACCGAGCTGGTCGAACAGAACGGCGGCACACCCTCACCTGCGCACCACCCCGGGATGGAGGCGGTCGCCGCCGCCGGTGTGGCCGAGACCGCGCATCATCTCCGAGCCACCGGGTGGCCGATTCTCAGCATGCTCGACGTACCGGCCGTCCCCGGAGCGGTCCTGGTTCCGCTCACCGACCCGGTGCCGCTCTACCCATGGACCATGGTCCACCGGCCCAACCTCCGCCATCCCGCTCTGGAGGCTCTCAACTCCGCGATCGACCGTCTCGTCGAGACGGAGCATTGGCACGAGGTGCCGGCCTCGTTCTGGATGGCGTCCGGCGACCAGGCTCTGCTCGAGACGATCTGAACGACCGCGGAATGACTCGACCGCGTTGCACCCCGTGACGCCGAGCGCTACGTCATGCAGCCCAGAACAGACGACCACAGTTGCCCCGACCACCATCCGTCACGGGCCGGGTTTGCAGTGTGTAGCTTCGGGGGTAAGGCCGAGTCGACCAAGGAGGAATGATGAGTGCCAGCGAGAGAACACCGGGAAGCCTGACCGACGAGGACATCGAGACCCTGAAGCGGCAGACACCCAAGGCGACGACGAGGGATAGCGACGGCGTCGACTCCACCGACAGCGACGGCGTGGACACCACAGACAGCGACTCTCGGGACAGCTGACCCTGCACACTGTCACCGACCCAACCGACCTGGAGGGGCGTGAGGCGCTCGCTCGTGCGGTTGGAGACCTGGAGCATTTCGCTCAGAGGCTGTGGGGTAAGAGACCCCAACACCGGAGAGGCGCCGAGCCCAACGGTTTCGACGACCTCCTCTCCCTCGACGACGTAGACCTGATCGTGTCCACCACGGGTCTCCGTCTCCCTGCGTTTCGGCTGGTCAAGGATGGCGAGACCCTTGCGTCGGGTCGTTACACGAAGACCACACGGACCGGATCACACCAGGCCACGGGTGTCATCGACGCCGCGTCGGTGTTCGCCGAGTTCGACAACGGGGCGACCATCGTCTTCCAGAGCATGCATCGCTACTGGGAACCGCTCGCCAGGTATTGCCGTGGCCTGGAGTTGGCACTGGGCCACCCCGTTCAGGCCAACGCCTACATCACGCCTCCGGGAGCCCAGGGCTTTGGCGCCCATGAGGACGAGCACGATGTGTTCGTCCTCCAATCACACGGCACCAAGCAGTGGCGTGTCCACAACCTTCACGATCTGGCGCCGACCGGCCCCCTACTGATCGACGCCGTCTTGGCGCCGGGAGACTCCTTGTACATCCCCGCCGGATTCCCCCACTCGGCCGCCACCCAAGACCGAGTCTCGGTGCACATCACGATCGGGATCCTGGCGATCAGATGGACTGTTGCCCTGGACCTGGCCGTCAAACAAATCGCGTCCGACCCGGAACTAAACCAGCCCCTACCTCTCGGATTCGTCTCCAACACTGACCGACTGACCGACGAGATCAGCGAGCGTCTGGCGACGATCGCGAAATCTCTCGCCGAACTCGACCCGTCGATGCTGGCTCGCTCCTTGCGCCGCAAGGTTCTCACCACCAGACAGCCTCTCCTGAGGGGTCAGATCCATCGTCTCCTCACCATCGACGAGATCGACGACGACTCCGTCGTCGCCCGTCGTGAAGGATCGATGTGTCATCTGGAGACCGTCGGCGGCCGGCTCTCGGTCCTGCTCGGTGATCGCGAGCTGCGCATGCCCGGCTGGTTGGAGCCGGCCATGACGGTCATCGCCTCCGGCGAGCGGGTGAGCGTGGCGGACCTGCCCGGGCCCGACGAGGAGAGCCGACTCGTCCTGATCCGTCGGCTCGTCCGTGAAGGACTGCTCGAGGTCGTCGGTTGACGTCGGCCGACTGGCGATGCTCGGCCGAGGCGGTGGCCCGTGCCGAGCCTCTCTACGCCACGGCATCCCTGGTCTCGGCCTGGCTTCTCGTCGAACAGTCGGGTGCCTGGGGCCCGGACGCGCTGACGGATTCGAAGTTCCCGTCTGAGATTGCCGTCGAACTGCAACGGAGGACGTCGAATGTCCGAATCCTGCTCATTCGACACCGGAAGACGAAGAGGAAGCCAGTCGTGTTCAAGACACATTCGGGGAGTCCGGACCAGCCACCGTCGATCGTCTCGATGCCCCTGACCGACCCCGCAGCCCTCCTCGACGTCGACTTCGACGCTCTGGCCGGCGGCGATGTAGGCCCGGGCGCGACGGTCGACCACCCGGTCTATCTGGTCTGCACCCATGGCCGCCACGACATCTGCTGTGCGGACAACGGCCGCCCCTTGTACCGGGCCATCTCCTCGATTCGACCTGATCGGGCCTGGGAGGTGTCCCACATCGGAGGCGACCGTTTTGCCGGCAATCTCCTCGTCCTCCCGAGGGGCGATTACTTCGGTCGGGTGGGATCCGACGACGCGGAGCGACTGGTCACCGAGTACGAGGCCGACCGACTCGACCTCGCCCACCACCGGGGGCGCAGCACCCAACCCCGTCTGGTTCAGGCGGCAGAACACTTTCTGCGCGAGAGCGAAGGCCTGCGCGGTTTCGACGACCTGGCGTTGTCGGGGTATCGGAGGGACGGCGATCGGGCCGAGGTGGTCTTTGCCGACCGGGCCGGGCCGATCCGGGTGCAGGTTGCAGCACGCAGTGTCCAAGAGCCCCGACGACTCACCTGCCGGGCCGACGCCGCCGGTGATCCCGTTGCCTACGACCTCGTCTCCATCAGCCGGGGGTGAGTCTGGCGAGCGAGATCCGCCTGGTCGATTTTGGTCAGGCGCTGCCTGGTGAATCCGCCAGCCAGACCTGCCGTGATCGCTTCGTTGGATGACGATGAGGAGTCGAGGAGATGGGCGAAACGGGGCGACCCTCGCTCTAACTCCCGCCGCGACGGGCGACCACGAGGAGGTACTCGTAGATGTACTCCGCGGGGCCTTCGGGCGGGCCAGTGTTGCGGCTCGTCGCAAAGTCGAGGAAGTCACGATCGAGTGCTGCCAATCTCTCGGGGTCGTCGCTCAGGCTGGCATAGGTGGCGACCACGGGACCGAAGTTCTCCTTGAAGAACTCCCGGTAAGCGACAGGAGTCTCGGCCTTCTCCACGTAAGTCCTGCGGGTCATCTCCAGCGAGTCGACGCGGTCACCGAACAACTCCCACACGTGGTCCTCGCTGCCCCAGAGAGCGGGCGGAAGAGCGCCCGGAGGAGGTGGGGGCATGTAGGGAGCGAGCGCATCGAAGAACGGTGTGATCATGCCTTCTGGCGTGAAGTTGAGCATCCCGATCGTCCCTCCCGTCCGGCACACCCGGAGCATCTCGTCGGCCACCGCCTGGTGGTCGGGGGCGAACAGCGCACCGAACGACGAGGTGACCACGTCGAACTCGCCATCGCCAAAGGGAAGGTCCTCGGCGTCCGCCTCGACCCATTCCAACTGCACGCCGTGAGCATCGGCCTCCCGACGACCGGCATCGAAATTCTCCGGGGTCAGGTCCGAGGCCACCACCTCGGCACCGGCCTCAGCGGCCCTGATCGCGGTATTGCCTGTTCCGGCGGCGACATCGAGGACCCGCTGTCCGGCGGAGATCCCACAGGCGCGCACCAGCACCTCGCCGCCTTCCCAGACTGTTCCCTTGGCGAACTTGTGATAGTCCCCGAGGGCCCAAGCGGCCCTCGTTGCCCTCTTCATCTCCGAGTCGACATCGCTCGTCCCCGGCACTTCCACTGGTTCGCCATCTGTTTCCTCCGTTCGTCGCCGACACTGGCAATCTCGTGGATCCTGGCGAGCGCGGCGGCCGCGAACATCCCCCGTCCGATGGCCATCCGACGCGCCATCGCTCGAAAGTAACCCGGCATCCCGGCGGTGTCTTCGCCGGAACCGGGGATCTTCGCCGCCCGATGTGGCCAGATCTGGCTATCAGTCGAGTAGGCCGGCACGGACCGCATAGGCGGCCGCGGCCGCGCGTGACGGGAGATCGAGCTTGCGCAGGATGTTGGTCACGTGGCGGTGAACAGTGTGCTCGGAGACTTCGAGACGCTGCGCGATCTGTCGGTTGGTCAGACCCTCGGCGAGGAGTTCCAGGACATCTCTCTCCCGGGATGTCACCTTTGAATCCGGGACTCCTCCACCCGGTCTCAACAAGTTCCGCGCTCGATCGGACTCGGCCACCGCACCGAGATCGAGGAGGACCGTCGAGGCGATGCCGACCTCACGCTCGGCGAGCTCGGTGTTACCCAGAGCGGCGAGACTCGTCGCCAATTCGATCCGAGCCTGTGCCGCCTCGAACGGGGCCTCAATTCGGCCGAACCGATCGACTGCATCTTCGAGAAGCACCCGTGCCCTCTCGTGATCGCCACCGGCCGCCTCGATCTGACCCTCGACGAGGTCAGTGACCGCACGCAGGGGATCGGTCCCCACCATCGCCTCGATCTCCCGCAGTGCGGTGAGCGCCCGACGGGCCTCGGCCTGCTCGCCCGAGGCCACATATGCCCGGATCAGGATATGGAGAACCGGAACGCGCTCCAGCTTTGCTTCGGGTGCCATTTGGCGGAGGAGACGCTCGGCCAGGTCCACAGCGCGCCGCGGCTGGCCCCCGTCGAGATCGAGGCGGGCCCGGCAGATCTGGGCCGACATCGAAGTTCCGGCCCGGTCGAGGAGCGAGTTCGCTTCCTCCACACGCGCCTGTCTTCTTCTCAACTCCGCCAGGCTGACCAGCGGCGCCGTCACCATCGCCGGCCTCGAGCGAGAGAAGTCCTTAATTGAAGCCTCCAACATTTGTTCGGCGTGGTCCCAGCGGCCCCGCCACAGATACACCTCCCCATACTCGGCACGACAGAACGCCAGCATGTACCCGCTTCCATAACGGTCGGCGAACTCGGCGATGCGATCGCACCATTCGAAGGCACGCTCGTAGTCGAAGACGGCGGTGCAGGAGCCGACCAGGAAGCAGCACGCCCAGGCACCCGAGATGGGGATGGTGGCCTCTCCGGCCATGGCGGTGGCGGTCGCCTCGTCGAGAAGCCTCATGCCCTCTTCGATTTGCGCCTCGGAGACGAGGACGGATCCTTCGAGCGCCAGCCCGAGCATCTCAAGATCCGGGACTCCGTGGCGGTCACCCGCTTGGGCCGCTTCCCGGCCCAACTCGGCGGCTCTACGGCTCTCACCCCAGTGCAACGCGACGAAGCCTTCGTGAAACGCCAACCAACCGTGCTCGGGACCCGGTTCGACGGTTTCGAGGAGCCTCCTCGCCCGTTGCAGCCAGCCGCTGGCCACCGCGGTCCCACCCCGGAAGTCGAGCTCGTCGGCTGCCCGCCAAGTGGCCATTCGCGCCGCTCCGGCCGGCTCCCCCTGTTGCCGGTAGAGGAGATAGGCGCGCTCACGCGTTGCGAAGACGGTCTCGGCGTCGTCCATCCACCATGCAGCCCAGCTCAACCCTTCGAGTGCCTCAGGCGTCTCCCCAGCTTCGAGAGTCTCTGTGAACTTGGCTCTGGCGGCCTGCCACTCAGCGTCGGTGAGCAGTTCCCACCCTGTGGCGATCGGATCGGTGGCTGCCTTGGCCATGAGGCCATTCTCGCGCCGATTCAGCTCGTCGTGTCAGGTCGACTCGGGATCCTGGCTGTCGAGGTCGGGGGCGAACTGGGCCAGTGACATCTCGACACCGGCAGCGATCTCCTCGCTGCTCGCGGTACCGGCCGCCTCGACCACGGCCCGCCACTCGTACACCGACTGCCTGGAGAACTCCTGGGCCTCGGTCGAATTGGCTGCGGCCACCGGATCGTCGGTCGTCTCCCGACGCAGGTAGAGGTCGAGACCCAAGAGAGCACCGTCCCATCCCGGTCCCACATAGAAGGCACCAGCCACGCTGCGTGCCATCTCTATGGGCACTGTGTGCTCCAGTTCCAGGATGGTCTCGCTCCCTGTGTCTGCCGCCAGTCGCAACTCGACGATGCTGTTCGGTGCCCCGAAGGTCACCCGGAGCAGACGCGGGGGATCACATTCGAGGATGTCGCCGCCTGCGTTCCCCTCGAGCTGGAAGTTCCCTCCCTCACGGAGTTCTCCACTGACAGGGAGGAACCAGCGCTCCATGCGCTTCGGATCGGTGAGGGCGCTCCACACGTCTTCGATCGTGGCGTCGTAGCTGCGGCGGAGCAGAACCCCGACGGCATCCCCGTCGTTGCGTTCGCCGACCTCGCGATGGATGGCTTCGAGTTGGCTGCGGATGTCGATCATGTCTTCTTCTCCTTGTCTCCATTGTCGGGCGATGAGGTGGTGCCTTCTCTGCGCCGCTCCCGCTTGCCCCTGGCGAGCTCAGTCGCAAGGGCGTCCAGATGCTGGCTCCAGAATCGGCGGAATGGCTCCAGCCACATGTCGACCTCCTCGAGCGGCTCCCCGTTGACCGCATAGTGGCGGCGAGTGCCCTCGGCGCGAACCGTGGTGAACCCGCTTTCACGCAACACGCGGAGATGTTGGGACACTGCCGGCTGTGAGATGCCGAACTCATCCTGAATGGCGTGGGCAATGGCTCCCGAGGTCAGTTCGTCTTCAGCGAGCAGTTCTAGGATCCGCCGTCGTACCGGGTCGCCGAGAACATCGAAAGCATGCACCTGGGCGATTATTGCAGCCTTCACTTATATAAGTCAAGACTGAAGCTCTGAGGCCTCCTCATAGAGACAGGTCCGTACAACCCTCTTCTGCTCCCGCGGGCTCAGCTCCCTTGCAAGGAGGCGTAGAGCTCTTCCTCCTGGGCGAAGTGGAGCTCGAGGATGGCGTAGAGACCGTAGAGAGTGCGCCGTAGATCTCTCAGATCGGCCGCCCCGGGCCCGCCGGCCGGCAACTCTGCGACCTGGCGTTCGAACAGCTCGACGAGGTGGAAGATCTCACGGTGGGTCCGACTCATCATGGCCATCGGGTCTTCGCCGGGCATGATCTCGGCTATCCGGGGGTAGATTTCGCTTTCGTCTCCGGCCTCATGGGGCTGGATCTCCTCGACGAGGAATCGCTCGACCTCCTTCAGCAGCCGCACCCCCTCGGCCGGGGGGAGGGTGTCGATGGTGTCAGCAGCCTGTCGGAGTCTGTTCAATTGGGGCATGAGCTCTCGATGCTCGGCCTGCAGCCGGTCGGCGAGGTCGGCAGGGAGCACGGCTCCATCCTCACTCGGGCTCCTACCGCCAAGGGCTCGCAACGAATTGAGGATCGCGATCACGTCGATGCCCTCCTGGACCAGGGCGCCGACGATGGGGACCAGCAGTCCGACGGATGCCGCCGTCATCGCCACCAGTGAGAGCCCCATACCGATGAGCACGGTCTGCACAGCGATGTGGCGGGAACGCTGTGCAATCCCGATGGCGTCGACGAGCAACTGGAGACGGTCGACCACGAGGACTATGTCCGCAGCTTCTGAAGATGCGGTCGCACCACGCGCCCCCATGGCGACGCCGACATCTGCCGCGGCCAGGGCGGGTGCATCGTTGATGCCGTCGCCGACCATCGTGGTGACGCCTGTTCGCTGCAAATCCTCGAGCACCCTCACCTTCTCCTCGGGTGTGGCCTCTGCGAGGATGTCGTCCGCACCCACGGCAACCCCGACCGACCGCGCCACCAGCGGTTGGTCTCCGGTCGCCATCACGACCTGCTCGACACCAAGACGACGTAGGGCGCGGATCGTGCGTGCCGCGTCGGGCCGGATCCGATCGTCGAAGACGAGAGCACCAACGACGTCACCGTCGACCGCGACGTAGACGACGGTCGGCGACACCTTGGTGACTCGACTCCGAAATGCTTCGACCTCCGGTGGCTCCGGCGACCCATCGAGGATCCACGACAATTTCCCGACGGAGACACTCCTCGTCCCGACGGTCGCAGAGACTCCCGCACCATGTCGCTCTTCGACCTCGGTGGGCAGGACGAAGTCGACCTCACGTTCATGGGCGGTAGCGACGATCGACCGGGCCAAAACATGTGATGAGACCTGATCGACCGACGCCGCCAGAGACAGCATCTCCTGTTCGGACATCGACCCATCGAAGACGGTGACCGAGTGAAGGACTGGCCGGCCGACAGTTACGGTTCCGGTCTTGTCGATGACGACATTCCGCGTCTGCGCCAGGGTCTCCAACGCTCCACCTCCCCTGAACACGACACCGCGACGGGCGGCTCGCGAGATGCCGGACACCAGGGCGATCGGCACGCCGAGCAACAGCGGGCAGGGCGTGGCGACGACGAGTACGGCGAGACCGCGCATCTGATCGCCGGACAGCAGCCACGCCATCCCGGACACCACGAGTGCCACGGGCACGAACCAGCCCGCCCACCGGTCCGCCAGACGCACCGCCGGCGCACGAGACTCGCGCGCCGACTCCACCAACCGGATGATCCCGGCGTATGTGCTCTCCCCGGCCTCTTCCGTAGCCTGGATTTCGAATACGTCCGCGGCATTCACGGTGCCACTGCTGACCAGGTCGCCGCTGGTCTTCTCCACCGGGAGCGGCTCCCCGGTGAGCGCCGACTCGTCGACGACCGCCACACCCCCTACGACCACACCGTCGACCGGGAGAACCTCACCGGCCTTCACCAACAGGCGGTCGCCGCGACGAATCTCGTCGACATCCACAGTCTCGACGGACTCACCCCTCACCCTATGAGCCGTCCTTGGCGCCCGCTGGATCAGCGAGGTCAATTCACGCTCCGCCCGCCCGGCCGCGTAGTCCTCGAGGAACTGACCGGTGGCCAGCATCAGTCCGATGATTGCTGCGGTGAGCAACTCTCCCAGGGCCAGCGCCGCCACCACCGCGAGCAGCGCTATGACGTCGACCCCCATCTCACGGCGCCTCAGCTTCTGGACCATCTCGCGCAGCAGTGGGACGAGTGGAAGCACCGCAACCAAGATCAGCGCCCAGTCGACACCGACACCGAGGTCGAGGAGGGCGAAGAGACCGGCGACCGTCAGCCCGACGACCACGAACGCCAGCATGATCGTGGCCGAGCGAGCGGAGCGCATGTCCTCAGTAAACCCTGCGAGCCTCAACCGTTACAGGGCAGGCGGTCACTTTTGTCGAGTGACCTTCGTCACCTGGGTTGTCAGGGGGCTCATGGCCAGGACCGACAGTCGAGGACTTAAGACCCTATCGAGCGCACCACAGCGGACTGAGGATGAAATGGAAAGGGGTAGAAGTTGGGTTCGACCGAGATCCTCGTGCTGGCCCTGATCCTCGTCTGGTTCGGGTCTGGTGCCGTCGTGACGCTATGGATGCGGCGCTCCGGATACGACCTCGAGCTCTGGCTCGCTCTGAGCTTGCTGCTGGGGCCTTTCTCCTTCGTCTTCGCGGCGGAACGTATTCGCCACCTTCCACGTCGACACGCCATCGATATAGCGGATCGGGCCGACGGGGCCTTTGACGTGCTCGCGGGTATCGACCCTTCCGACGAGTCGGGCCGTGCCGTCACGCAGGCACTCGAACTATTTGGGCCCAATGTGACGAACCTGACCCTCGTCTCCGTCCTCGACTATGACTCGAGCGGGCCCTTCTCGGGCATCGGGGCACAGTCGAAGGCATACGACCGGCTGGTGGCGGTGGCCACCGAGATCGGGTTTCAGGCGGTGGAACTGGAGATCCTCTACGGACGACCCTCGACCGAACTGGCGGTGTTCGCACGAGACGCCGGAATCGAGTTGATAGTGGTCGGAGCCCGTGGTGAGGGGATGTCCAGGGCGCTCTTGGGAAGCGTCAGTTCCGAGCTCATAGGGACTTCGGAGGTCCCCGTGTTCGTCGGACCGGCTCGACCGCTCCACCTAGATCCACAGGCGACCGACACCGATTCCTCGGCTTCGGATGACGGTTTCAACCGGAACCTCGGGCCCTCGGCTCCGGATGGCGGTGCCGACTCCGCGGATGATCCCCGCCGAAGACGGTCGTTTCGCTAGTCGAACAGGTGTCGGGTTTGGGAGTAGCGGCCCTTCGCAAACGCGAGGACCTTGATGGGCTTTACTTCGTAGACCAGCGCCAGACCTCCGATCTCGTTGAGGAAGCCTCCTTCGACAGGCTCGAACTCCCATCGGCCATCCCACTTGGTGCGCCAGGCCGCAGCAAGTCGCTCCAGCTTCGACCGATCCGTAACCCGGGTGGCGACACCTTCGACGACGACGTCGGTGCCTCCATCCCAGGCCTCGGTGCCGGTTGTCAGGGCGATGGCAGGGTTTTGGCTCAGGTTTACTGCCTTCTGCTCCTCCGGCCCGGTGCAGAAGTAGACGGCATCGTCCCACCACACGGTCACCAGGGGGGTCACATGAGGGCGGCCGTCGGACCGGACGGTCGTGATCCACGACACCTGAGCCTTCTCCAGGTTGGCACGGGTCGTTTCCCAGTCCGTCACCGTTGCATCAGGGTCGCTGAACCGCGGGTCCAGTTCGGTTGCTGGCTCGGTCAGGGTGTCTCCTCTCGTCGTCGTGCAGTATCCAACACAGTCGTTCCCGGATCCCCAACCCCACTTTTCCCACCATCCGAGTATGCATGGGGCCGTCCATCCGTCGTTTCGTGGCGACTGACCCTCGGCCACTACGGGACACCGATCTCTCCGGGTTCACTATTGTTCCGGTATGGCTCGGCGGAGAGCGCCCGAGATGGTTCCGGTGCTCTCGCGTGGCAAGCACCGGAACCCTCGCAAGGGGGCGTGCTTCATGGAGTACGCCTCGTTGCTCGCCGGCGAGCGCTGGACCGACCATCCCCAGTGCAGCCACCCACTTCTGGCTGCCGTCGCTCGACAGGTCAACGACCACATCTCCGATGGCGCCCGCTCCCGTCTCGTCGGTTTGATCCCCGAAGTCATCGGTCTCAACGGAGACGACCCCCGGCTCGATGCCGTGATCGCCACTCGATGCGCGGCCACGGCGATACCCGTCGCCGCCGAGCACCGACAGCGAGCACTCGCCGTCGGTCTTCTCGCTTCGCAGCGGTTCCTCCTCCAAATGGACGGTGAGGATGGCCCAAGCCGTGGCCCCGACCCGATCGGGCTCGCCGGGTCGGCCCTGAAACGCTTCCCCCACGCCGCTCGCTGGGCAGAGGACTTCGCCATCGACCGTCAGATGACCCCGAAGGCATATCGTCGCCGCTCGGCGCCCGCCATCGTCCGCGTGGCGGTAGCAGGTATCGCCGAGGCGGCGACCGCCGACCCCGATGCGATGCTCTACGAGCTCCTCGCATCGGTCATCCACGACTGCACCGAATGGCTCCGTCGGGAACCGTCGCCTGCCTCCCCCTGGGCTCGGCTTCCCACCACCACCGGGTAGAGCCCGGGCCCCGCCCGCGCTAGAACGTCATGCAGCGCAGAGTGGGGACTGATGTCGTTGGCCATCCAGGACCCGCCACGGCAACGGGTAGGTTGATCCCATGGGCCATCTCCTGCCCGACACGCCGATCACCGACCTCGCCGCCTACGAGTCCGCCGGAGGCGGCCTGGGTTTGGCGGCAGCGTTCGAAGCCGGGCCCAACGCCGTCATCGACCGTATCCGCAGCTCCGGTCTCCGGGGCCGTGGCGGGGCGGGGTTTCCCACCGGCATCAAGTGGCGGGGCGCCGCCGACGAGCAGGCCGACCACCGCTACGTCGTGTGCAACGCTGCCGAGGGGGAGCCAGGGACTTTCAAAGACCGGGCACTGATCCACCACAACCCCTATCAGCTCCTGGAGGGTCTGGCGATAGCCGGATATGCGGTGGGAGCCGAGGATGTCTTCGTCGGGATCAAGGACCGTTTCGGGGTCGAGACCGAGCGGCTGCGGGCCGCGTCCTCCGAGGTGGCGGCTGCTGGGTGGCTCGACCACGTCGAGTTGCGCATCGTCACCGGCCCGGACGACTACCTCTTCGGAGAGGAGACCGGGCTGCTCGAGGTGATCGAGGGCCGGGACCCCCTTCCCCGGCTCTACCCCCCGTACGTGCAGGGTCTGTTCACCGACCAGGACCATCCGGTCCGGCCCACGGTCGTCAACAACGTGGAAACGCTCTCCCACGTGCCCCACATCCTCGCCAGGGGCAGTGAGTGGTTCCGCTCCCTGGGGACCGACGAGTCGCCCGGGACGATGGTGTTCACGATCTGTGGCGACGTCAACCGGGAGACTGTCGTCGAGCAAGAACTGGGCACGCCCTTGTCATATCTGATCCACGGACCGGCCGAAGGGATCAGGGAGGGACGGAGGACGAAGCTCGTGATCTCAGGTGCCTCGAACCGGCCCCTCGCCAACGAAGAGCTCGACGTGCCGGCGAGCTACGAAGCCCTGGCCAGGATCGGTTCGGGTCTCGGTGCCGGAGGGTTCATCGTCTACGACGAGACCACCTGTGTGGTCGAAGTCGCCGCCGCGTTGTCGACGTTCCTCTTCGAAGGTTCCTGTGGTCAATGCCCACCCTGCAAGCTCGGCACCGCAGCCTTCATGGAGCGGTTCGGAGCCATCGCCTCCGGTGGGGGCACCACCCAGGACGTCGAGGAGGCGGCAGCTTGGGTCCTGCGGGTCACCGACGCCAACCGCTGCGGGCTGGGCGCCGGCCAGCGTCTCCTCGCAGCGGGAATCCTCGAGCGGTTCACCGACGAATTGCTGGCATGTCTGGATGGGGGATGCCCTGGTCACCGAGGACTGGAGGCCCCCATGCTCACCGACTGGGACGTCGAGTCGGGGCGCTTCACACGCTAGGAGTTCCGCAGAGCAACGAATGATCGATCACGAGGGCCTCCCGACGGGGCGCCATCTCCACACGTACGCGATGACGACCACAGCCATGGAGAGCGCCACGAGAATGGGTATCGCTGTCGAGTACCGAATCGTGTAGTCCTCGCCGGGGCGCACTGCTCCCTCGAGAAGACCTATCGTGAGCTGCGGGCCAACCGGCATGACCAACCCGAGTCCCGCCGCCCACCAATTCGGCGACACGAGCGGCCTCTCCGGTCTGGCGAAGACGAAGACATAGATCGCGACCAACACTGCGGCTGCTACCAATCCGCCCGCATAGCCCTGCACGTTGCCGGCCCAATCACCCACGAACGCATACTCGACGCTGCCTCCTGCCGGCAGACAGAGGTTCACCCGTTCCACCTCCCAACCCAGCACCGTTCCCGTCACGGCATGGGCCATCTCGTGGATGTTGCAGGCTGCGGCCGTGGCCAAGGCAACTGCGAAGACGAAAGACACGGCGACACCGAGAGCCGTCCCGGGCCGTTTCAGGTCAGACCGCGACCATCGGGCCATATCTATTCCCACCGGCCTCAAGCTACGTGCCCGCGCCGGGTCGGGGCCGGTTTCGGTTCGGCCCGTCTATCGTGGCATCGACTCCTCATCGAGCCTCAGATGATCTCCCGACTCGAGAACGACAACCGCCGACTGCTCAGAGCGCGCGACCTCATGGACCGCGACTACTGGCGCAGCCTGGACATCGACCGGCTCGCCGACGTGGCGTTGATGTCGCCGGCCCACTTCATTCGCTCCTTCAAGTCCACCTTCGGCGAGACGCCCCACCGCTACCTGCAGCGACGCCGCGTGGAGAGGGCGATGTACCTGCTGCGCACCACCGACCGCTCCATAACCGAGATCTGCATGAGCGTCGGATTCTCCAGTCTGGGCACCTTCAGCAGGACTTTCACCGAGATCGTCGGAGAGACACCGACCTTCTTCCGGACCCGGGGGGACATGCCTGCGGTGCCGGTCTGTTTCGTCAAGACCTGGACGAGACCGAGCAGTTTCGGAGAAGCGTCCTGGTCGGCGAACCAATAGCTTGGGTGGCATGTACAACGCAATCACCCGATCACAGGTCTTCGTCCTCGATCAGAACGAGGCTCTCGACTTCTACACCAACAAGCTGGGAATGGAGCTCGCCGCCGACATCGACCTCGGCTTCATGCGCTGGCTCACGGTACGGGTCCCAGGCGATACCGAACGTGAGATCCTCCTCGAGTTGGTGGGACCGCCCGCCATGGATGAGGAGACCGCCGCGACGGCCCGAGAGCTGCTGACCAAGGGAGCGATGGGAGGATCGCTCTTCCTGTCCACCGACAATGCCCAGAACACATTCGAGACGCTGGCAGAGCGGGGGGTCGACATCACCGACGAGCCCACACCGCGACCCTACGGAATCGACTTCGGCATCCGCGACCCCTTCGGCAACGCCATCCGCATCGGTGAGATGTTCGACAACCCCGAGGGCGCCTTCGGCGGGCCGGAAGCCTGACCATGACCGAACCCCACACCAACGGATTCGACGGGACCGCCGCGGTCACCCGTTCCTTGCTTGGGTGGGGCGTGGTGGCCGGGATGTCCTACCTGGCGGTGGGTGTGATTCGGGGCCTCACCCGCGAAGGCTTCTCCTTCACCGAGCATGCCTTGAGCCTCCTGATGCTGGGCGAGGGCGGATGGATCCAATCTGCCAACCTCATCGTCAGCGGAGCCATGGTCGTTGCCGCCGCTCTCGGCTTCAACCGGGCGATGTCTCCCGGGAAGGGCGCCAGGTCAGCCGGGCTCCTGGTCGGTGTCTACGGTGCGGCGCTGATTGGCTCGGGGATCTTCCCACCCGACCCGGTCGACGGGTTCCCGGACCCCGCATCGACGGCGGAGGCGACTGCGGGAGGTGTGATGCATGTCGCCCTGGGTGGCATCGGGTTCCTCGCCCTCGTCGCCGCAACCTTCGTCGTCGCCAGGTGGCTCACCCGTCGCGGTGACCTCGGCGCAGCCAACCGGTCACGGGTGGCGGGAGCAGTGGTCCTGATCGGTTTCCTCGGTGGCGCCGCCCTCTCCGCTGGCGCTGCCGGGGTGGCGTTGCTGTGGATGGCCGTGATCGCCAGCTGGGTCTGGCTGGCGTTCACCTCCCTGGGTTTGTACCGGAATGTTCCGCACCCCGATCCGGACAAGCGCGTCACGACGGCTCGATCGGAGCGGTAGGAGGCTCGCCCGTCGGGTTTGCCTCCTATCCACTCAGCGCAGTGTGTCCATGAACGCTTGGGCGATGGCGTGGTACCCGCTCTTGTCGGGGTGCAGGCAGTCCTGTCCCCCCACGAAATCATCGCCATCGAGGGCACCAAATGTCTCCGCCACCTCGACATCGGTGGCGGCGGCGGTGGCTCGGATGATGTCGTTGAGGCCGAACGGCACTCCGGGACCGCCTTCCAGCACATTGTCGGCCAGCGGCTCCAGGTCGGCCAGGAAGCACGATCCCAACGGGTTGTAGTAGGTCATGATCACGATCCGCGTATCGGGACCGGCGGCCTGTCTCAGCGTTCCCAGGATCAGACCCAGGTTCTGAGCGTACGTGGTCAGGCCGTTTGTGATCACCTCGACGCACTCCGCTGTGACCCCTCCCGAGCAGGCACCCACAACCGGGTTGAACAGATCGTTGCCACCGATGGTCACCGTGATCAGCACGACGTCGTTGCCGGGATCGGCATCGTTGTTCCGGGTGCTGATCAGCTGAGTTGCAGCGGGCAGCTGCCCCGATATCAAGCTGGCCGACGTAGCGCCGGGCACCGCCATGTTGACGAGCTCCAGGCGCGGACAACCCGACGGGTTGCCTGCTCGACAGTCGATGCCACGAGCCCACCGGCTGACTACAGCGGTGTAGCCGTGCTGTTCGGGTCGCTCCGTCCCGAATCCGAATGCCACCGAGTCTCCTACACCCACATGCACCGGATCCTCGCCACTGCTGGCGCCTGCCGGCATGGCCGCCGTCAGCAAGGTGAGGAGTGCAGCGATAAACACGAACCTTCGCATAGGTCCTCCCTTCTCCGACGAGACTAAGGACCTCCGACCCGTCCCGTCCATAGGGGTTCACCCCCATGGGTGAGGAACCACGACGTAGCGACACTCGTCCAAACACATGAGCTTCAAGAGAATCGCCCGGTCGTGATGGTCCTGATCTCCATCGTTGCATGCGCGAACGGGGACACCGGATCGACGGAACCGGGGGGCGAGGTGAGACAAATGGCTCATCGGGTCCTGATCGACGGGTTGGCGGGAGGCGGGCAGCCCTGGACCACCGGGCTGGTCGAAACCGAGTCGTCATTCCACGAGCTCGTGCCGGGGGCCGTCGTTCGTCGCGACTGGGAGTCAGAGGTCGTGTTCAGGTTCACCCTCGCCGAGTCGAGCACCTGTCCATTCGACGAGATGCAGGATCTCGAATACTCGGAGCCGGATCTGAGGCTCTATCCGGTGGTGCCCCTCGTCGGGGAGCCCGAGGTCTGCACCGACGACGCCATGCCACACACCATGGTCGTTGCCGTGGCCCGTGACGATCTGCCAGATGGAGACTTCTCGATCTGGGTAGACGGCGAGGACCCACCCGGCGGGGTGAACGACGGAGTCACCCGGTTTGCCGCCGGTGAGCTCGACGACCCAGGATCGTCGGACATCGCACCGCTCAACGCAGCCGGAGACCTGCCGGTGGGAGAGACCAGGATCGGCCACGACGTCACCACCCACTGCGGACTCGACCGGATCTACCGGGAGATCGCCGGTGGGGAATGGGCTCTGGCGGACAACGGTTCCAACCAACTCGACTACGTCCCACCGGAGTGGCAGCCGGGGGTCGAAGGGGAGCAGATCGATCTCATCGTGGAGCGGGCCGACGAGGACCTCCTCGTCGTGACCGCCGTCCGCACCGATCTCCAGCTCAGATACGAGCCGGCGGACGAGTTCCTCGGCTGCGACTGATCAAGCTGGCTCCTCGGACATCCGGCCCGAGGCCCCGAACGGGGCCACCGGGATGGCGCAGAGAGCGACGGAGACTCCCATGACCACCATGAGAATTCGATAGTCGACCAGCCCGATCAGAGCGGCACCCATCGCCGTTCCCAATGTTTGAGGACCGTTCAGGGCCATGTTCGAGGCGGACGAGACCCGACCCTGGAGCCGGGAGGGCGTGAGACGTTGGCGAAGCGTGACGAATCCCACCACGACCCAGGGAATGGAGATCCCGACCAGGATCACCGCTGCGATGACGACCGGGATGCTGGGCACGATCGCCACCACCATGCCCGCGCCCAACGCCACCAGGCCGATCGCCACCACCGAACGCTCCCCGAGACGGTGGATCAGGGCGGCTGCGGTGATGCCTCCGAGGACCGAGCCCCCGCCCTGGATGGAGGCGAGGACACCGAAGAACTCCGCCCCCCTTCCCAGACCCTGGTCGATCACGGCGAAGATCGTCGTGTTGGCCAGACCGCTCACCGCGAACGCGATGCCAAGGCCGAGGATCATCCGTGACAACACGGGCACGGCTCGGAGGTGTCTGACCCCGGCTGCCACCTCTCCCCAGAACGACTCCTCATCGTCGGGCACCGGGTCCGACTCCTCGATCCGGAGCGTCATGAACACCAAGGCGGCGATCGCCAGGGCAACAGCCGTCACCACCGAAATGGCGAAACCGCCGAACAGGGTGTAGGCACCGGCCCCGACGAGCGGACTGAGAAGTCGTAACCCCTGGTCGATGGTATTGAGGATCCCGTTTCCGCTGGCGAGTTGCTCATCCTCCAACATGTCCCTGATGAGACCCGACCCGGCAGCGGCGGTGGTGTAGGTGAGCAGGCCGTAGAGGAAGGTGACGAGGTAGATGAGCCACATCTGCCCGGGGCCATCGACAAACCAAAGTGAGAGCACGAGGAGTGCCGCCCCGAGGTTGGTGACGATGATGACGCGGCGTCTCGAGTGACGGTCGACGATCTGGCCGGCGAAGGGCGCCAGGAACACCGGAAGGCCGAGGAACAAGAAGACGAGACCGGCAGAGGCGTCGCTGCCGGTGAGGTCCTTGGCCCAGATAGCGAGGGTCAGGAAGAGGACGCTGTCGCCGAAGTTGGAGAACGACCAACCCACCACCAACCGGCGGAACACCGGCAGCCGGAACAGGCTCAGGGCTTGGCTCCCTTTCGCCTCTCCCGGACCACATCGACGTGCGCTGCGGCGAAGAGACTGATCGGTCGCGCCCCTTCGGGGCGGAGCGACGGGTCGTCATTGCGACCGGCATACGGGGCCGTGAGGTTCTGGATGATCTGGCTGAACTCGGCGAGTTCCTCGGAGGTGGCCCAGAACTGTGATCCGTTGATCGTTGAGGCATGGATCCACTCTTTGGACTCGTTGGCGACCGAGGACAACCACTCCCGGATGCCCTCCACCGAGTGCTCGACGAAGAGTTGTGCGATCTCGCCGACGGCGCGCACCGACTCGGGCTCGTCGTCGGGTCGGATGTCGCGGCCGGGCGAGGTCAGCCGCCAGGGCTTCTCGCGACCTCTGCGCTCGGCCGGCTCGATGAACCCGTACTTGGCCAGCATGCGGAGATGGAACGAGCAACTGGCCACGCTCTCGCCGGTGGCCTCGGCGCACTCGGTGGCGGTTGCGGGGCCGTCCACGAGAACGTCCATCAGTTCGAGACGCAGGGGATGTGCCAGAGCACGAATCCGCACCGGGTCGGAGATGCGGGGAAGCTCTTCGGCGGGCATGGAGGCATCCTACGTTTCTAAAGGACTCTTTAGCAAGAGATCTCTAGAAACATCGAACGGGCGGCGCCACAGGTCTGTGAACCAGTGTGCGTCACCGACTCCAGGTCAGGGGTCGAACCGAATCAGTCCGAGTACTCGACGGTGATGTCACCGTTGGAGGTTCGCAACGTGATCGAGAGTGTTGCCGCCGGGTCGGTGCGAATCGGGGTCTCGACTCTGCCGTTCGAAGTGGAGGCCTCCACGGCGTAGGTGGGTGCATCGGATGGGAGAAGCACTTGGATCGACCCGTTGCTCGACCGTGCCGACACCGCGCTCGGTGCAACATCGAAGCTGAGTTCGATCCTGCCGTTGCTGGTGGCGACGTCGACATCGTCGGAGCCCAGTGCCTCTCCGTTGATGGCCCCGTTCGAGGTGCGGACCGAGACAGACGAGGAAGCCACCTCCTCCAACGTGACCCGCCCGTTGCTCGTGGTCACGTCGACCGGGCCCTCGAGGCCGAAGATGGAGATGGTCCCGTTGGACGTCTCCCCACCGATCTCGGCGGTTGCGGGAAGAGTGACCTCGAAAGAGGCCTGACAACGCCACGAGAAGATGCCGGGGCAGCTCTGTTCCAGCCGCAACACGTCGCCGTCCTGGTCCAAAGAGACCCGGGCGTCACTCAGGAAGCCAGTGGAGAACGAGTAGTCGACCACCACCTCGTCTCCACCTGCCCTGAACTCGATAGGACTGTTCGACAGATCGAACTCCACGACGGAAACACCGGTGAAACTCTCCGCCGCCGACTCGCGGGTGAAACCGGACAGTGGTGAGAACAAGAGGGCAACGAGGCCGGCCGCCACCAGGAGCAAACCGACGACCACGGCCGTGTTGCGCTTCACAGTGCTCCTTCCTCGTCCGGAGGGCTCTTGAGAGGTGCCCGGGTGGAGCCTACGGGACCATGGCGTCCCGTAGGCCCACTCACGGCCACAGTGGTCCTTCGACGGGGAAGCCGAGCCCCTGGCCCCAACGGTTGTGATAGGAGACTTGCTCCACCGGGGCACGTTCGGCGACACCCCATCGCCCCAACGGGAACCCACAGGACACCGCCGCCGCCAGCTGCCAGCCCTTGTCGACGGGGACATCCAGGAGATCGAAAACCTCTGCGGAGCGAAAAGCACCGAGGATCGTCGTCAGACAGGTCCCAACTCCCCCACCACGTCCCGCCAGCATCGCGGTCCACACCGCCGGATAGATCGAAGCGCCGGAGGGGTCGTTGCGGGTGAAGAAGACCAGCCACAGCGGAACCTGCTCGAAGTTCTCCGCCAGCCAGTCCGAGGAGCGCATCACCCTCAAAGTGGTGACGTCTCCACTCTTCTCGGCCGCCTGACGCCGTCCGGCGTAGGCCCTCTCCTGCAGCTCCCGGTATGCCTCGCGGTAGACCGGCCCGAGCTGGCCCCGCAGCTGCTCGTCGTCGACGACCACTATCCGCCAGTTCTGTGCGTTCCCGCCCGATGGGGCCCTGATCGCGGCGTCGAGCATGCGAGCCACGATCTCATCGGGGATCGGATCGGGTTTGACCCGACGCATGGCGCGGGTGGTGTAGAGAGCTTCGTTGAGGTCCATCCGGCCAGCCTACGTCCACTGATCCGGCGGACCGACGGTGAGGGCAGACGGGCCGGCCTCCTCCATGGTGCCGGCCCGTCGGCCGTCGTCAGTAGTCGTAGTCGAGGGGTGCGTCCTGGTCGTCCGACACACCAGTGGCAGCGGCTTCGATCATGTTCCCCTCGGCGTCGACCACGAACCACACGTCATTGAAGCCCTGACCGGTGGTGTCTCCCGGGCTCGTGTCCGGTGTGTACAGATAGAGCGGCATGCCGCTCACGGTCAGCTGGGTGGTGCCGTCGGTCCTCTCGATGGAGCCGAACATCGAGGCGTCGAGATCGGCCCCGATGGGAGTGTCCGCAGAGACTGGCGGCCACAACTCGGCGCAGGCTTCGTAACACGCACTCTCCCCCTCACTGTCTGCGGTGAAGATGTAGAGAGTGAAACCGTCCGGGTCGACGAGTATCGGCCCGAGATCGGTCTCGGCGACATGGACTCCGTCCATCGTCTCCGCCGTTGTCGTCGTGGGGTCTTCGGTAGCCGCCGTCGTGGTGGTCGGATCCTCCTGACCGGCGTCGGCCGAGGTCGTCGTGACCTCCGGCACCGTCGTAGTGGAGGTGCCTTCCCCCTCTTCGGCCCCGCAAGCAGCCAAAGCCACCACCGCGACCACGAATATGCCCAAGGTGCGCCATCTCATGTGAAATCTCCTCATTTCTCGCCCCGACTACGCATCAACGTCGCAGATGGTTCGCGTCCTGGCACAATCCCGGTGTGGATCGTGAAGTTCTAGAGCGGTTTCGCGACGGTGAGGAGAGTGCGGTGAAGGCCGTATACGAACGGTTTCGCGGGCCCGTCTTCGCCATCTCGATGAGCGTCCTGCACGATCATGGGCTGGCCGCGGACGCCACCCAGCAGACGTTCATCAAGGCATGGCAGGCGGCCACCACCTACGACCCCGAGCGCGAGCTCGGCCCCTGGATCTACGCCATCGCCCGTCGCACCGCCATCGACATCTACCGCAAGAGCTCCCGCGCCCTTCCCAGCGACGAGGTCGACAGCACCGCACTACCCCCGGCGCTCGACACGATCTGGGAGGTCTTCGAAGTTCGCTCGGCCATCGACCGGCTGCCAGACGAAGAGAGACAGGTGATCAAGCTGAGCCACTTCGACGGTCTAACCCACGTCGAGATCGCCGAGCACATGGGGATCCCGGTCGGAACCGTCAAGTCACGCTCACACCGGGCCCACCAACGACTCATCGAGCTGCTCCGGCACGTGGAGGAGACATGATCTCTGCGAACCGTTGCCCTGGCGCGATCCGTACTCCATACGGGAGAACCCATGTCTGACCAACGCGCCGAATACCTGGCCTCGGCATCGGGGCCCGCGCCCGCCGACCGAGAACGTCTCGACCTGATCCGCGACATCCTCGGAAGCGAGGCCACCTGGGCCGAGCCGCCTCCCGAGGTAGCCGACCGGCTGCTTCGCGCCATCGGCCGACAGAGAACCTCCGCCGAGCCCATCGCGTCGACCCCAGGTCGTCGCTGGGGCTGGGCGGCTGCCACGGTCGCTGCCGCGGCCGCCGCGGTGGTGATCGTCGCGGGTCTGTTCGGAGTCTTCTCCCCTCCGGCGGAGCAACTCGTCGCCATCGCAGGGACCGATCTCGAACCCGACGCCACCGGAGAGGTGACCATCCGGGAGAGCGATGCCGGCTGGTGGATCCGTCTCGACGTGGAGGACCTCCCCGCGGCAGGCGACGGCACGTACTACGAAGGTTGGCTCTGGAACGACGACGGTGACGGTGTCAGCATCGGCACCTTCCATCTCCGGGGTGCCGATCAATCCGTGGTCCTCTGGTCCGGAGTCGATCCGGCCGACTACCCGGCGATCTGGGTCACCCTCGAGGACGAGGACGGCGATCCCGCGGCCTCGGACCGAATAGTCATGTGGGGCCGCCCCGACGGGTAGAGCCCGGTTTCGGCACCCCGAACTCCGGGGTACATGGTTTCTCCACTAATGTCCATATATGGCTGTTGAGATCGTCACCTGGAAGGGCCGCTTTGGCCCTATGGACTTGAAGGTCGGGCGAGAGACCTTCCGTCCCAGCACGATCTCGACTCTGCTCGCCGACGCCCTCGATTTCGAGCCAGGCAGCGTGGTGGTCGACGTGGGTTGCGGCTCAGGCATCCTCTCGATTATCGCCGCCAAACTGGGTGCCTCCAAGGTCTACGGGGTGGACGCCGCCCCCGAGACCGTCGAGATCGCCTCTGCCAACGCGGTGGCCCACGGAGTGGGCGATCGCGTCGAGTTCGCCCAAGGTGACATGTTCGACCCATTGGGGCCGGAGGTCGAGGCCGACGTCGTCATCGGTGATGTCTCGGGGATACCCGATGCGATCGCCACCGCCTCCGGGTGGTTTCCGTCCGGGCTGGCAGGCGGGCCCACCGGGGCCGAGTTGCCGATGCGGATGATCGAGGAGTCCAAGCGTCTCCTCAAGAAGGGAGGGAGCCTCTTCCTTCCCACCGGATCACTCCAGGACGAGAACTCCATCATCGAGCGGGCCCGCTCGGTGTTCGGGTCGATGAAGCAGCTGGCGGAACGCAACATCCCGCTCCCCTCCGCCCTCGCCGAGGACCCCGCCGTCCTCAAGGCCCTCAAGGCGAAGGTCATCGCGCTGAAACAGCGGGGCAGCCGCTACCAGTGGACCGCCCGCGTCTGGAGACTCGACGCCTGACCTGTCCTTGCTGATCGGTTCGCCACCGGAGGCTCCTGATCCCGTGAACCCTGGGTTGCCGTCAACCCACCCGTCCGCCCCACCCCCCACCGTTCGCCCCACCCCTTGACTTTTGAGCGGGAATTACCGACTATACGGGAATAGCAGACCATAAGGCGCCCGACTACGAGCTGGACGACATCCTCGAGGTCGACCAGTTGGAGCAGTTCAAGGCACTCTTCGAGGAGACCAGGCTGGCCATCGTCGATCTGCTGCTGGAACGGGCCGCCACCAACAAAGACCTCGCCGAAGCCTTGGACAAGCCAAAAGGGACCATCGGCCACCACCTCTCCGTACTGGAGGACGCCGGTCTCATCCGCGTGGTGCGGACGAAGATGGTGCGCGCCATCGAGGCGAAGTACTACGGGAGGGTGGCCCGGACCTACTTCCTGGCGGACAAGGCCGACGTGGGCTTCGGGTTGGCGCCGGACCACTTCCTGCAGAGCGCTGCAGCCGATTTCGCCAAGGTGGAGGATTCGTCCACCGGCACATTGAGCACCCTGCGTTACGCACGGATCCCCGACGAGCGGGCCGACGAGTGGGTGGAGAGGCTCATCGAACTGGCGCATGAGTTCACCGCCGAAGCGCGCGGTGGTGAGACCACCTACGGGCTGCTACTCGCCATGTACCCCACCGACCGTCCCCGCCTGCCCGACCCCGACGAGGACGACCGGTGAGCCGGCCGCTCGGGCGCAACTATTGGAAGCTGTTCTCCGCCTCGGTGGTCTCCAACCTGGGCGACGGCATATCGATCATCGCCTACCCCTGGTTGGCATCGGCACTCACCCGCGACCCGCTCCACATCGCCGCGGTCGCGGTGGTCACCAGGATCCCTTGGCTGCTCTTCAGCCTGCCGGCGGGTGTCATCACCGACCGGGTCGACCGGCGCCGGTTGGTGGCGTGGATGGATGTCTTCCGCTTCCTGTTCACCCTGGGAGTGGCCTTCGCGGTCTTCACGGTGCAAGCCGATCTGTCCTCACCCGACGACATCGCCTCTGGAGTGGCGTCACCCCCTGAGAGCGCCCCGCTGCTGCTCGGGCTCGTCTATCTGGCCGCCCTCCTGCTGGGAACCGCGGAGGTGTTCCGCGACAACTCGGCGCAGACCTTGATGCCCTCGATCGTGGACAAGTCGGTCCTGGAGAAGGCCAATGGCCGCATGTGGGGCGCCGAGATGGTCACCAACGCCTTCCTCGGCCCTCCCCTCGCCGGTGTGCTCCTCGCCGCCGCATTCGCCCTGCCGTTCTTCATCGATGCCGGGACGTTTGCCGTGGCCGCCGCCCTCGTTTTCATGATCGGCGGGTCCTTCCGACCGAACCAGGAGGACGACACCCCGGTGCCCGCCAGCTTCTGGGACGATCTCAAGGAGGGGGTCAGATGGCTGTGGGGCCACGCCCTGTTCCGCCCGATGGCTATCGCCCTGGGAGTCGCCAACGCCACCAACACGATGGCCACGGCGACCTTCGTTCTCTTCGCCCAGGAAGTGCTGCAACTCGACGCCACCCGGTTCGGATTGCTCACCACGGGGTTTGCGGTGGGCGGCGTCATCGGGTCGTTCACCGCCGATCGCATCTCGCGGAAGCTGGGCCAGGGCGCTTCCTTGCTCTGGTCGATCGTGATCTTCATCCTCACCCTGTTGGGCAGCGGCCTCACCTCGTCGTTCTGGGTGTTCTGGTCGATGGGGGTGGTCATGTCGATCAGTGTCATGTTGTGGAATGTGATCACCGTGTCCCTGCGTCAGACTCTGATCCCGGACCGTCTCCTCGGCCGGGTCAACTCCGTCTACCGGTTCCTGGGGTGGGGCATGATGCCGATCGGCGCCGTGCTCGGGGGAACAGCGGTGGCCGTTGCGGAACCGGTCCTCGGAAGGGAATGGGCCCTGCGTTGGCCGTTTCTGGCCGCGGCACTCATCAACGTGGCCCTGTTCGTCTATGCGTTGCCCCGACTCAATTCGGCCCGGATCGCCGAGGCGAGGGAGCGGGCGGAGGTCTAGACCCGCCGCAACGCCGGGTGATCGGCCAGCTCCCCGGGGACGTCGATCTCCAAGTCGAGCAGCTGCTGGGCCACTGCCTTGCCCTGGGGGTCGAAACGGAGCGAGGCCGTGCCCCCGGCGCCGAGCCCTCCTTCCAGGACGAAGTTCAGGGCATGGATTCCGACCAGCTCATGACGTCTCACCTCGTCGGCACCGAGATGGGCTAGGTGCTCGGCGACTCTTCGTTCGGTGAGCTCCCGCTGGATGACCGGCCAGAAGACCGGGTCCCGGGCTCTGATGCCGATGTTGAGATCGGCTCCCTTGTCCCCGGACCGCCCGTGGGCGATGGTGACCAACGGTGCGGTGAAGGTCCCACCTGTCCTGGGAGCCTCCCTACGTCCGGTATCTGTCGAAGCGAACTCGGTCCGGGACACGGCTGGCGAAAACGCGGCGCCCGCGGGTGTGTCGTCGAACTCGACGGGCATCCCACCGACCTCGACGCGAGTTTGCGGCGCGTCACGGGGGACCGGGAAGCACTCCAGGCGGAGCAGTGGAGAGGGTCTGGGGAGACCGGCACCGCCGCCCGACACTCCCGGAGGCCCGCTCAAGCCGATCGAGGGGATCTCGCGTATGAACGTCGCAACCGCCTCCCGGCTCTCGTGGTGGACGGCGATCTTCAGGACGACCTCACGGGCGGACTGCGCCCGGGAGTGGGGCCCGTAGGTGTCCTCGCTCCCCAAGACCTCGACATGTGTCTCCCTGAAGTCGGCGAGACCTGACCGGGCGAGCATGGCCCGCCCACGGGCGATCAGGTCGTCGCCGACGCGCTGCGCCTTAGCCACCGCGTCTCGTCCCCCGATGAACAACAGGCTCTGTGCCCTCCACCCGTCCGGGATCTGGACACATCCCTTGAGGAACTCGGGTGGAGGTTTCCCCCTCGCTCCGGCCACGGCCACCAGACGCGGCCCGACCTGGTCCACGGTGACCCCGGACCAGTCACAAGTCACGTCGGGCAGGAGATAGGCAGTGGGATCAGATATCTCGTAGAGCAGCTGCTCGGTGACCGTGCGCACGTCGATCAGGGCATCGGTGTCCTCGGGAGCAGTGATCACGAAGCTTCCGTCTGATGCGACCTCGACCAACGGATAGCCGGGATTGGTCCAACTGGGTGTGTCTTCCCAATCGGTGAGGAGGCCGCCGGTCGACTGAGGCCCACACTCGATGAGATGCCCGGCGAGTGAACCAGCTGAGAGCAGATCGAGGTCGTCGAAGCTCCAGCCGAATTCGTGAATGAGAGGACCCAGGACGAGTGCGGAGTCGACGACGCGCCCGGTGACCACCACTTCGGCACCAGCGTCGAGGGCTGCGGCGATCGGGCGGGCTCCGAGATAGACGTTTGCCGAGAGGGGCTCTCCGTCGAGATCGGCCGACTCGAGAACGGGCTGACCCATGAGATCGTCACCGGACACCACACCGACGGCCACCGTCGAGTCGGCTTCGCGGATCACATCCGCGGCCGCATGTGGATTGACACCTCCCGCATTGGTCACGACCTTCATCCCCCGCTCTCGATATCCGGCCAAATTGGCGGCGATCACCTCGATGATGTCGCGGGCATAGCCCTGTCCGGGATCCGTGATCTTCGCTCGGGTGAGAACTGCCATCGTTGTCTCGGCGAGACCTTCGTAGACGATGTAGTCACTACGACCGTCGGCTAGCAGCTGGGGAGTGGACAAGGAGGAGTCACCCCAGGCACCCGCAGCTCCTGAGAGGACGACCTTTCGAGTTCCGGCCATCGGCAGAAACTAACCTCGCCATCCCCGGTGCGCCCCCGATGAACCTCTCACCCTTCACCCAAGAGCACGACCTCCTCCGCCAGGTAGTCCGCGAGTGGGTCGACACCGCGATCGCCCCGCACCTGAGCAAGTGGGAGGAGGCCGGTGACTTCCCCGACGAGATCTTCCATCGCGCAGGCGAGCTCGGCTTCCTCGGTCTCGCCTTCCCAGAGTCGGCAGGCGGCCAGGGAGGCGATTACTGGAGCCAGGTGGTCTTCCTCGAAGAGGTGGGGCGGGTCAGCCAGGCGATCGCCATGGTGCTCTCCGTCCAGACCGACATGGCGACACCCCCCATCCTCGAATTCGGCACCCAAGACCAGATCGACCGCTGGTTGAGACCCGCCCTGCGCGGCGAGTTGATCGGTGCCATCGGGATCACCGAGCCCGACACCGGATCGGACGTGGCATCGATCCGGACCCGGGCGGTACGCGACGGGGATGAGTGGGTGCTCAACGGGTCGAAGATGTACATCACCAACGGAGCCAGAGCAGACTTCATCACCATGGTGGTCCGCACCGGGGATCACCACTCGGACAACCCGTGGTCCGGCATCTCGATGTTCATCGTCGACACGAGCCTGCCCGGCTTCGAAGTCTCACAACGACTCGAGAAGTCGGGGATGAAGCTGTCTGACACTGCCCTGCTCTACGTGGACGACATGCGTCTGCCAGCCGACGCCCTTCTCGGTGTGGAGGGTGAAGGGTTCAAGCAGATCATGTGGGAGCTGCAGGGGGAGCGTCTCGGGGTGTCGGTCTTCGGCGTGGCCGGAGCCCGCGCCGTCCTCGACGAGGCGGTGCGCCATGCTGGGGAGCGCGAGGCGTTCGGAAGGCCAATCGGCGACTTCCAGGCGGTGTCACACCGTCTCGCCGACATGGCCACAGAGGTCGAAGCAGTCCAGGCACTGGTCTACGAGTGCTGCGACCTGTGGAATCGCGGGACCTACGCCACCGAGGAGGTGGCGATGGCCAAGCTGGCCGTCGGCCAGCTTTCGAATCGTGTGGCCGACGTGGCGGTGCAGACATTGGGCGGCGCCGGTCTGGTAACGGGGACCTTCGTCTCCAGAGAGTGGCTCGGCATGCGCATCGGCCGTATCGGGGGCGGGTCCGACGAAGTGCAGCGTCAGATCCTCGCCCGGATCATGGGCATCGGATGAGCGGTTTCGAGCCTCTGTTCCGGGAAGAGCACGAGGCCTATCGCGAGGCCGCTCGCCGGTTCGTGTCTGCTGAGATCGCACCCCATGCCGACGACTGGGAGAGGGCACGGGACTATCCGCGGGATCTGTTCTCCAAGGTCGGGGCCGCCGGGCTCTTCGGCGCCAAGTTTGGCGACGAGTGGGGCGGGACAGGGCCGGATTTCGCCGCCGAGGCGGTTTGGATCGAGGAGCTGAGCAAGGGCCTCACCTATGGCACCGCAGCCGACCTCGGGGCTCACAGCCAACTCGCCTCCCTCTACATAGACCGCTTCGGGGACGAAGAGCTCAAGGAGCGCTACCTGCGTCCCTCAATCGATGGGTCGAAGCTCGGTGCACTGGCGATAACCGAGCCGGGGACGGGAAGCGATGTGAACGGGATCGTCACCCGGGCGCGTCGCGACGGCGACGAGTGGGTCATCACGGGGTCGAAGGTCTTCATAACCAACGGCTCCTGGTCCGACTACGTGGTGTTGGCGGCACGAACCGCGGATGACCCAGGGCACGACAACATCACCCTGTTCGTCGTCGAGACCGACAGCCCCGGGTTCGAACGGACTCGCATGGACCTGATCTCCTGGCACACCTCACACACCGGCGAGCTCTTCATGGACGACGTTCGGGTTCCCGACGAGAACCGCATCGGTGACGTGGGGTCAGGATTCCGCCATATCATGAGCAACTTCCAATGGGAGCGGCTGATGATGGCCCTGTCGGCAGTAGCCCTCGCCGAGCTCGCGCTGGAGACCGGCCTGGCCTATGCCCGGGAACGCAAGGCCTTTGGGCGGCCGATCATCGGGTTCCAGGTCTGGCAGCACCGTTTCGCCGATCTGGCGACGCGGATTCGCACCGGCAAGGCCCTCACGTATCGGGCCCTCCGTCTCCACATCGCAGCCGAGACCGGCACGTCGGTTTCCCGTGCGGAGCTGGTGCGGCTCACCTCGATGGCGAAGCTGCACACCCAACGTCTCGCCTGGCAGGCAGCCGACGAATGCGTCCAGGTACACGGGGGCGCCGGCGCACTGATGGAGTACCCGGCGCAACGTCTCTGGCGCGACACCCGGGTCGGCCCGATCGGTGGTGGCACCGACGACATCATGCGCAACATCATCGCCGCGACCATGGGTTTGGGGGCGGCGTGACGGTGGGCCGGGACCCGAGATCAGAACCCTGGGGCGTGTTCCCTGGTCAGAGACCGATCATGGGGGAGTCGTCACCGGGCTCTCGCCCGGCGGCCTCGGCCGCGGCCTGAAAGAAGCGGCCCTGCATCGCGTAGAGCCCGCCACCGTCGTTGGAGACGATCTGGCCGTTGAGCCAGCGAGCCTCAGGGAGGCAGAGCAGGGCGATCGCCTCCGCCGCCACTTCCGGGGTGGCGGCCTCCCGGAGCGGGTGTGTCTCGACTTCGGCCCGCTTCAGCGTCTCGTAGAGCGGCCCGGTCATCATCCGGATCGAGTCGGTGTCGATGTAGCCGGGGAGCACTCCGACCGCGGTGACGCCGGCCGGGCCCAACTCGGCGGCCATGTAGCGCACGAGTGTCTCCATCGACGACTTGGCCGCGGCGAGGAGACCGTGGGTCGGTATGTAGCCGACTGTGTCGGCACCGGAGACTGCGATGACCCGACCACCCGTCTTCTCCAGAAGGGGGAAAGCCAGTTGCACCATGAGGATGAAATGCCTGACCGAGATGGCGAACGTCTTGTCGACCTGATGCATCTTCAAGGCGAGCAGCGGCTTCAAGGCGGTGGCCGCCGCATTGGCGATGAGAAAGTCGAGCCGCTCCTCCGCAGAGGTGACCTGGTCGAACGTCTTGCGGACGCTGACCTCGTCCGTCAAGTCCATCTGGATCGCCCGGGCACCGGGAGTGTCCCCAGAGCACGCCTCGACCACAGTTTCCGCCGCGTCGGAATGTTGCCGGAAGGTGATGATGACCCTTGCGCCCCAGCGGGAGAGATGTCTGGCCGCCGCGGCGCCGAGACCGCGGCTGCCACCGGTGATGAGAGCGACTTTGCCTGCGAGAGGGAGGGTGCCGTCGATCATGGCGGCACCCTATACCCACTCCCCCTACCGGGACCGCCCCCTCGACGGACCCGGCGCCCCCCAGTTCTTCACCGGCCGCTAGGCCGGCTTGATGTTCCTGTTGACCCGGAAGAGGTTCTCCGGGTCGTACTTGGCCTTCACCCCGGCCAGACGGGTGAGATTGCCGCGATACGACTCCGCAGTGCGCTCGTCCGGCTCGTCATCGGTCTGGAAGTTGATGTAGTTGCCTCCGGTGGAGTGACTCTTCAGCGTTGTCCAAGCCTGACGCACCCACTCCTGATTGGCCTCGGCCGGGCCCCCCTCCGGCCACATGGATTGGATGACACAGGCGAAGGCCGCATCGCGGTTGCCCACGGCGCCGTCGGACTCATCGAACCCGGCGAGGGCGCCTTCGAGGTGGAAGAGGACAATCTGGTTCGCCGGCGCGGTCATCCCTTCGAACTGGGCGCGATAGTCGGCCAGCAACCCGTCGCTGAGCCCGGGCAGGAACTCCGACTTCCAGTAATAGTGCATCCCCTTCGGCTGGGTGGCGTCGAGCATCGACTGTTGTGCGGTGTACTCCTTGACCTGGATCAGGTCGGCCCATGGCTCACCGTGAGACCGGATCTCGGCCAAATCCGCTTCTGCCTGGCCCGGGTCGCCGGTGTGGCACACCACGAATCCGATCATCGGCTTGCCGTGGTGCTCTTGGCTCAACCACGGCGCCGGCGGGGCGTTCCGCATGAGCATGGCGACAGTCATCTCTCGCGGCGCCGACGAGGTCACCCGGTGGAACAGATCGGTGATCGACTCGGCATCGTCGGCCGACCAAGCGATCAGTCCCGCGGTGACCTCAGGGCCGACGTCGTGGGTCCGGAAGACGAACTCGGTGACCACCCCGAAGTTCCCCCCGCCGCCTCGGATCGCCCAGAGGAGATCGTCGTTCTCGTCACGGGACGCCCTGATGACATCACCGTTCGCCGTGACCAGCTCCACCTCGAGCAGGTCGTCGACGGTCCAGCCGAACTGCCGGGTCAGATAACCGAACCCGCCACCGAGGGTGAGACCGGCCACACCCGTCTCGGAGACGAATCCCAGCGTCGTAGCTTGACCGTGTTGCTGGGTGGCGCGGTCGACGTCGCCCAGGTTGCATCCCGGCTGGACGGCGACCGTTCGAGCAACAGGATCCACATCCAAATCGCGCATCCGGGAGAAGTCGATGGTGACGCCTCCTTCGGACAGGGCGAGACCAGCGATGTTGTGGCCTCCACCCTTGATGGAGAGCTCGATGCGGTTGTCCCGGGCGAATGCCACGGTGGCGACCACATCGGCGACGGATGTCGGCTGGACAACCAGACCCGGGGTCTTGTCGATGGAGCCGTTCCATATGAGTGTCGCCTCGGCGAAGCCATCGTCGCCGGGAGTAAGCACACTCCCCTCGACGGTGGCGGCGAACCGGTCGAGCGCATCCGACGGGGTGGTTGGTAATAGTGTCGTCAACCTTTCCTCACTTCCAGGAGTGGGCGTATTGTCAGGCCGGGCACTGGCAGTTGCCTTGCAGCCTCCTTGCAGCTGCTTGCGGTGATGGCGCCCCCCTCGCACCCACTCGGTCGTAAGGCTACTTCCACCACCGAAGCTTCCCTGAGTCTTCGAAACCAACACTCTCGTAGAAGGCAGCGGCATGACTGCCGTCGTCCGTCACGACACGGACTGTGTGCATCCCCGCAGCTCTCATCTCGGAGAGGCCGTGGTAGATCAAAGCTCGCCCCAAACCCCGACGTTGGAAGTCTGGATGTGTGCCAAAAGGCTCGATCTGGGCGACCCCCGAGGGATCCTTCCACCACACCATGAAAGCGGCAACCTTGCCTTGGGGCGTCACGACGACGAGATCCCGGTCCGGCACATAGACCGGGGATCTCATGAAATTCAGATATCGCTGTAGATGCATCGCACCGGGCATCGTCGAGCCGAAGGCCGCATGGGACGCGGCCCGGCGCGAGTTGGCCTCGGCTTCTCCCGCTACCGACCGGAGGGCCCATCCTCTGGGCAGGTCCGGACGGGGAATCCGGCGGGTGGCCAGGTCCCACCGATGGACGCTGTGGACGTACGTCGGCTCATAGCCATCACGCTCCAACTCGTCGATGAGCGCTCGATCCTCATCAGCGACCCAACCGATCTCCCCCGCCCCGCCAAGACGTCGTTGTGACCACCGGATCAGTGGCATCCGGTCGGCACCGGGGCGGGTGAACACGCCGACCTCGCCGTCATGGGGGCCTCGGGTGTCGATCGTGGCGAAGCCCGAGTCGCCGTGGATCCAGGTGGAGAAGTGGTCTGGGAACCGGGGGTCGTCGTGGTAAAGCCACCACGAATAGTCCCCGGGGTGGATGTAATAGGGCCCGTCCCCCACTCTCAAGCCGTCCGAGAGGATCGAGTGGATCAGTTGGAGGTCGTCGCGGGTGGCCGGTCGGATCCCGGGTGCGATCGGATCAGGGTTTGAATCCACCTCCAGATGCGCGGTGTCCAGGCCGTGGCTCGATGCTCCGAGAACCGCCATGGCCACATACCAGTCGTATGGGGGTCCCGGATGCGGCCCGCCTTCGAAACTGTATGTGAGAACTGCCTCACCGTCGACTGTGACGACTAGCGGCGTGTACCCCGGCTCTGCCGAGTCGAGTGCATGTCGCTCATCATCCGCTACGTCGTATATGACACCGGGAGTGGCTGCGGCGGGATCTGGACGGATGTTGAGTTTCGCCGACCCATCATCGGATGGCTTGTCGTAGGCCACCCTCCAGCCTTCGAGAGTGCCCGTGGCCACCGCGGTCGCCGAGGCGCAGCGGCTTCTCATCTGGGGGACCCAGAGATTCGAGCCGTACGCGAAATAGCGAAACGTCAATCTGGGATCCAGCCCTCCAGCGGTATCCCGAGACCGTCGGCGATCCGGTTGGCGTATGCGAAGTAGCCGACCACCTCCACGATGTGGAGGATGTCGAGGTCGCCGAATCCCGCCTGGCGCAGTGCGACCACGTCCCCTTCCTCGACCTCGGCCGGGGCCCGGGTCAGTTTCGAGGCGTAACGCAACATCGTCTTCCGCTTCTCGCTGATACCGGCAGTCTCGAAATCGGAGACGATCGCCTCGGCCAGATCGTCGTCACGGAGGAGACGGCGCAGACCGCGCCGGTGATGGGTCACTCAGTAGTGACACTCGTTGATCTGTGACACCACCACGGCGATCATCTCCCGGTCCACCTTGCGCAGTGACTTCGTGCCCTTCATCGCCTGGCGGTACAAGATGTCGTGGGCCGAGAGGCTGCCGGCATCGAGAGCGTGGATGCGCATGATCCAATCCACACGGTCGTAGTTGGGATCGGTCACCCGAGGCTTGAGATCATCGAACTCCGGGCCCCAATCGTCCTCATGGGGCGCTTCGATCCATGGCATCGGGTGAAGATACCTAGCCGATATCGCGAGCGAGCAGGTCGTCGTAGGTCTCCCGTCGGATCACCTGACGGACCTGACCGTCTTTGACGAAGACCACCGGTGGACGCAGCACCATGTTGTAGTTTGAGCCCATCGAATGCCCGTAGGCGCCGGTGACCGGTGTGGCGAGGGTGTCATCGAGACGAAGATCGGCGGGGACCTTGCCTTCCCACACGATCACGTCACCCGACTCGCAGTGTTTCCCCACGAGCCGGATCTCCCGGTCTCGGTCCGAGGTCGTCGCCCGGGGGAGAAAGACCTCGTAGCCGCTGCCGTAGAGCACCGGTCGAGGGTTGTCGCTCATCCCACCGTCCACCGAGACGTAAGTGCGGACCCCCGGTATCTCCTTGATGGTCCCTGCCGTGTAGAGGGTTATGGCCGACCGGGCCACGATGGCTCGTCCTGGCTCAGCCGTGATCCGCTGGCTGATCCCGGCCGACTCTGCCGCGGCCCGGATCGTCTCTCCCCATTCGGTGATCGTCGGGGCAGTCTCACCTTCGACGTACGGGACACCCAACCCTCCCCCTATCGACAACTCGGTCACGTCGATCGGCGCCACGAATCCGGCCAGGGTCTCGACGGCTTTCGAGAAGGAGGAGACATCGAAGACCTGACTCCCGACGTGGGCGTGGATGCCGACGAGTTCGAGGGCGTCCGCCGCCTCGATGCGTTCGACGGCGGCTGCGGCCAATCCGCCCGCTATCGAGACACCGAACTTCGAGTCGGTGGCACCGGTTTGGAGAAAGTCGTGGGTGTGCGCCTCGATCCCGGGGTTGATGCGGAGCATGACTCTCGCTCCCTTCGAACGATGCTGAAGCACCTCCTCGAGTCTGTCGATCTCCGGCACCGAGTCGATGACGATCCGGCCCACCCCGTCCTCGACAGCGGTGGCGAGCTCCCGGGTCGACTTGTTGTTGCCGTGGAAGATCAACCTCTCCGCGGGGACTCCGGCAGCCAGGGCCACATGGATCTCGCCACCGGTGGAGACGTCGAGATCCATGCCCTCCTCGACTGCCAACCTCGCCATCGCTGTGCAGAGGAAGGCCTTGGTTGCGTAGGCCACCCCGTCGGGGAAAGCAGCCACTGCCTCCCGACAGCGGGAACGGATGTGATCCTCGTCGTATACGAAGAGCGGGGTGCCGTATTCGGTGGCCAGGTCGATGACGTCGCAACCCGCCACCATGAGCCGACCACCGGCATCGGTGGAGGCGTTGTCGGGCAGCAGACTCCAGGGAAGAACGCTCATCAGCGTGGAGATGGTGCCACACCGCGAACCCCGGGTTGCACACGTCGCTCAGCGGTGTCTGGAACCCTGGGTTCGAGAATGCCGCCCGAAGATCTAATTGCTGAAGGTGACCGAGAACGCCGGGGCCCAGCGGGTGACCACTCGGCCGTAGCACTCCCCGGCTCGCATCATGTCCCCGGCCTCGAGGGCGTCGAGTGACTCCTTGACCTGCTCGCACGAGTCATCGAGGACCAGTTCCTTCGGGTCGAAGAGCTCGGAAACTGACCCATAGTCGAGCTCCAGCATCGACCCTTCGGGAAAGGGCTCCAGCCATGCGAGCACCTGGCTCAACTCCTCAGCAGGACCGACGAAAACCGCCAACTTCGTGAGGATCTCATATGCCCTCCTCACCCGTCGCCGGGCCTCGTCGATGTCGGTCCGGAACCTGAGACGGGGTCCTTCGGGTCCCTCGTAGATCTCCTTCTCCGAGGGCTCGAACGCCGAAAACCACCGCACCGGGACATGCCAAGCCGAGGTGAGGATGTGAGACCGGTGTTCGGGGTGGTTCCGGTGATAGGCCTTCAATTCTCGGTCGGCAGCCTGGGCGGCACCCTCGGGGATCAACCCCGCGCCGAGACCGCGAAATGCGTTGGCAAAGGCGACCGTGGACTCCAGGACACGCAACCGCAGATTGCGGGGACAGACCAGCCGACGCCCCTCCCACTCGACCGTCCAGTGGCTATCACCCTCGTCTTCGGAGAGGATGCCATAGGTGCGGACGAAGCCGGGCACAGGGTCGCTGGAGCCGGAGACTTCCGGCGAGTACACCCTCAGGAAAGCCGATTTCGTCACCCGACCATCCTTGCACATGAGACTCACAAACTGCCCGGGGCGCTTTGTGCGAAGCGCCGGTAAGATCCAAAGTCACCCCGTTCGAGATTCGAGGAGGTCAGAACCTTGGGTGTATTCGACGTCGTAGCAAAGGAGGGCTATGAGCAGATCCTTTACGGCTACGACGATGTATCTGGCCTCAAGGCGATTATCGCCATACACAGCACGGCATTGGGTCCCGCTCTAGGCGGGACTCGTTTTTTTCCGTACGAATCCGAGGAGGATGCGCTCCACGACGTCCTCCGACTCGCCAAGGGCATGACCTACAAGGCGGCGGCCGCCGGGCTCGACCTCGGTGGTGGGAAAGCGGTGATCATCGGCGACCCGCGTGAGGACAAGAGCGAACGTCTCTTCCGCGCCTACGGCCGCATCGTCGACTCGCTGCAAGGCCGCTACATAACCGCCGAGGATGTCGGGACGACCACCAACGACATGGACATCGTCCGGAGAGAGACGAGGTGGGCACTGGGGAGTTCCGTGGCGTTGGGTGGATCGGGCGACCCGTCCCCGGTCACGGCGCGCGGGCTCTATGCCGCCACCCGGGCGGTGGCACAGAAGCTGTGGGGCGACACCGACCTCGCCGGTCGCCGCTTCGCCGTCCAAGGCGTGGGCAAGGTGGGCACGGCGTTCGTGCAACTACTCGTCGAGCATCGGGCAGAGGTCGTGGTCACCGATGCCTACGAACGCGCCATCGAGTCGGCGGTGGAGACGTATGGGGTCAAGCCCGTCGACCCCGACGAGATCTACGAGGTCGACTGTGACTTCTTCTCGCCATGTGCACTCGGAGCAGGTTTGAACGAGACGACCATCCCACAGCTGGGCTGTCGGGCCATCGTAGGCAGTGCCAACAATCAACTGGCCACGGACGAAGACGCCGACCGCCTGGCCGCTCGGGGCATCCTCTACGCCCCGGACTTCGTCGTCAACGCCGGTGGCTTGATCAACGTCTACGACGAGCTCAACGGGTATTCGAAGACCCGGGCGATGCACCGGGTCGACTCGATCTTCGACGCCACTCTCAAGATCCTCGAGACGGCCGAGGAACACGGGATCAACCCGAATCAGGCTGCGTTGAAGGTGGCCGACGACCGCATCAGGGACATTGGCGATCTGCGCAGGTTCCGCCGCAGTGGCGAGGACAGGAACTGAGAGTGATCCACACCGAGGAGATGCCAAAGCACCGCAGCCTCGGGCTCACCGACGAGGAGATCGTCGAGATGTACCGGCTGATGCTGCTCACCCGGCGGGTCGACGACCGGATGTTCGCCCTGCAACGCCAGGGGCGCGCCGCCTTCGTCCTCGGCTCGTCCGGACACGAAGCGATCCAGGTGGCCTCGGTGTTCGCCCTGGACAAGGAGAGGGATTGGGTCCTCCCCTACTACCGGGACATGGGAGTGGGGCTCGCCTGGGGCTTCACTCCGCTCGAGATCTTCCTCGCCGTCTTCGCCAAGAAGGACGACGTCTCCTCTGGGGGGCGACAGCTCCCCAGTCATTGGTCCGACCCCGCCCGCCGTGTCTTCACCCAGTCTTCGGTCATCGGGACCCAGTTTCCCCACGCCGCCGGTATCGCTCACGGTCTCAAGCTGCGAGACCAGGGAGAGATCGCGGTCGTCTACGGAGGGGAGGGCGCCACCTCCGAGGGTGACTGGCACGAGGCGATGAACTGGGCCGGCATCCACGATCTACCCCTCATCTGTGTCATCGAGAACAACCACTACGCCATCTCGGTCCCCACGGAGGAGGAGGTGGCGGGGAGCGTCGCCGACCGCGCCGCCGGATACGGGTTCCCGGGCCACAAGATCGATGGCAACGACCCTTTCCAGGTCCTGGAGACGATGCAGACGGCCGTGGAGCGGGCCCGTTCCGGCGAAGGACCCACCATCATCGAGGCCGAGACCTACCGCTACTACGCCCACACCTCAGACGACAACGATGCCCTCTACCGGTCCCGGGACGAGGTGGAACGGTGGCGCAAGAAGGACCCCCTGGGACGACTCGAGCAGTACCTCATCGAAAACCGGCTCCTCACCGAGGCCCAGGAGCGGGACCTCGACGACGGAGTCGTCGAGGTCCTGGCGCGGGCGGTCGAAGAGGCCGAGGCGGCACCAAATCCCGACGAGCCGACCACCAGGGTCTACGCCCGAGTGATCACCCCCGGGCCTGCAGCGACCACTCCCGAGCCTGCACCCCAGGGGGAACAGGTCAACCTGATCACGGCGATCAACAGGACACTCCACGAGATCTTCGCGGCTCACGATGACGCCATCCTCTTCGGTCAGGACGTGGCACGACGCAAGGGAGGGGTATTCAAGGCGACCGAGGGGCTGACAGACCGTTTTGGCCCCGAACGCTGCTTCAACGCACCGATCGCCGAGTCGTCGATCGTGGGATGTGCCATCGGGATGGCAGCGACCGGCTACCGGGTCCTGCCCGAGATCCAGTTCGCCGATTACATCCATCCCGCTTTCGACCAGATCGTCTCCGAGGCCGCCCGGGTGAGTTATCGCTCCGACGGTCGTTGGAACGTGCCGATCGTGATCCGCACTCCTTTCGGGGCGGGGATCCACGGCGCCCAATATCACTCCCAGTCGGTGGAGTCGTTCTACGCCCACGTGCCCGGTCTCAAAGTCGTGGTGCCTTCCACCCCGGCCGACGTCAAAGGGCTTCTCCACACCGCGTTCGAAGACCCCGACCCGGTCATGTTCCTCGAGCCCAAGAAGCTCTATCGACTGGCCAAAGGCCCCTACCCCGAAGGTGAGCACCGGGTGCCGTTGGGCAAGGCCGCCATCCGCCATTCTGGACGTGATCTGACCATGATCGCCTACGGCGCAATGGCCCACTTCGTCATGGAGGCGGTCCCCCTGCTCGAGGAGCTGGGGATCAACCCGGAGGTGATCGATCTTCGCTCTTTGAAGCCCCTCGATTGGCCCACCATCGAGGAGTCGATCAAGAAGACCTCACGGGCCCTGATCATCCACGAGGACAACGAGTTCGTCGGCTACGGCGCCGAGATCGCGGCACAGATCGCCGACAAGACCTTCGAGTGGCTCGACGCCCCGGTGAAGCGTTACGGGCTTCCCGACGTCCCGATCATGCCCTACGCCGGGTCGTTGGAGAACGCCCTCTACCCAACCCCGGAATCGATCGTGGAGCGTGCCCAGGAGCTCGCCAAGTACTGATTGCGGTCAGCCCCTCTCGACTCGACGGGCCAGCTTCTCCAGAGACATCGTCCACCCCATTTCGTTGGCCTCCGGGCTGACGCCTGGGGGCAGGTTCTCGTGGATGCCCGTGAGCACCGTGGCACCGTCGCCGTCCTCGGAGAGCGAATAGGTGACTGTCATCTCCCCCGACACATCGGGATCCTCGGTCTCGAACTCGATGACCTGGACCACCTCACGTGCAGGAACCAGCTTCACGAAGCGTCCTTCGAAGGTGTCGGTGCTCCCCTCCGTCTTTCCGTCGAGGGTGGGGTCGTCATAGGTGAGTGAGATACGGAATCTGCCTCCCTCCGACGCCTCGAAGCCGTGCACCCGGCTGGTCATGTTGTCGGGGACCATCCACTGCTGCACCGCTTCAGGGTCGACCAGAGCCCGGTACACCTCCTCTGGACTCGCCCGGATGTGTTTGAGGACCCGTGTCGTGACCATGAGCGAAGGCTAAGACATGAGTCCGCGATACTGGCCAAAGACTCTGTCACCCGAACAGCATTGCCGCTACGTCTAACGGGTATGAGAAGAGTCACACCTGCATTCCTGGCGGTGATCGCCCTGCTCGCCGCGGCATGTGGCGGCGAAGCGGCCGACACGACGACGACCACGACCACGGTCACGTCGACGACCACGGTCGCCCCATCGACGACCACCACCCAGACCTCCACGACCACCACCGATAGGACGACCACCACCAGCCGGGCCGGTCCCACGACGACGACCCTCGCCGGTGATCCAATCGACTTCGGACCGGCCGACGGTGACGTCATCATGGTCGTCGGGGTCCGATACGACGACGTGCTCAACCTGCGAGCGGCGCCCGGTGCCGACCAACCCATCGCCGATGAGATCCCACCAACCTTCGCCGACCTCGTAGCACAGGGAAACACCCGCGATCTCTCGCCGGGCTTTTGGATAGAAGTCGACTACGAAGGCACCGTCGGATGGGTGAACATGAGATACATCGGCTTCGAAGGAGATGTCACCGACGAGACCTCGATGGTGATCGATGAGCTCGGGGCAAGACCGGTGGAGCCCACCATGACCGAACTCGGTGAGGTCGTGGCAGACGTCTTCGCCTCCGACGACGAGCCGCAATCCGAGATCGTCCAGGTCACCCCGGTGTCCAGTGGCGACCTCAGCGAGGTCACCTACGACGTGATCGGTCTCGGTGACGACGCGGTACTCGGCTTCAGGCTCCACATCTTCGCCGAGGAGACCGGCAACGGCTTCAGCCTCAGGTCGGTCGAGGTCACCCTCCTTTGTGGCCGTGGCGTCAGCGACGGCGCCTGCGTCTGACCCAACCAACCGTTCTGTGAGGGTCTACCGACCCGGTGGGTCGGTAGATCTTCACAGAACGGTGGTCACCGGCTCTTGGCCAGGTCGCCGAGGATCTGGTGGGATGCGAACCGGCCCGGAGCCCCCATGACGCAGCCCCCCGGGTGGGTGCCGGAGCCGCACTGGTAGTAGCCCTCGATCGGGGTGCGGTATTGGTTCCAACCAGGGGCGGGGCGGAAGAAGAACATCTGCGGGGCGAGGAACTCCCCGGCGAAGATGTTCCCCTCCGTCAACCCGGTGACACGCTCGATGTCCAGCGGTGTCACCACTTCACGATGGAGAACGAGTTCGCCGAAGCCCGGAAAGACCTCCTCGAGACGGGCCTGGACGACATCGCCGAGACTCTCCCTCTCCGTGTCCCAGTCGCTCTCCCGCAGGTGATACGGGGCGTATTGGATGAAGCTCGACATCACAGCCTTGCCCGGTGGCGCCATGTCCGGGTCGATGTTCGACTGGACGCACCCGTCGATGTAGGGCCGCTGGCTGTACCACCCGTACTTGGCATCGTCGAAGGCCCGCTCGAGGTAGTCGAGGCTGGGACCGATGTTGATGAACCCGCGCAGGTGGTCGTTGCGTCCCTCCAGGCCCGGAAAGTCGGGGTTGGAGTCGAGGGCGAAGTTGACCTTGGACGACGTGCCCTGGAACCGGAAGCGCCGAATGTCCTCGACGAGATCGGTCGGCAACTCCCTCGGGTC
>CAZZIG010000071.1:0-20979 GCA_964653975.1 uncultured Acidimicrobiaceae bacterium
CAGCGCCAGGGCGAGGCCGGGGCGCCCACCGGAGACGCTGGCCACTCCCGTGGCCGCCTCCTCAGACAGACCCCGTGCCATCAACGCGGCGACGATGTCGGCCAACGGCACACGGCCCATGTGCACCGACCGGCATCGTGACGCCACCGTGGGAGGGAAATCGTCTTCGGACTCGGCGACCAGCAGAAAGACCACCTGGGCGGACGGCTCCTCCAAGGTCTTCAGGAGAGCGTTGGCGGCCTGGTCGGTCATAGCCCCGGCGTCGGGGAACAAGAAGACCGACCGGGATGCCTCTACCGGTGTCAGCGATGCGCGGGAGACCACCTCGCGGGCCTGATCGACGCCAAGCGAGGTCGCCCCTTCGGGCTCGAGGACGCGGAGGTCGGGGTGGGCCCGCATCAGCGCCAGCCTTCTCGCCCGCTCGTCGGTGTCCCCTCCCAGCAGGCCGGCGGCGAAGCGCAAGGCCACGGTGTCCTTCCCAACCGACTCCGGACCGACGAACAGATACGCCTGGGCCGGGTGGCCCAGCTCCGAGCGCAGCAGTTCGAGCACCCCGTCGTGACCGATCACATCGTCGAAGAGGTCGCTCATCCCACCACACCCATGATCCGATCGACCATCTCGTCGACCGACATCGAACCGTCGAGCAGCACCACCCTCTCCTCCGCGCCCGCCAGATCGTGATACGAAGACCGCACCGCCGACTGGAACTCGAAGCCCTCCCGGCCGATCCGGTCGGGAGCGTCCTGACGGGCCAGCGCCACGTCGGGTGCGACATCGAGGACGAAGACATGATCCGGGATCGCACCGGCGAGCCCGGTCTCGTTGATCGTCCTCACCTTCTCCTCCCCGAGGCCCCGGGCCCTGCCCTGATAGGCGATCGACGAGTAGTAGGAGCGATCCGACACCACCCACTTCCCCGACTCCAGTGCGGGGACGATCACCTCGCGGGCCAGTTCGGCGCGCTGTGCCGCGAACAGGAACACCTCCGCCCACTCGTCCAGCCGCTCCGAGTCGAGAAGCAGCCCGCGGACGGCCTCACCGAGCGCGGTGCCACCCGGCTCACGAACCAGGATCGCCTCCTCCCCGAGGTGGGCCAGTCGGGCCACGAGGGCCCTGCCGACGGTGCTCTTGCCACTCCCGTCAACCCCCTCCAGAGCGATGTACTTGCTCACGCTGGACACGGTAACCGCAGGCCGGGACACACAGCCAGAGATTGACATAAGGGTCGAAGATGGTGTCAACTGCGAGCCGATGCCAAAGAGTCTCGTAATCGTCGAGTCGCCGACGAAGGCCCGGACGATCGCCTCTTTCCTCGGCTCTGACGCCACCGTTGAGTCGTCGATGGGGCACATCCGCGACCTTCCCAGATCGGCCGCAGAGATCCCGGCCAAGGTCAAGGGTGAGGACTGGGCGCGTCTCGGAGTCGATGTGGACAACGAGTTCGAACCGCTCTACGTCGTTCCCAAGGAGCGGACGAGCCAGGTGAAGAAGCTGCGCGCACTGCTGAAGGAGGCGGACGAGCTCTATCTCGCCACAGACGAGGACCGCGAGGGGGAGGCCATTGCCTGGCATCTCGTCGAGGTCCTGAAGCCCAAGGTCCCGGTGAAACGGATGGTGTTCCACGAGATCACCCGTCCCGCCATCGAGGAGGCGTTCTCCAACCCCCGGGACCTGGACGAGCGACTGGTCTCGGCGCAGGAGGCGAGAAGGATCCTCGATCGGCTCTACGGCTACGAGGTGTCGCCGGTTCTGTGGAAGAAGATCCAACCCAAGCTCTCCGCCGGACGTGTCCAGAGCGTCGCCGTCCGCATCGTCGTGGAGAGGGAGCGGGAGCGGATGGCCTTCGTCCCCGCCGGATACTGGTCCTTGGAGGGCTCCTTCGCCCCGGTCGACGACCTCGACAAGACCTTCGAAGCCACGTTGGTTTCCATCGACGACGAGAGAGTCGCCACCGGCCGGGACTTCGACTCGAGCGGGGAGGCGAAAAAGGACGTCGTCGTCCTCGCCCAGGAGACGGCCACCGAGCTGGCCACGGCCCTTCGGGACGCCGAATTCGAGGTGGCGTCGGTTGAGTCGAAGCCCTACAGCCGGAAGCCGTATCCGCCTTTCCGCACCTCGACACTGCAACAAGAGGCCGGACGCAAGCTGCGTTTCTCGTCATCGAGGACCATGTCGGTGGCGCAGCGTCTCTACGAGAACGGTTACATCACCTATATGCGCACCGATTCGGTCGAACTGTCCGATTCGGCCGTCGCCGCGTCCCGAAGCCAGATCTCCAAGCTCTACGGAGACCAGTACCTCTCCCCGTCGCCCCGAACGTACTCGGGCAAGCAGGCGAAAGGCGCCCAGGAAGCGCACGAGGCCATCCGGCCTGCCGGCGACTTCCTCACCCCCGAGCAGGTCGGGGCGGACGTAGGACGTGACGAAGCCGCCCTCTACGACCTGATCTGGAAACGGACCGTCGCCTCCCAGATGGCAGACGCCAAAGGGGTCACCGTCTCGGTCCGAATCCGGGCCGAGACGGGGCCGGGACAACAGGTCCTGTTCGGGGCGTCGGGGCGCACCATCACCTTCCCGGGTTTTCTCCGCGCCTATGTCCAGGGCAGCGACGACCCGGAGTCGGAGCTGGACGACCGGGAGAAGATCCTCCCCCCGCTCGAAGAGGGTGACGACCTCGCCGTCGAGCACCTCGAGCCCACAGGTCACGAGACCAGACCCCCCGCCCGATTCACCGAGGCCTCCCTGGTCCAGAGGCTGGAAGAGCTCGGAGTGGGAAGGCCCTCCACCTACGCCTCGATCATGACCACCATCCAGGATCGCGGGTATGTGTTCAAGAAGGGGTCGGCCCTGGTGCCGACCTTCACCGCCTTCGGGGTGGTCGGGCTCATGGAGAAGCACTTCCCCAACCTGATCGACTACGAGTTCACCGCGGCGATGGAGACCGATCTCGACCGCATCGCCGGAGGCGAAGAGCAGTCGGTCCCCTGGTTGTCCGCCTTCTACTTCGGTGACGAGGGGCTCAAGCAGAAGGTGGCGAGCCGTCTCGACGAGATCGACCCACGGCTGGTCAACTCGATCGCCATCGGGCAGGACGATGAAGGGATCGAGATCGTGGCCCGGGTCGGGCGCTATGGGCCCTATGTGGAGCGAGGGGAAGAGCGAGGCTCCATCCCCGAAGATCTGGCGCCCGACGAGCTAACGGTCGAGAAGGCGATCGGTCTGATCGAAGAGCAGAACAAAGGGGACAAGATCTTCGGGACCGACCCCGACACCAGTCTCACCGTGTATGGGAAGACCGGTCGATTCGGGCCCTACGTCCAACTCGGCGAGCAGGAGGAGGGATCGAAGGAGAAGCCGAAGCGAGCCTCGCTCTTCAAGGGGATGGACATGGACGCGCTCGGGCTCGAGGACGCCCTCAGCCTCCTCTCGCTGCCAAGGGTGGTGGGCGCCGACGAAGACGGAGTCGAGATCCTCGCCCTCAACGGGCGTTATGGGCCCTACATCCAGAGGGGCACCGACCGACGCACTCTCGAGTCGGAGGACCAGCTGTTCACCCTGACGGTCGACGAGGCACTGAAGCTCCTCGCCGAGCCGCCCCGGCGACGGGGCCAGGCCCGGAGCACCGACCTCAAGGAGCTGGGCAAGGACCCGGTATCCGGCAAGACCGTGACCGTGAGGTCGGGCCGTTACGGGCCGTATGTCACCGACGGTGAGGTGAACGCCTCGCTGCGTAAGGCCGACTCTCCGGAGACCATCTCACTCGAGCGCGCCGGGGAGCTCCTCCAGGCGCGTCGCGATCGACTCGGGAAGTAGCGCGACCGTCTTCTCGCACGGTGAGACCGGGTCGTCTCTAGAGGATGGTGGCGGCCATTTCCGCCAGGGGAGAGCGAACCGAGCGCTCTAAGGACACGTGGGCGAACAGGCTGGAGTCCTTGAATCTCTCGATCAGCGCCGCCATCCCGCCGTAGGGCGAGATGTACGGATTGTCCACCTGGGTGAGGTCACCGCAGAAGACCACCTTCGAGTCCCGTGACATCCTCGTGAGGATCACCTTGAGGGTCGACAGCTCCAGGTTCTGGGCCTCGTCGATGATGACGAACTCACCGGTGATCGACCGTCCCCTCAGATAGGTGACCGCGGCCATCTCGAGCTCACCCCTCTCGATCAACTCCTCGATGGCGTGGTTCGCCGCATCGACCCCGGCGTCGGAGAACAATGCGTACAGGTTGTCGTGGACCGCCGCCATCCATGGGGCCAACTTCTCGCTTAGGTCGCCCGGCAGGTAGCCCACCTCCTGCCGGCCCACGGCGACGAGCGGACGGTATACGGACACCCTCCGATACCGGTCCTGTTCCAGGACCTGTTCGAGGGCGGCAGCCAGAGAGAGAAACGTCTTGCCAGTCCCCGCCATCCCCATCAGGGAGACCGCGGGGATGTCGGGGTCGAGTAGCTGATGGAGGGCGATGGTCTGACGCACGTTCTTCGGTTCGACGCCGAAGGCGCGGACATGGGTCGGCATCCGCTCCACGATCACGGTCGGCTCGGCCTGGACCACCCTGGCCAGGGCCGACTTGGACGATCCGCTCCTGAGCACGATGAACTCGTTCACCGGAGCGGTGACGTCGACCACCTCCATCTTGCCCTCGTCATAGAGCCGGTCGATGGCCTCGCTGCTCACCCGGTGCTCGAGCATCCCGGAGTTGAGCTGATCGACCTGGACCGTGTCGGCGCGGTAGTCCTGCACGGGGACCCCGAGTTGTGCTCCTTTGATGCGCAGTGAGGCGTCCTTGGTCACGAGCACCGCATCGGTGCCTTCGACGAGGTTGAGACAGGTGGACAGGATGCGGTGATCGGGTGTGGTCGGATCGAGTATCGAAGGGAGCTTGTCCGACTGGACCCCGTTCAACTCGATCCGCAGCGTCCCACCTCCGGGTAGACCGACCGGCTCGCGCATGCCCCCGGTGGCGGAGGCCCCGAGTTCTTCGAGCAGCCTGATCGCCCCTCGCGCATTGGCTCCGACCTCATCCATCCTCGTCTTCTTGCGGTCGAGCTCCTCGACGACCACGAGGGGGAGGACGACGTCGTGCTCATCGAAGCGGAGGAGGGAGTTGGGGTCGGCGAGCAGGACACAGGTGTCGAGGACGAAGGTGGATGCCACCGGTCGGATCTCCTTGGTTGTCGTCGCCAGGGGTCACAGCTTCACCGATCGCCCGGTGAATTACAAGCACCGTATTCAATCGGGCCCGTCGATCCGGAAGACCGGGAACCGCTTGGGCACGGAAGCGAAATCGTCGACGGTGCCCTCTCCGGGGACGTCCATGAACTGGCGGGCGAATGACTCCCGCTCGTAGTAGGCCTTGACGAGCTCGGGCTTGTCACCGGTGACTTCGGTGAGGCGCACTTCGTGCTCCCGCCTCCCGCGGCGGATGACCGCCGTCGGATCGGCGCGTGCGTTGTGAACCCACGCCGAGTCGCCATAGGGCGAGACCAGGTACTCCCCGTCGTCGTCGCTGATCGGTGACAGGGTGACCGGCCGCGGTTCACCTGATCTCTGCCCCCTCGTGGTCAGCACCACGAAGTTGCCGATGCCCATCCGGGCCACCAGACCCATGATCCAGCTGACCAGCCTCTTGCCGGTGGTGACCTGATAGTCCTTCGCCATTAGCACGAATCTAGGGCCGGCGACGCCGCGACCACTCCAGGAAATCGTCGGCACTCCGGGTGTTGACCACCCGATCGCGGGTGATCCAGGCGCGCTGGGCGTAGAGGACGCCGTAATCCATGCGGCGCAGATCCGACGTGTGATGGGAGTCGGTGTCGATCACGAAATCCACTCCCGCCGCCATCGCCCGGCGGCTCACCTCGGTCGTGGCGTCGAGTCGGTCGAGGGCACCGTTGACCTCGAGGGCCACACCGGTGACCACGAGACCTTCGATCACAGCCTCAACGTCCAATTCGACGCCGGGTCGTCGACCCACGTAGCGACCGCTGAGGTGCCCGATCGCATTCACGGCAGGGTCGGCCAGCGCGGTGAGGATCCGAGCGGTCTGCTGATCGCGGGGCAGGTCGAAATGGGAGTGGATCGAGGCCACGCAATAGTCGAACTCGAGACGGAACTCGGGGTCGTAGTCGAGCCCACCGTCGGTCCCGATGTTCAGCTCGCAGCCGAAGAGGATCTCGATCTCCGGATGAGCCTCGTTGAGCTCGCTGATCCGGTCCCGGTGCGCCCGCATCTGCTCACGGCTCGATCCGTTGATCGCCAGGTCCTCGCCGTGATCGGTGAAGGCGACGTACTGATAGCCGGCCGCGATCGCCGCCTCGATCATCTCCTCCAATGTCGACCGCCCATCGCCCGATCGGTCGGAGTGATAGTGGAGATCGCCCTTGATGTGGTCCCGTGTGATCAGGTCGGGCAATTCACCGGACAGGGCCAACTCCACCTCGCCGCCACCTTCCCGCATCGGCGGCGGCACATATTCCATTCCCAGGGCCCGATAGACGTCCTCCTCCGTCTTCGACGCCACCACGTCCTCGCCGTCGAACAATCCGTACTCGCTGAGCAGCAAGTCCCGATCGATGGACTTCTGCCTGAGCTGGATGTTGTGGGCCTTGGAGCCGGTGAAGTAGAGGAGGGCGGAGCCCAGCTGGTCCGGGGCCACCGTGCGCACGTCGACCTGAAGGCCCTCCCGGGTCAGAAACGACGTCTTGGTCTCCCCCGAGCCCACGACATCGGCCACCTCCGGGAATTCGAGCACCGCCTGGTGGACGGTGTTGGGGTCACTGCTCGCCACCACGATGTCGACATCGCCGATCGTCGCCGAGAAACGCCGAACCGACCCGCAGGGGACCGCTGCCTCCACGGCGGCGAGGGAGCCGATCCGAGCGGCGAGGGAGTGGGCCAGACCGAAGACCTCGACCAGTGGGGTCCTGCGGTCCTTGCCATGCAGGCCGAGTCTCTCGATCGACTTCTTGATCTTCTCCTCCGACTTCTCCCCCAATCCGGGGAGCTCGCGGAGTTGCTCCGCTTCGAGGGCCGCCCTCAGCCCATCGAGGTCCTCGACACCGAGCTGGGAGCGGATCATCTTCAGAGTCTTCGGCCCCAGCCCGGGGATCTTGGTCAACTCGACGAACTTCGGCGGGTACTCTGCGCGCAGCCGCTCCAGTTTCTCCACCGTGCCCTTCTCACCCAGTTCGAGGATCTTGTCGGCTGTGGAGCCCCCGATCCCCTTGATCTTGGTGAGCTCCGTCTTGGAGAGCCCCTCTATGTCCCCCTGGTGGGCCTCGATGCCGGCGATGGCGTTCTCGTAGGCACGTACCTTGAACGCCTGAGGCGAGCCTTCGTCGAGAGCGGTGAGCTTGGCCAACTCCACGAGCATGCGGACCGCTTCGGCACTCGTCGTCATCCCCCGAGACTATCCCCCCGTCGTCCACCTCCCGCTTTCCTCAGGAAGTACGACCCGGATGTGGGTCTGTGCGCCTCGGGAAATTCTCGAGGCGCACAGACCCACATTTATCGAGGCGGTGGGACCCGGATACGGGTCCCACATCCTGAGGAAAGGAGGGCCAACCCGACACGCCCAACCACCGGATTGGGTCGAACTCGGCGCGGCTCGTCGTCGTGACGGTCACCTCCCCGAAGATCGGGACCTCGACACGGACGGACGTGCTCACCGCAACGACCCGGGGGCGAAGACTGGTGTCGGTGGGGCAGGCACATGCCACGAGGTCGGCACCATTCTCCGCGGCCACCGCACGGGCCGCCGCGCCGGGCTCGGCGGTGGCCGCAGCCGGGTAGGTGGCGACGGCCGCCGCCAGAGCCGCGGCGTCGGAGGCGTTGGTCGACTGGGCACGAGCGGCATACAGGGTGCCCAGGGCCGTGACCGCGACGGTGAGGAGGGCGACGATGCCGACGATGGCGGTCATCGCAACCGCGATCGATCCGCCCTCCGACCTCATCTCTCGACGAGCATCGAGGCCGAGGCCGTGAGATCGATCCCGAGATCGTCGATGAGGGGCACCGGTAGGTCGTAACGCAGCGAAGCCGTCACGCGGGCGGGTCGTCCCACCACTCCGGGACGGCTCACGGAGATCCTGACCCGATCCCGTTCCTCGGGGGGCATCGCCATGCGCACCGCCTCGACGGCCTTGGCCGGATCGGGGGTCGTCGCCGCCACCCTCGCTCCCTCGCGGACCGCACCGAGCAGCTCGATGCGGGCACGCGCCACCGAGATCACCTGGACCCCGGCGGCGAGCACCACGATCAGGAGCGGGATGACCAGGAAGAATTCGACGGTCACCGTTCCCCGCTGGTCTCTCAGAACGCCCCGGCCACCCACGAGATGACTTTGCTGAAGAGGTTCCCGAGAAGCCCTCCGCCACTCCCGGACTGCAACCACTTCAGGGCGATGATGGCCAGGGCGGTGGCCGCCAGGATCACGAGGAAGTACTCCACGGTCGCCTGACCCCGATCCGACTCCAGGCGGACCAACATCCAGTTCCAAATGCGTGTCATAGACACTCCTTCCATTCCGGTTGCCGACCGGTGCGGGAGGAAGTGCGGATCTCAAGAGAGGACTCCCGTCAGGTCCTCGAACATGGTCAACAGCGAAGGGGCGTATAGGAGGAGGATCAGCCCCGGCAGCATCAGGAGAGTCACCGGGACCATGAGCCGGACCGGCAGGGTTCGGGCTTTGGCGATACGGCGGGTGCGTTCCTCGGCGAGCCTCGACTCCAACATGCGCAGCACCGAACCGGTGAGGGCCGCCCCTGACCGTTGCGAGCGGGTCAATTGAGCCACCACGGGGCGAAGATGCTCATCGCCGTAAGGGATGGCAGCGGTCAACCCGGAGACGAGGCCGACCCTGGCGACGGTTCGCAGATTGGCGTACCCGGGGAGCGCCTCCGACACCTTGGTCAACGCGGCGAGGACCGACAGACCCGACCGCAGCTCTACCAGGAGCAGGAGCAGCACCAGTGTGATCGGCGTCTCCGGCTGTCTCCTGGCGACGAGACGCCGCCAGACGAGTGGGACCAGTCCACCGACCATCGCCCCGAGCGGTCCCGCCACCATCAGCCCCAGTGAGCCACCGAGCAGGAGGCTCATCTGGAGGCCCGCCATAGAACCAGACACGCCAGCCCCAGACCGATCGCGAACAGACCCAGACCGAGCAGCGTCACCACCCTCTGATGTGGCGAGGAGACATGTTCGGCCAGCCCTCCGGACTCCAGCTGACCGATCAGATAGACCACGGGGGCACCGACCAGGACCAACGCCGTGGCCACTCCCGGGGCGGTGGCCATCTTCACCTCGCGTCTGATCTCCGCCTGTGCGATGGCGAGGGAACCGATCTCGTCGAAAAGGGTGGCAGCATCACTACCGGACCGCCCCGCGGCGATGACTGTGTGCTCGATCTCGCGGGCGATCGAGGGCATCGCCTCGGCGACCTCGGCGGCCACCTCGGACGCCGACAAACCTCCGGCCTCACCGACCGATGGGGTGATGGCCCCCACCGAGACGGCCGAAGTGGTGAGGGCGTCTCGCAGAGTGGCCCCGGCGCGAAGCTCTGAGGCAACGCCCTCGCAGAACAAGGCGGGGTCGCTGCTGTGGTCGGCCCGCTCCCGGTACCAATGGAGGGCGATGAGCCCGGCTGCGACGAGGGGCAGGTGGACCGCGACGCCGAGGAGAACGAGGCGCCGTGCATCGACGCCAGTGGCGAAAGCGACGGCCAATACCAGAGCGATGATCACGCGCCCGCTCCCGAGATGTCGGCGATCTCGACGATTCGCCTTCCTGGATGTCCGCGCTCGATCTGCACGACGACGTCGACGGCCGAGTGCAGCTGCCGGGAGACTGCGCTCTCGGACGTGTCCCCGGCGCTGAGTGCGAGGGTTTCGATGCGTAGCAACGCCTCATCGGGCGAATTGGCGTGCACGGTGGTCAGCGAACCGCGATGACCCGTGTTGAGCGCTGAAATGAGATCGAGGGCCTCACCACCACGGACCTCGCCGACAATCATTCGGTCGGGGCGGAGTCGGAGGGCCGAGCGGATCAGCGAGCGGATGGTGATTGCTCCCGCGCCCTCGGCGTTCGGGGGGCGGGCTTCGAGTCTCACCACGTGACCCGGAAGACTCAGTTCGGCGGCATCTTCGATGGTGACTATCCGCTCGGTGGGGTCGATCGACCCGGCGAGGAGGTTGAGCAACGTGGTCTTGCCGGCGCCGGTGCCCCCGGAGATGACGATCGTCCTACGATCTCGAACCGCAGCCACGAGTTGGCCCACCTGGTTGGTGCTCGCCGTCCCCGTCTCCACCAGGTCGTCGAGCGATGCCACCCTCTGGGTGAACCGACGGATGGCGACCAGCGGGCCGGAGACCGAGGCGGGAGGCAACACGGCATGGAGCCTGGAACCGTCGGGCAGCCTGGCATCGACCATCGGCGATGAGCGGTCGATGCGCAGACCAAGGGGAGCGATGACCCTCTCCACTGTGGCCACCACGTCGTCATCGGTGCCAAATCGGGCCTGGACTCTCTCCAGCCCCGCTCCACGATCGACCCACACGTCGTCGCAACCGTTCACCAGGACATCGCTGACGTCGGGATCATCGAACAGCCGCTGGATCGGCCCCAACCCGGTGACCTGGTCGACGATTCCGGCGACGCTGCTGCCCTCATACCACGGGCTCTCCGTCCCGAGAAGCCTCCTCGCCTCCAGCGCAACCTCTCCGGGGGTCAGATCGGTGTCACCGACGGCGATGGCCCGGCTGATCCGTTCCACTAGGCCCACGGCATCTCCCAGACCGGTGCCCAGGCCCGCACCCAGCGGCTCCGAGCCGGCAGGTGGCCGGAGAGGATGCGCTTCACCAGCCCCCCACGCAGACGCGGTAGCACCGGGCCGGGCCCCGGAGGCTCCCGGCCGGCACCGACTGGCTGCCACACGCCATGGGTGGGGAGACGCACCGGGGAGAAGCGCCCGGGGAACAGCGGGATCACCGGCACGGTGGCTAAGCGGTGGTCGCCGGGGCCGACACGAACCACGACCGCGGGCCAGTGCCGGCCCAGCCGACCGACGAGCTCGAGTGCGGCCCCCTCTTCGAGCCCTCCTCCCGGAAGGAAGGCGATCCCGCGACGGCCCGGGCTCAGTTCCGACGCCGTTGGGCCCTCCTGGGCCAACGCGGCGAGCGACCGCCCCTGCACTCGGATGTCCGATACCAGGTCGATGACCAGAGCCGTCCCGGCGACTGCCGCCAGACCGATCGGCGCCACCATCGACAGGACAGGATCTGGCGACCAGACGCCCAGGATCGGATGTCTCCCCTTCCCAACCATGACTCGAACCTATGGCCGGCCGGGAGTCGATACAAGAGGTCTGTCCCCGTCAGGTCCCCCTCTCGGGCTCGGACCTGCCCAACAGCCCGACATCGGGCACGGCACTAACTTGACGACGTGACGTCAGCGGCGTTCTTCGACCTGGACAAGACGATCATCGCCAAGTCCTCGACCCTCGCTTTCACCAGGCCGATGTTCAAAGCAGGTCTGCTCAGCGGGACGACTCTCGCCAAAGCCGGCATCGCCCAGGTCTACTACCAGGCCTTCGGGGCCGACCACGATCAGCTGGAACGGATCAAAGAAGAGCTGTCCCAGATGACGAGAGGCTGGGACCGGGCGGAGGTCGAGGCCTTGGTGACCGAGACCGTGGACCAGGTGGTCACCCCGCTCGTCTATGCGGAGGCATTGGCGATCATGGAGGACCATCGTGGCGCGGGCAGGAAGGTGATCGTGATCTCCGCCAGCCCCGAAGAGATCGTCAGACCGCTGTGCCGCTATCTGGGCATCGACGAGGTCATCGCCACCCGGGCCGCCGTCGACGACGAAGGCCGCTACACCGGGGACCTGGAGTTGTACGCCTACGGGCCGGGCAAAGCCGAGGCGATGCGTGTGCTGGCAGAGGAGGAAGGGATCGACCTCGACGACAGCTACGCCTACAGCGACTCGATCACCGACCTTCCGATGCTCGAGACCGTGGGTCACCCGGTGGCGGTCAACCCCGACGCCGAGTTGCAGGCCATCGCAGTGGAGAGGGGTTGGCCGATTCGCCGCTTCGAGTCGGCGGTCACGTTGCGTGACAAGCTGCCCGCCATCGCAGCCTCCGGCGCCGTCGTCACCGGCATCGCAGCCATCCTCGCCTATTGGGCACTCAAAGGACGGAAGTCGGGATGACCTGCCAGGTGTAACCGAGTCTCTCCACCGCCTCCAGCAGTTCTCCGGCACCGATCTCGTCCTCACTGAGCTCCTGGAGCACCTCACGGTCGAGAACGATGCCCGCCACGACCCAGACCGCGTCACGGTCCAGTGACACCACGACATCGCCGTCGCGACGTTTCACGGCATCGGTCACCGGACCGACCAGCAAGGTCGCCGGGCCGGACGAGGCGGGGACGTCGCCTTCGAATGCCTCCCCCCGCTCATCGAAGGCAACCCGGTCGCCGACGAGGCTGTCACGGAGACGAGAGAGGGAGATCACGGGGCCAAAGTACCCTCGCCGAATGCCGACACGAGCCATGGTGATCGTGGGCGCCGGGTCGAGTACCCGATTCGGCGCCGACAAGCTGATGGCCCAGGTCGCCGGGAAACCACTGATTGCACACACGATCGAAGCGGTCCGGGCCCATGTCGACGTCTGTGTGGTGGTGTGTCGTCCCGAGATGTCCTCCGCCGTGGCCGAGTTGGCCGACGGGATCATGCTCACCTCGGGTGGCGCGACCAGGACCCGTAGCGAGATGGCCGGCCTGGCCGCGATCGGAGTCGACGTCGAATTGATCGGCATCCACGATGCCGCCCGACCCCTGGTCAGCCCGGCGACCATCGAACGGCTCTTCGAGGTGGCCGCGGCCGAAGGTGGTGCTCTCCCTCTGGTCCCCTATGAGCGCCTGATCATCGACAAGGACACCCTGAGGCCGGCAACCGGTCTCGCCGGGGCGCAAACACCACAGGTCTTCCGCTCCCGTGATCTGCTGGACGCATACCACGAGGCGGCGCGAGCCGGATTCGAAGGCCACGACACGGTGGAGGTGGTGGAGCGGTTCGGGGATGTCAGGATCGTGGCCATCGAGGGCGAGGAGGAGAACCTCAAAGTGACCTTTCCTGGTGATCTCGACGAGGTGAGGAAACGGTTGTCAGGTCCTTCTCGTATCTGAGTTCGGTGACCTGGACACCTCCGATCTCCTCGACACGGATCGGTTTGCCGGGTGCCCAGCCGTTTCGCTCGTAGAAACGCCGGCCTCGCTCATTGGATTCGAGGACCCAGAGCAGTGCCCGGTAGTGACCCCTGTCCCGCAAGGTGGACTCTCCCGCCGAGAGCAGTTGGAAGCCATGGCCCTCGTCCCAGTGGTCGGGATGGACATAGATGGAGTAGATCTCACCCCATCCCTTCTCATCGGAGCTGTCGGCGTGGCAGAAGCCGACAACCCTGCCCTCGACGGCAACGTGGACTTCGGCCCCGCGCTCGATGAACTGACGCCACCACCTGGCGCGAGACCCCTGATCGAGGGTGGCGAGATACTCATCGGGGAAGATCCCGGCGTAAGCCGTCTGCCAGGTGGCCACATGAACGTCGGCCAGCGTCTCGGCATCGCCGGGGGTGGCGTACCGGATCACGCTCACTCCTCTTCGTCTCTGGGCTCACCTTCTTCTCGCTCGGCTCTGGCCTCGCGGCCCCCCAGCGCCCAAAAAGCGATCAGTGACAGGGAGGCGGCGCCCAGGGCGACCGCGAGCCACAGCAAGCTCTCCGATTCCTCGCTGAGCCCCTCATCGTCGACGGTGGTCGCGGTGCCACCCTCGGCTCGGGGGAGGACGGCCCCCATCTGGGCCAGTGTGACCGGTTCCGACCTCTCGCCTTCTTCGCCGAGAGTCTCGAACACCACCACGTAGTTCTTGAGCTCGAGCTCTGTCTGCAGACCGAAGATCCCGGGCTCTCTCTCCAACATGGGCAGGGTCAGCTCGGGCTCGTTGTCGAAAGAGAGGTGGGCTACGACCGACTCTGCTGAGGCGACGACCTCGACTCGAAAATCGACGACCATCACTTCATCGTCGATCGAGACGATCGTGGCGTTCGCCGAGCCGAACACACCGCCGAGCACCACCGCTGCGATCAAGGCTCTCACGGCTCCACCCACTCGCCACGTCTCGCGAGCAGGTCCTTGAGCAAGTCGGGACGATCGGTTATCAGCCCGTCCACTCCGATGTCGAGGAGCCTGGTCATCTCCTCCGTCGTGTTCACGGTCCAGACATGCACCTGCAAGCCGAAGTCGTGGGCTGCAGTCACCAGTCTCTCGTCGACCACCCTGACTCCCCGCAGGTGTGTCGGGAGCTGGAGGGCGGCCGCTCCCCCTCCCCCACCGGCCCCACGACCGACTCGCGAGGCCAGCACCCACGTGCGAGCCGCCATCTGGCCGACCGAAGTCGGCACCCGACCATCGGTCATCGCCCGGAACTCGGCCAGTCTCCTATCCGAGAACGAGCCCACGATGAGCCGGTCGTGTGCCTCGAAATCATCGATCACTGCGGCCAGCGGCTCAGCGAGGCTGTCGCACTTCAGGTCGAGGACCACGGAGACATCGGGGAAGGCGGTCAGGAGCCATTGCAGGGTGGGAACCCGCGCACCGGAGTCACGAAAAGCGAAGCCGTCGGCCGTGTTGTGTCGGTAGCCGGCATCGAGAGATTGCAACTCCTCGAGCGTCATCTCCTCGACCCGGCCGGTGGCGTCGGTGGTCCGGTCCACCGTCGGGTCGTGAAAACACACCGGGACCCCATCTGCGGTCAGATGCAGGTCGGTCTCGAAATGGCGATACCCCAGGTCGTATGCACCCCGGAACGAGGTGTCGGTGTTCTCCGGCCACAACACCCTGCTTCCACGGTGAGCGATGGCGACCGGAGGGCGCCAGCGTTCGGGGTCCAGCGTCATGACTCCACGGTAAACGCGGACAGTGAACATGAGAACGGGTACCCCAACCGCCCCTCGTGCGAAATGAGAGACGGCGGGTCCGAGGACCCGCCGTCTCGAAACGAAGAAACTCGGCTGTTACTTCGCCACCCGGTCCTTCAGCCCCTTGGCGGCACTGAAGTGTGCGTAGTTCTTGGCCGGGATCGTGATGGTCTCACCGGTTGCCGGGTTGCGGCCCTGACGCTCCGACCGGCGCTTGAGCGAGAAGCTGCCGAATCCGGTGACATTGACCTTGCGGCCTGCGTCCAGTTCGACGGCGATGATTCCCTCTCCATCCTTGGTGGAGAAGATGTGATCGATGATCTCCGCGGCCTGTGCCTTCGAGATGTCCGCCTTGCCGGCGAGCTTGTCCGCCATCTCGGTCTTGTTCACGACGCCTCCTTGTGGGTCGATGTTTTCGCGGCGTTTCGCTGCGACGATGCATTCCACGATAGGCGACACTCCAATGGATACCTTTGCTTTCCGACCCTTACGATTCGCGAGCCCGAGGAGCTGAGATGAGTGCCAGATACGAACTCGACGGCGATGTCGCCGTGATCACGTTGGATCGCCCGGAGAGGTACAACGCCATCGACGCCGCTCTATCCGAGGCCCTGGTCGAAGCCCTCGACCGTGCCGGGAGCGAGGCCCGGGCGGCGATTCTGACCGGAGCAGGCAGAGCCTTCTGCTCGGGCGCCGACCTGTCGGGGTTCATGGATGAGTACGAGACGGGCGAGCCGGACCTGGCGAAGCACCTCGACGAGGAGTTCCACCCCATGGTTCATGCCATCGGGAATTGTGCGGTCCCGACCGTCGCCGCGGTGAATGGTGTCGCTGCCGGGGCGGGCATGGGCATTGCGCTGGGTTGTGACATCAGGCTCATGGCCGAATCGGCGTATTTCACCTCAGCATTCACCGCTATCGGCCTCACGCCCGACTCGGGCACCACCTGGCTGATGCCCCACCACGTAGGGACCTCCGTCGCACTGGAGATGGCTCTGACCAATCGGCGCATGCCGGCCTCCGAGGCAGCGGAGCGCGGGCTCTGCGTGGCGGTGACCGCCGACGACGAAGTGGTCGAAAAGGCCCTCGAATATGCCAACAAACTCGCCGACCTCCCCACCGACGCGCTGGTCACGACCCGGCGGCTCATCCTCGGTTCGTCGATCCTGAGCTTCGGCGAAGGACTGGAGGCAGAGAAGAAGGAGCAGGGTCGTCTCGGCAAGACCCCCGAGCACCACGAGGGGGTCATGGCCTTCCTGGCGAAGAGGAAGCCGGATTTCAGGAACGCTCCGACTTCAGGAACGCTCGATGATGGTTCCTGAGTAAAGGTATGGGGTAGAGAACGCTGGGTCCCCTCTACCCTCTACCTTCTAGGGGCGGACCAGGTAGATCTCCAGGGTGATCTTGCCGCCGGCGCCATGGCCGAAAGCGACACCGACCTCGTCGTTGAGCCAGACGAGATCCTCGTTGCCGGTCTCGAAGAGGATCAGCTCCTTGGGGCTGGCGGACTGGTCCTCATGGGCGATGGAGACCCCGATCGCACGGTAGGAGACCGTCTCACGCTTCTCTCCGATCGTGGCGCGGATGTCGAGAACCATGTTCCCGTCGGCGCGCACGGTCACGTAGTCGACACCTCTGACGGGCCGCTCACCCTCCCAGTGCTCGCTGGTGGCCACACCTTCGAAGGGAAAATCGATCCGCATGCCGGAGGGCGCCTTCCCGATCACGTTCATCCCCAGGTCGCCCTCGACGGTGCAGAACTTCTCCAATGACGGCATCTTGTCCTCTCTGTGCGGGGCGGTCACGCTAGCCGCGACTCACTGAGCAGCGACCTGACCCCGTCGTCACTTGTCTGGGTGAAGTCCCGATACCAGACACCGACGGCGCCGAAATCCCTGGGTCGGGAGAGGATGACGAGCCGATCGGCATGTTGCTCGAGCCGCCCGAGCGAGTCACGCGGCGCCACCGGTACCGCCAGCCACACCGCCGAGGCTCCCTGCTCACGGAGGATCTCCACGGCAGCGAGGGCGGTCGAACCAGTCGCTATCCCGTCATCGACGACGATGCCGGTGTGACCCCTTGGAGCAATGGGCTCCGCCGCGACGCGATAGGCGGCCACACGCCGCTCCAGCTCCAGCCGCTCCCTGGCCGCGACCCGGGAGAACTCGTCGTCGGTGATGCCGGTGACCTCGATGACCTCCCGATTGCGAACGACGACCCCTCCCTCGGCGATTGCACCCATCGCCAGTTCTGGCTGGAAGGGCACACCGACCTTGCGCACCACGAGCACGTCGAGAGGGCATGACAGCGAGAGCGCCACCTCGAAGGCCACCGGCATGCCTCCCCGGGGAAGCCCATAGACCACGGGGTCGGGTGGGTCGAGCGCAGCCACCTCCTGACCCAAGAGGGCCCCGGCGTGGCGTCGATCGTCGAATCTCAAGTCAGCGATAGCTTCTCACATACCCCTCGAGCCAGGGCATCACCTGATTCAGGTAGTCCTCCGCCTCCTGCGTTGGCAGGGTCCGCGCCGCATAGTTCATCAACATGACTTGTCGGGCGGCGTGAAAACCGTCGAGTTGTCTCTCGTCTGCGACCGGCCATGGCGCCACGGCTTCGAATCCGGTGCGAAAAGCCGACCTGATCTCGCTCCTGCGGTCGTGGGTCCTCGACGAGTAGAGGCAGATCGAGGCGTCCTGGGCCGGAAGCGCCACCATCACGTCTTCGAAGTCGAAGGCGAAGAGACGACTGCTCGACATGTGCACGTTCCACTCGTGTAGGTCGCCATGCACGATGTGTGGCCGCGCCGCTGCATACGACTCCGTGATGACCTCCTGGGAGAGGTCGATCGCGGTCTCGATGACCTTGATACGGGACGCATCGAACAAGTGCCCGTAGAGGGGATGGCTGATGATCACCGGATCGGACTCCCCCTCGTAGTAGAAGACCTCGTCCCAGATCCGCAATCGCGCCCGGAGTGGAGGCGTCCATGTCCGCCCGTGGGCCTGGAGGGCGGCGCACATGCTTCCGAGCAGCCGGTAGGCGAACGTGCCCGACCCCGCGGCCATCGGCTGGCCGGGAATCCACGAGAAGAGCACACAAGAGCGCTCCTTTTCGATCCCCTCGTCCAACTCGTCGACGATCAACTCATCGTCGGTGGTGCGGATTGGGCGCACGATGTCGAGATCGGTGTCACGCCACAGCGCATCGAGCCAGGAGACCTCGACCTCGATGTTGCTTCGCGAGTTGGCGTGGGGCGTCCCGACTCGAAGCACCATCTGATGACCGGATTCGGTCACCACCCGATAGAGGACGTTGGAGTGGGTGGCGAGGTGGGTGACCTCGCGTGTCTCGAAGGGGTACCGGTCCAACACCCGGTCGGCGAGCGGCGCAAGTCGCGTCGCCTCGGCTTGTTTCCTGGATGCGTCCATACGCGTGACCCGTCTCCCCGCCACTGCAGATTCTGGTCGATCAGAGGTCACTGTGAAACCGGTTCCCCCAGTGCTTCCGACCCAATTAGTTGATCACCACGACGACGATGCCAGGCGTCCCATAGCGCGAGCATCGACGGGAGCACCAGCACCGAGGCGAGCAGGGCGAGGCCGATCGCATAGACGGTGACCTGACCCATCTGGCGGAAGGGGGTGAGACTCGAGGTGATCAAGACCCCGAACCCGGCCATGGTCGTGAAGGCAGACCCGGCCAACGCGCCACCCGTGTGTCTCATCGTTGACCTCATCGCCGTCTCCATGTCGCGGTTGGCGCGCCGGTCCTCCTGGAATCTGCGGGCGATGTGAATCGTGAATGGGACGCCGATTCCGATCGAGAGCGCGGCGATGGTGGCGGTCACCGGCCCGAAGGGGATGCCGGTGGCGAACATGAGCCCGTAAGTCCAGAGAACCACCAGTGCCACCGGTGCGATGGTGATGATGCCCAGCAGCCATCTCCTCGACTCGAGATAGAAGCTGACCACGAGCACGAGGGCGGCCACACCGATCGTGATGAAAAGAGATGCGCTCTGAGAGGCCGTCAACTCGTTCACAACGACGTCACCGATGATGTTGTCCGATGTGGCGATGGCAGAGACGCCGGTGTCTTCGACCGGTGTCAGCGCAGCCTCGAGACCGGCGCGTAATTCCGCCACCTCCTCGCCCGCGGTGGTGGTGATGTCCCACAGCAACCCCTCTATCTCGCCTCCCTCGATCGCGATGACCCGGGCCGCTGTGTCCGGCGCACTGGAGAGGATCGCTTCGTAGAGCGGATTCACATCGGCTTCCGGGGGCACCATCAGGTCCGGTCCCAACCCGACCTCCTGGGCCGCCTCGATCACTTCGGGCGGTGCCGACTCGGGACCGCCCTGGAGGAGCTGTCCGAGCACCGATATCGGTGAGCTGGCGTTGGGTACCTCTCCCTGGGCGGTCGGCACGGAGGAGACGTCGTCGATGGCCGCCAGCTGAGCGTTGGCGGTCACGAGCGCATTGTGCACCGATCCGTCGATGGGTTGAGAGACGCTGGGCTCGACGAGTACCTCGGTCTGTTCCCCGAAACCTCCCCCGAAGTCGTTGCTCAGCACCTCCAGGGTCTCGACGTACTCGGAGTCGTCGGGAAGGAAATCCGTGAACGAGAAACGAGTCTCGAGCTGGGTGAACCCGTAATAGCCGGCGACGCCGAGGACCAACGCGACGAGAATGGTGGGGATGGCGGCACGCTCGGCGAGGACCGCGAGCTTCTCCATGACTCGGGGCAGGATCCGATCACCGTGCGACTCCATGGAGCGGGCCGGCAGATTCCCGTTCCGCTCGGCCCTCCTGTCGAGCAGCATCCGTGACGCGGGGAGGAAGGTGAGCATCAGGAGAAATGCGACGAGAATCCCGACTGCGGCCAGGATCCCGAAGTCTTTGAGCGCCGGGACCGGGTTGAACACGTTGGTGAGGAATCCGATGACGGTGGTGACCGTCGCAAGGAAGAGAGCGATGCCGACCGACGTGATCGCACCGGTCATCGCCTCGTCGACGCCCTTGCCGCCACCGACCTCCTCGCGGTAGCGCGAGGTGAGGTGGATGGCATAGTCGACCCCGAGCCCGATGAGCAATATCGGGACGATCTGTGTCGGGGCGGAGAAGGCATCGATGACCCCGGCCAGCTCCAGCAGATAGCCGGTTCCCTGCATGATCCCGATCGCCATGACGATCGTGAGGAGGGTGAGAACCATGTCGGTCAACGTCCGGCGCGAGGAAGCGAACCAACTGCCCTCCTTGCCGGGCGAGAGCCAGTAGACGAATGCGAGGATGACCAGGATGACCGCGAAGGCCAACGCGAACAGTTGACCGACCTCGGTGGTGAAGTCGTCTACGCCCGTCAACAACAGCCCGAATGAGAACGGCCGGATCTCCAGGTCGCTCTCGACCGCGGCCAAATCCTGGGCCATCGACTGCTCCATCTGGACTTGATTGTTGAACTGCTCCTCGGCGCCGGCCCCGGGGAACCCGGAGACGAAGGCGAGGACCATCCCGGCCGACGCGGAGACCGTTTCGGCGTCGAAGTCTTCAGAGGCGAGACGCGAGAGGAAAGCTGCCTGCTCCGGTGAGGCGTCGGCCGACTCCAGAGAGGCGGCATAGAACTGTTTGACCATCTCGTCGGTCATGTCGTCGATGGACAAACCCTGCGCGGCCATGGCGCCTTCGACACCCGAGAGAAAATGCACGATGCCGGGTTGCTGTTCGCTGTCGGTGATCTGGTTTCCCACCTCAGAGCTTCGGATGGCCCCGGCTGTGGCCATGGCGGTCTCCAGGCCCTCGAGGGTGATCACGTCACCGCCCGGTTCGCGGAGTATGACCTGAATGGTGGTTCCGGTGCTGTCGTCTCCGAACAAGTCCCCGATGCGCTCCTGCGCCGCGATCTCAGTGCTGTCCGGGGCGAAGCCCTCGTTGCCTTGGGCGACCTCGACCCGACCGGCCAATGACCCGAGCGTTGCGGTCAGCGCGAGGGTGAGGACGAC
>CAZZIG010000072.1:0-13424 GCA_964653975.1 uncultured Acidimicrobiaceae bacterium
CAACGTCCTGTACTCGAAGTTCGCCGGCACCGAGGTCAAGCTGAGCGGTGACGAGTACCTCGTCCTCTCGTCGCGTGACCTCCTGGCAATCGTCAGCTGACAAGGAGTCGATCAGGTATGGCAGCGAAGGATCTTCGCTTCAGTGAGGAGGCCCGCAAGGGGCTCCAGGCGGGCGTCGACAAGCTCGCAGACGTAGTAAAGGTGACCCTCGGCCCCAAAGGCCGCAACGTGGTCCTCGAGAAGAAGTGGGGAGCCCCCACCATCACCAACGACGGTGTCACCATCGCCAAGGAGATCGAGCTCGAGGACGCCTGGGAGAACATGGGCGCCAAGCTCGCCTACGAGGTCGCCAACAAGACCGACAACGTCGCCGGTGACGGGACCACCACCGCAACGGTGCTGGCCCAGGCGATGGTGAAGGAGGGACTCCGTCAGGTCGCCGCAGGTGCCAACCCGATGGAGCTCAAGCGTGGCATCGAGGGTGCGGTGGAAGTCGCGGTCAAGGCCATCGGAGAGATGGCTCGTGACATCGAGACCACCGAGGAGATCGCCCACGTCGCGTCGATCTCGGCCAACAACGACTCGTCCATCGGTGAGGTGATCGCCGACGCGATGGACAGGGTGGGCAAGGACGGGGTCATCACCGTCGAGGAGGGCCAGACATTCGGGCTCGAGTTGGAGTTCACCGAGGGCATGCAGTTCGACAAGGGCTACATCTCCCCGTACTTCATCACCGATCCGGACCGTCAGGAGGCGATTCTCGACGATCCGTACATCCTGATCGCCAACCAGAAGATCAGCTCGGTCAACGACCTGGTCCCGGTGCTGGAGAAGGTGATGCAGACCGGAAAGGGTGTGCTCGTGATCGCCGAGGACGTCGAGGGCGAGGCCCTGGCCACTCTCGTCGTCAACAAGATCCGCGGCACCTTCCAGTCCATCGCCGTCAAGGCCCCTGGCTTCGGTGAGCGTCGCAAGGCCATGCTCCAGGACATCGCCATCCTCACCGGTGGCACCGTGATCTCTGAGGAGGTCGGCCTGAAGCTGGAGAACGTGAGCACCGAGTTGCTGGGCCGTGCCCGCAAGGTGGTCATCTCCAAGGACAACACCACGATCATCGACGGTGACGGTTCCGAGTCCGACGTCAAGGCTCGCATCGCCCAGATCGAGCGTGAGATCGAGAACACCGACTCGGACTGGGATCGAGAGAAGCTCCAGGAGCGTCTCGCCAAGCTGTCCGGTGGTGTCGTGGTCATCAAGGCCGGAGCCGCGACCGAGGTCGAGCTCAAGGAGAAGAAGCACCGCATCGAGGATGCCGTCCAGGCCGCCCGTGCCGCCGTCGAAGAGGGCGTCGTGCCCGGTGGCGGCGTGGCACTTCTTCGTGCCCAAGCCGCGGTGGACAAGGTGCGCGGTGGCTCGGATGACGAGAAGACGGGCCGGAGCATCGTGCGCAAGGCGATGGAAGAGCCGCTCCGTCAGATTGCGTTCAACGCCGGTTTCGAAGGCGGAGTCGTCGTCGAGCAGGTGCGTGCCAAGGAAGGCAGCCAGGGCTTCAACGCCGCCACGGGCGAGTACGAAGACCTGCTGACCGCGGGTGTGATCGACCCGGCCAAGGTGACCAGGAGCACGCTGCAGAACTCAGCTTCGATCGCGGCCCTGCTCCTCACGACCGAAGCGCTGGTCGTCGAGCATCCGGAGGACGCCCCGGCCATGCCGGGTGGCGGTCACGATCACGGCGGAGGCATGGACTTCTAGCCGGATCAGATCGAGAGACCGAGAGTGGGGCGCCGTCACGGCGCCCCACTCGCGTGTCCGATTTCACTGACCACGAATTGTCTGCGATCCTCGACCAGGATGGTGAGGCAGGTGACGACGTGGTCACACTACGCTAGGCTGTGTCACTCACAGTGGCGAAGGGGGCATCGATGAAAGTGGCGATTCTCGCCGGGGGACATGGCACGCGCTTGGGGGAGGAAACCGAGATCCGACCCAAGCCGATGGTGGAGATCGGGGGGCGGCCGATCTTGTGGCACATCATGACTCATTTCGACCATCACGGATTCAACGAGTTCGTGATCGCGCTCGGGTACAAGGGCGACTACATCAAGCGGTACTTCGCCGAGTACCACGGCGCCTCCCGCAGCATGCGGGTCCGGCTCAAGACCGGTGATGTCGAGGTCCACGAAGATGGGTTCAGTGAAGACTGGACCGTCGACCTGATCGAGACCGGTCATTGGACCAACACCGGGGGGAGGATCAAACGTCTCGGTGACCACATCGACGACACCTTCTTCCTCACATGGGGCGACGGGGTGGCAGACGTGGACCTGAATGCTTTGCTCGACTTCCACCGATCTCACGGCAAGACCATCACCGTCACCGCCGTTCACCCGCCACCCCGTTTCGGGCAGCTGGTGATCGAGGATGACCGGGTGGTCGAGTTCAGCGAGAAGCCTCTCGCCAAGGAGTGGATCAACGGAGCCTTCTTCGTCTGCGAGCCCGAAGTCTTCGACTACATCGAGGGAGACGACACTCTCTTCGAGAAGGAGCCGCTCGAAAAGCTCGCGGCCAACGGTGAGCTGATGGCCTATCGTCACGACGGTTTCTGGCAGCCGATGGACACTCTCCGGGACAAGGTGCTGCTGGAGAGACTCTGGGACAGCGGTAACCCACCGTGGCGGGTGTGGGAGTGAGCAGGGTCCTCGTCACCGGGCACAACGGCTACATCGGCTCCATCCTCACCAGACTCTTCACTGAGGGGGGCCATGACGTGGTCGGCTTGGACAATTTCCTGTTCGAGGACTGCACGATCGGATCCGACGATCAGACGGTGCCCGCGATACGGAGAGACGTCAGGGACGTCGAGCTCTCCGACCTGGAAGGCTTCGATGCGGTCTGCCATCTCGCCGGGATCAGCAACGACCCGGTCGGCGATCTCAATCCCGAGATCACCTACGAGATCAACCACCGTGCCTCGGTTCGCCTCGCCGAGTTGGCCAAGACGGCAGGCGTGGAGCGATTCGTCTTCTCGTCGTCGTGCAGCATCTACGGGGCGAGCCCCGGCGGGTGGGTCGACGAGGAGGCGCCGATCAACCCGGTCACGCCCTACGGCTGGTCGAAGATCAAGGTCGAAGAAGACGTGGCCCCTATGGCGTCGGACGACTTCAGCCCGGTCTTCTTGCGCAACGCCACAGCCTACGGTCTCTCGCCCCGTCTGCGCGCCGATCTGGTGGTCAACAACATGGTGGGCTATGCCATCACCCAGGGTCGTGTCTTCATGAAGTCGGACGGGACCCCTTGGCGACCGCTGGCACACATCGAGGACATATCCCGTGCCTTCCTCTCGGTCGTCGAGGCGCCGCGGGAAGTGGTGCACAACGAGGTGTTCAATGTCGGCTCGACCGACGAGAACTACCAGATCCGCGATGTCGCCCGAATCGTCGAAGAGGTCGTCCCCGGGGCGAACTTCGAGATGTCCGGCACGGCCGGGCCCGACATCCGCGACTATCGGGTCGATTGCGGGAAGATCAACGCGGCCATCCCTTCGTTCCAGACCCAGTGGACGGTGGAGAAGGGTGCGGTCGAGCTTCGTGACGCCTTCGAGGCCTATGGGCTCACCGAGGAGCAGTTCTTCGGCGAGTTGATGCGGATCAAGCACATCAAGGACCGTCAAGGTCTGGGGATGGTCGACGACGATCTCCGTGTCGTGGAGGTGGCTTCCGATGCCAGTGCCCGGATCTGATTTCGTTGTCATAGAGGCGTGCCGTTCCTGTCGATCGACTCGTCTCCACCCTGTCCTCGATTTGGGCCGGCTCCCCCTCTCCGACGGTCTGATACCGGGTGGCGCCTCGAGAGATGAGGAGCCCGTATACCCGCTGACGTTCGTCTGGTGCGAGGAATGCTCCCTCGCCCAGATCTTGGAGACGGTGGATCCGACCACCCTCTACGGCTCGGAGTATCCCTACTACTCGTCCTTCTCTCCGGCCCTGGTGGAGCACGCCCGTCTCAACGTGGAGGGCATCATCCAGCGCACAGGGGTCTCAGATGACTCGCTGGTGGTCGAGCTCGCATCCAACGACGGCTACTTGCTGCAATGGTTCGCCAAGGAAGGGATCCCTGTGCTGGGGATCGATCCGGCGCCCGGCCCCGCGGCTGCGGCAGAGGACCGCGGCATCCCCACCGTATGTGACTTCTTCACGGTAGCGCTGGCGGATCGACTGGTGGCCGAGGGTCGCCGCGCCGACGTGGTCGTGGGCAACAACGTCCTCGCTCACGTACCCGACCAGAACGCCTTCGTCGAGGCGATCAGCAAGCTGTTGAAGCCCGATGGTCTCGTGGTGATGGAGTTCCCGTATCTCCGGGACCTGATCGACAAGTGCGAGTTCGACACCATCTATCACGAGCATCACTGTTACTTCTCGGTCCACGCGGTCAGGGACCTGTTCCGACGTCACGGTCTCGAGCTGGTGACGGTCGAGCATCTCGCCATACACGGAGGGTCGCTTCGTGTGTACTTCTCCCGTACCGGTAGTCCTGACGAGTCGGTCGCCGGGTTCATCTCGGAGGAGGTCGAAGCCGGCGTGCTCGAGCCCGGGTACTACGAGCGCTTCGCTGACGACGCCACCCGCATCAGGTCGAATCTCCGGGAGATGCTCGGCGGACTGAGGGCCGATGGGAAGAAGATCGCCGCATACGGGGCCGCGGCCAAAGGCGCAATCCTCCTCAACTTCTGCGGGCTCGACGAGACCATGCTCGACTATGTCGTCGACCGGAACCACCACAAACACGGTTGGGAGATGCCAGGTGTCGCCCTCCCCATACACGGCCCGGAGTACCTCAAGGAAGACCCGCCCGACTACCTCCTCATCCTCGCCTGGAACTTCAAGGACGAGATCATGGAACAGCAGTCGTGGTTCTCCGATTCAGGGGGACGGTTCATCGTCCCCATCCCATCTCCCGAAATCCTGTGACCTCTCGCACAACGACCGTCGGGGAGGTCACGCCCGCGGCCGCCGGCGAGGCGGAGGAGCGGAGCTGTGCCGCGTGTGGGAGCGGTGGTCTGGTCGCCTTCTACGAGATCGGCGGGGTGCCGGCGCAGACTTGCGTGCTTCTCGACGATGCCGCCGAGGCGGCGGCCTACCCCACCGGTGACATCCTCCTCGCCTACTGCACCGTCTGCGGCTTCATCCAAAACGTCCGCTTCGACCTCGCTCTCGTCGACTACTCCAAACCCACGGAGGAGAGCCAGGCGTTCAGCCCTCGGTTCACAGAGTTCGCCTCCGGGCTCGCCGACGAGCTCGTCGAACGACACGGTCTGGAAGGTAAGTCGGTCCTCGAGATCGGGTGTGGCAAGGGAGACTTCCTCCAACTCCTCGCCGAGCGCGGGATCGGCTCCGGTCTCGGGATCGACCCGGGGTATCTCCCCAATCGTGATCTCGGTGACGGGTCCGTGTTGGAGTTTCGCCGCGAGTGGTACGACGGCGACGACACCCACCTCACCGGGGATCTGGTCTTGACCCGTCACCTCATGGAGCACGTGCCCAACGTCGGTGAGTTCTTCGGGTGGCTGGCCGAATCGGCAGGTCACACCCCGGGGGCCACGATGTTCACCGAGGTCCCGGACACGACCCGGGTACTGGCCGAAGGCGCCTTCTGGGACGTCTACCACGAGCATTGCTCCTACTTCACCCTCGGCTCGCTCGCCCGCACGATCCGTGGGGCGGGTATGGCGGTGACCGACCTGCGCTACGGGTTCGATGACCAGTATCTCCTGGCGACCTCGGTGCTCGACACCGACCGGGGCGAGGTGTTCGCCACGGAGGACACACCGGCCCAAGTCGCACAACTCGCCGAGCAGTTCGCCGGCACCGCTACCGCCACCATCGCGCGATGGCAGTCGGCCATCGACTCGGTTCAGGCGACGGGAGGCTCCGTGGCCGTCTGGGGTGGCGGATCGAAGGCCGCCGCCTTTCTCACGTCTGTGGGGGCGAGGGACGTTCGAGTGGTGGACATCAACCCCCACAAACAAGGCAAGTGGCTTCCCGGCTCCGCGGTCGAAGTGCTCGCTCCCGATGTGTTGGCCGAGATCCGGCCGGACCTGGTGATCCCGATGAACCCGATCTACGTCGAGGAGATCACCAGGGACCTGGGGGACATGGGCCTGTCTCCCCGGGTGGAGGCCCTCTGATTAGATACCGAGGGCCGACTTCCACTCATCCAGCTTGGCGATGACCACATCCTCGCCCAGAGGCGGGAGAGTGAACACGGCACGGTCGACCCCGGCAGTGTCGAGCCCTTCCAGGTGGTCCAACTTCACACCGTGGGCGGTTATCTCGAAGCGGTCCGGGTCGCGCCCGGCCTCCGTAACGGCTTGGCGGACACGGTCCACTTGCCCGGCAATGTCGTGACGGCCGGCGAGCGGTATCCATCCGTCGCAGTACTCCACGATGTCTCGCAAGGTCTTTGGCCCTGGCGCCCCACCCATCACGATGGGCGGGTGAGGGGTCTGCACAGGCTTGGGCCAGGCCCATGACTTCTCCAACCTGAGTCGCTCCCCATCGAAGGACGCCTCCTCTTCGGTCCAAAGGGCTTTCATCATCAGGATCTTCTCTCTCATGATGGAGCGCCGCTCCGCATAGGGGATGCCGTGCTGTGCCATCTCCTCCTTGTTCCACCCGTATCCGACCCCGAAGATCACCCGACCGCCCGACAGGTGATCGAGGGAGGCGACCTCCTTGGCAGTCCAGATCGGGTCACGCTGCGCCATCAATGTGATCCCGGTCCCCAGCTTGATCTGTGTGCTCACCGACGCTGCGTAGGCGAGAGCCACGAACTGGTCATGGGTGCGCCAATACTGTTCCGGGAGCGGTGGCGCTCCCTCCTGGCCGCCCCACGGGGTCACTCGGGAGGAGGGGATGTGGGAGTGCTCCGGGAACCACAGCGACTCGAAGCCACGTTCTTCGACGGCGTGTGCCAGGTGGTCGGGGCGAATTGCCGTATCGGTCGGGAAGATGAACACTCCGTACTTCATTCCGAGCACGCTATCCAATGACCCTCAAGCAGCGAATCATCGACGACATCGAGGCCAATGGCCCCATGCCGTTCGACCGGTTCATGGAGATCGCCCTCTACGACCCGGACGGGTTCTTCGGAGGCTCGACCCTGCGGTCGCAAAAGGCGGGAGACTTCCTCACCTCACCGGAGGTGAGCCCGCTGTTCGGCGAAACCCTCGCTCACTATGTGGGCCAGATCCGGAATGACATCGGCGACCCCTTCCTTCTGGTCGAGGTGGCCTCCGGCTCCGGATCCCTGTTGCGACCATTGCTGGAGACGATCGACGTCGAAGCCATCGCCGTTGAAGCCTCGCCGGCCGCCCGAATGGCGTTGACCGGCCTGGTAGAGGTGACCGAGGAGGTGCCCGCACCGATGCGTGGCGTCGTCGTCGCCAATGAGTTGCTGGATAATCTGCCGATGGCCCTCGCCCAGAGACTGGATTCGGGATGGCGGGAACGCTGGGTGGGGGTCGACGGGTCGGACCTCGTCTTCGTCGACGCCGATCCCCGCGGGGAGGTCCTCGATTGGCTCGTGAGATATGCCGGGCCCGTAGCCGAGGGCGGCTGGGTCGAGGTCCAGTTGGAAGCCCGAAGATGGGTCGGTGATGTGATCCGGCGACTGGAGATCGGGTCGTTGCTGCTCATCGACTACGGAGACACGGCGGAGAACCTCCTCTCCAGACGAGAGGACGGGACGTTGCGCACATACCGTGCCCATCACCTCGGCCCCCACCCACTCGACGAGCCCGGGGAGACCGACATCACCGCCGACGTCAACTTCAGCGCCCTCCTCGACCTCCACCCCACCGCGAGACTCCTCCGTCAGGATGACTTCCTGGCCGACCTCGGTCTACGAGACCGGCTCACCGATCTGCGCCATGCGGAGTTGGAGGCGGCACGCGGCGACGACGAGACGGAGCGACTTCGACTCCGCACGCTGAAGACCGAGGCGGAGACCTTGCTCCATCCCCGGGGGCTGGGTGATTTTCGAGTGTTGGAGATTCGGGTAGGAACCGAAGCGAGCGACCTGGCCGTCAAAGAGACATGAGGCCGAGCATCACGACTCTCGCATTGATCCTGGCACTCGGGGCCTGTGGTGGAGGAGAGAGCGTCTCTCCCGACAGCTCAGTGGACGGAGAACCCGAGTCCAGCACCACGTCGATCGATCGCGGCCAACCCAACGTCGAGCGAGTCCCGACGTCCACGGTCACACCCCCGACGGGGGAGGTCCCCGACGAAGTCATGGAGTCGATACTCGCCCGGTTGCGGCAACATCTCGACGTCGACTCGCTGGACGGGATCGAGGTCACGAGGGCCGAGGTGGTCACCTGGCCCGATGGATCTCTCGGTTGTCCCGAGCCCGGCGAGTTCTACACCCAGGCATTGGTCGAGGGCTTCCATGTCGAGTTGACCTTCGGCGGGCAGACCTTCGACTATCGGGTCGGCGGTCAGGAGAACATCAAGCTCTGTGAGCGCCAGATTCGCCCGTGAACGGCCGACAGGACTGGGGCCCCGATCGACGGGGCCCCAGTCTGAGTCGGCTCCAGGTCTGTCTACTCGAACGTGAAGTAGAGCGCCTCGGTCTCTTCGGTTGCTCCACCTCTGACGCCGCTGCCGCGGTCACCGTTGGTGAAGAGCAGGATTCCGAGGTTCTGATCGGTCCCCTCATCTCCGAAATCGAGGACGGTCATCGATCCCGAGGAGTTGCCGGGGATGTCGTCGGGCACTCCGAAGAACCTCTCACCGAGCGGGCTCACCGTGAACGGGTCGACCTCGTCTCCCGGTCCCCCGAAGTAGAAGTCGAAGGCGAATGCCTCGACGTCCACGGGGTTGAAGAAGTCCGCTTGGCTCATCCCCAACTGCTCCCCGCACAGGTACAGGGCGTAGTTGCCTGTGACCGTCGCGTGCTCGGCGAAGAAGAACCCTGTCCCGTTCCCGATCGTGTTCGGGTAGTCGGTCCACTCGAACACCCAGGTCAGGGCGCGTCCATCCGACAGGAGGAAGGGTCCCGAAGCATCCCAGTTGAACACCGCGAAGTCGGGAGTCCCGTCCTGGTCCACGTCGAGGTCCAACCACATCGTTGCCGGGGAGTTGGCATGCGCATGCCTCTCCCAGCTGTCGATGGCGAACGCCCAGATGAACGAGGGGTTGGCCGAACAGAAGCCGGCCGGGACCGGGAACGTGTTGACTCCGATTCCCCTGATGTCGGGGGTGGGAGCCTGTTCTCCGGGACCACCTTCGGGCAGGTTCTCGTCCACGGCGACCAGGGCGTAGGCGTCGTTCTGAGCCGTGCCGACACCGTTGTTGGTCAGCCCGATCAGCGCGCCTCCTGCCCCAAACGTGGTCGCGTCTGCGCTCACTTCGGCGGCCTTCCGCGGCAGGACCTGCCACGGGATCGTGATGGGGCGATCGTCTCCGGCATTCAGGGTGAGGTACCCGTCGTACTCGTTGATCGTCAGCGCGTCGCCGCTGGCCCCCTCCGATCCGGAGTTCATGAAGTTGTTCCGGAGCAGAGCACCGTCGATGGTTATCGACACATCGAACGTCGTGGTTCGACCCAGACCGGGTCTCATCACCACCGTAGCGGGATGTGACACCGCCACCGCCCCGTTCGTGGCGTCGTCCGCCTTCCTGAACGACGAGGTGATCTCGTAGGTCGTCCGCTTGTTCGCATAGTTCTGCAGCTCGACGGTCTTGGTCAACGTCACTGTGTCGGTGACGTCGACATGACCGAAGCTCAGGCTCGCACCATCGTTGCCACGAACCCATGCAACGGACTCGGCGCCGAACGCCTGGTCGACTCTGACCTCACCCGCACCAATGCGCGTTATGGGCGCATCTGCGACGAACGGAGTCACGTCGACTTCGGTCTCAGCGTTGTTCATCAGCAGTGACTTGACCTCGAGTGGGCTGATCGCAGCCCCTCTGCCGTTGCCTCTGTGGTTATCGAAGCCGCCGATGAGGAGCGCGGCCGACCCGGACACCATCGGTGCCGCCCCCGACGTGCCGCCGAAGGGGCCGGTCCCGTTTCCGCTGCCGGCTATGGCCGAGACGGAAGCGCCTGGTGCGCCGATCTCGGGCTTGATCCGAAAGTCATCGAACTGGGGCCCTCTCGAAGAGGATCCGACCATCTGACCTATGCCGGGGAGACCGGCCGGGTCGATTCTGAGGATCACTCCTGGCGAGTTGGCCTTGATCGAGTTGGACGTGACCTGGTCGATCATGTAGCCGGGGATGTCGATGGGACGCTCGCCACCGTCGCCACCGGCGAACGGGGCGCCGGGTGCGATCAATCCGATGATCCCTGCCTCGCCGCCGGCCTGACTGATGTGGCTGATCTTGGCCGAGAAGTTGCATTCACCCCGGTCGACCAGGACGATGAGCCCATCGAGCGACCCGGCAAACGGTGCGCAACCATTCAGGTTGCCCCCCGTTCCGTCGCCATATTGGACCGGAGCCTCGATCACCGAGGTCGGAGCCACCGACCACGGCTGGAAGGCAACATCCTCGATGATCCCAGCGATGGCCGGAGGCGCCAGTATCTCCAGAGCCGGGATGGTGGCCGAGGGGACCTGGGTCTGAGCCACCGAGAGGGCGGTGTTGGCCGCCGCCGGTGAACCGGTGATGAACGGCTTGTCCGCCGAGTTGCCGGCGGATGCCACGGTCAGGACGCCGAGCGCTGTGGCCCCGTCGACCGCCTGCGACAGGTCATCGTCGAAGGGCTGGCCGTAGGGTGAGCCGAGCGACATGTTGATTATGTCGACAGCGTCTCTCGTCCTGCCGTCCTGGTTCGGGTCGACCGCGAAGTCCATGCCTTGGATCAGCGCGATCCCAGAGCAGGAGGTCGATACCGAGGAGCAGACCTTCACAGCGTAGAGGTCGACACCGGGTGCGACCCCGCCATAGGGGAAGTCATCTGATGGGACACCGCCGATGATGTGTGCGACATGAGTGCCGTGACCGGCCTCCGGCCCATCGTCGATCGGATCGGGATCGGGCTCGGTGGGGTCTGCACCACCCGCCCAGTTGCTACCCACGAAGTCCCAGCCTCCGACCACCTTCTCGGTTGGGAAGAGCCCGTCCCGGGAAGTGGGGTCGGCCGTGGCCGCCTCGTAGGCAGCGAGAGTGCCCTCGCCTCCGAGGTTGGCGTGGGTGTAGTCGATGCCCGAGTCGAGCACGGCGACGCTCACGCCGGCGCCATCTTCTCCAGTGTTGTGGACTGTGGTCCCGCCGATGTAGTCGACGGTCTCGAACAAGTCGGGCTGTGGGTCGATGGCCAGTTCGTACGTGCCGACTGGCGTGATTCGTTCGACCGCAGGGTCCTCTGCCAGATCAGCCAACGCCGATGCGTCGACCTTCAAGAACACGGCATTCAGTACCCGCTGGGCCTGACCAAGGGACTCGGCCCCGTGTCGGGCAGCCCGTGCGATGAAGCGGTCCTGTTCCCTGGCGAGATTGCGTACGTGTGCAGCCTGCGCCGCGTCGCCGGCCTTCCCGGACTCGGCGAGCGAATCGTCGGCAAGCCGGACTATCACGTCCACCTCGCCTTCAGCGCCAATGAGGCTGGGATTCAGCTTCGTGACTGCGAATGAGCCATCAACGCTGACTGGGCTGTCCAAACGCGCCTGTGAGATGCTGTCGGGCAGTTCGGGTGTCGGGCGCTCTTCGCTCTGCGCCGCGAGCGGCACCGCGGTGGCGAACAAGGTGGCCATAGCGGCTATCAAGACGAGGATCCGTCTCAAACCATCCTCCTAGATTGCTGGTCCTCCGGGCCCGGGCCCACGCCCATGCCGGCGGGAACCATAGCGAACGCGGAGAGTGGGTGCATGGCCACAGTCCTTTAGCCGGGAGCTTTCCTAGAATCTGTCCTCATGAACACGCTCAAGACGGTCGGTCTGCTCGCGGTGATGACCGCACTGCTCTTCTGGCTGAGCTACGCCCTGATCGACGGCTTCATTTGGGCGATCGTGATCGCGGTCGGGTTCAACCTCGCGGCCTACTTCTTCTCCGACAAGCTCGCTCTGGCCACCACCGGGGCCCGGCCGGTAACCGAGGCAGAGTTGCCCCGTGTCTATGCCACGGTGAGACGGCTCACCACCCGGATGGACATGCCGATGCCCACTATCCACGTGATGGATTCCGCCCAGCCCAACGCCTTCGCCACCGGGCGCAACCCGAAGAAGGCAGCGGTGGCGGTGACCACCGGGATCCTCGAAGTCCTCGATGAAGAGGAGTTGGAAGGGGTGCTCGGTCACGAACTGGCCCATGTGCGCAACCGGGACATCCTCATCGGGTCGATCGCCGCCATGCTGGGTGCCGCGATCGCCATCTTGGCCCGGATGGCCTTCTGGTTCGGCGGAGGGGACAACCGCAACAACCCGCTCGGGATCATCGGTGTCCTCGTTTCCCTGATCGTCGCCCCCCTCTTGGCGATGCTCATCCGTTTCGCCATCTCCCGCACCAGGGAGTTCCAGGCGGACCGTTCCGGCGCCGAGATAACCGGTCAGCCAATGAAGCTGGCCAGTGCACTGCAGAAGATCTCGGTCGGCACCGCCCGGATCCCGATGCGGGTCAACGAGGCCACCAGCCAGTTGTTCATCGACAACCCGCTCAAGGCGGCCCGGGGCCGGGGCGGCATGGCCAAGTGGTTCAGCACCCATCCCCCGGTCGAGGAGCGCATCGAGCGTCTCCAGAACATGGCGATGGGCATCAGCTGACCGCGTTCCCAATGCTGTAGATCCGAAATATCCGGCTCTGGTGCGGAGAGAGAGGGGTTTCGATCCCCATTGGGCACTGCTGGTGTGTCTGGCTAATATTTCCCCTTCAGAACCGTGCGTGTATCTCGCACGGTTTCGGTGTGCGCCGGGATGTCCGAGCGGCCAAAGGAAGCAGACTGTAAATCTGCCGGCATACGCCTACGGAGGTTCGAATCCTTCTCCCGGCACGCGGACGCCCCGAGAGCGTCAGACAACTCAGCCCCGTTAGCTCAGTCGGTAGAGCGCTTCCATGGTAAGGAAGAGGTCTTCGGTTCGAATCCGGAACGGGGCTCGGCGACCCGGTGCGGGTCGCGACTGAGGCGGCGTAGCTCAGTTGGTGAGAGCGCTCGACTCATAATCGAGAGGTCGGCAGTTCGAGTCTGCCCGCCGCTACATCAGTGCCGACGCGTAATCTCGTCGGCTGCCAGAAGAAAGCAGGAAGGAACCACCAACGATGGCCAAGGCAAAGTTTGAGCGTACGAAGCCTCATGTGAATGTGGGGACGATGGGTCATATTGATCATGGGAAGACGACGTTGACGGCTGCGATTACGAAGACGTTGGCGGAGCGGGTTGGTGGTCAGAATTTGTTTACGGAGTTTGATCAGATTGATAAGGCT
>CAZZIG010000073.1:0-9221 GCA_964653975.1 uncultured Acidimicrobiaceae bacterium
GGCCCGGAGCCGGCGGAGCCGGAAGCCGCGCCCGGCACCGAACCGCCACCGGTGGCGATCTGCCCCATCTTCGAAGGAGGGGACCGATCCACGACCATCTCCGTGCTGTCGTCGGTCAACGGCCAGGGCCGGCTCTCCAGCTTCGCCGCCGGTGAGGAGTTGGGAGCGCTCTCGTTCAGGACCGGCTCCACCGGCGCTATCACTTTGCAGGCGGGGGAGGTGGCGGCGAGCGGGGGGGGGGGTGGACTCGTCGAGATGCCGTCGGAGACGACGGCAGCCGCCGTGGTCGTCAGCGGCCCGGGGTCCCGGGCAGCCGAGTCGTGCGCAGTCGAGCCCGCTGTCCAATCGTTCATTTCCGGTGGCTCGACGGTCACCGACGCCTTTTTCGACATACAGCTGATCAACCCCTACGCGGGAGAGGCCACGGTCGACCTGACCGTGACCACCGACGCCGGGATCGAGTCGAACGATCGCTTCAACGATGTCTTGGTCCCGCCACTCAGCGTCATCTCCCTGGATCTGACCCAGATCATTCCCGGCCGCGAATCGATCTCGGTCAGCATCGAGACATTGCGCGGCTCCATAATCGCCTTCGGTCGCCAGACGATCGACGGTGAGAGTGCGATGTGGCGTGCGGTGGCACCGGAACAAGACTGGTGGCTGCCGGTACCGCCCGGTGAGCCGACCAAGCGGATGCTCATCGCAACCCCCGAGGCGACCGAGGTCGAATACCAGGTCGATCTATACGGGCCGGACGGTTTCGTCGAGGCACACGCCACCGGAGTCCTTCCCGCCCGTGGCTCGGCCGTCGTTCCCCTTGCCGAGATCACCACCGGAGCGGCGGGCGTCAGAGTGGTCGCCACCGGGCCCGTGGTCGCCAGCCTGTGGATGGACTCCGGGTCAGGCATGGCCGCCACCACCGGGAGCCCCGTAGACGCCACGGTATGGCTTCTCCCCGGGGCCAGTGGGCCACCCGGTGGCTCCAGCTCTCTGGTCGTGCTGAACTCGGATCTGGAGCCGGTGACCGTGACGGTGAGGAGACTGGCCGACTCGGCCATCGTCCGCGAGTTGGAAGTCGCCGCCGAGGGGGTGTTGGTGACCGATTTGGTGGGTGCCGACGGTTACCGTGTCGAGGCCGACGGCCCGGTCGTCGCCCTGTGGACCTCCTCCCTCGAGGGCAGGGGCACGGCCGCCATGGGTCTCCCGCTCCAGGATGGATGACGTCTGGGCCAGAATCGGCCTCATCGCCGTCGTCATCGCGGTGGCCCTGGGTGTCGCTGTCGTCCAGCGGCGACGGTCGTTGAACCCGGTGAGAGCCGTCGATGCCGGCGATCTCGGACCCGGCGTCTACTTCTTCTCCTCCACCGGTTGCGCCACCTGCGATCGGGCCCGGGCCAAGCTGGACGAGGCCCTTGGCGACTCCGGGTACACCGAGATCTCATGGGAGCAGGACCCGGATCCATTCGAGGAGATCGGCGTCGAAGCAGTCCCCGCGGTGATGTTGGTCGACCAGCGGGGACGGGGGCGTCTCTACACCGGTCAGCCCGACGAGGCGATCTTCGGCCGAGGATCGCGATGATCGGTTTCGGTAGCCAACACGTTTGATCCTTGAACGCGGTTTTCGCGACTCCTACCGTGGCGCCATGACAGTTAGCTGTGCGAGATGTGGCGCTCCCGCCGCCGCGGTAATGACATTCAACTATTCGGACGGCGCTGTCTGGATGGACGACCTGAGCGACCCGGTCGACAAATTCGGATATCTGCTCTGTGCCGATCACTCCGACCGGATGACCCCACCCCAGGGATGGACTCTGACCGACCGACGCACCGTCACCCGGCTGTTCGCCCCGGTGCAGGTGGCGTGAACGACCGGTGTCCACGTGTGTGCCCCGACCAGCGACACCTGCCGTGGGCAGGCCGAGCTGAGCGATACCGTCGTCGATGTCCAGGGCACTAGACCCCGACCTCCTCGACGCGGTAAAGGACCTGGACGAGCATGGGCTGCGTCGGCTCCAGATCCTCACCAGGGCACAGCTGGAGCGAAGTGGCGCGGCCGACCCGAACGAGGGGCCCAAGGTGAGCCTGAGACAGCAGATGGTGCGCTGCGGTAAGCAGGGCTGCACCAAATGCCCCCATGGCCCCTACTGGTACGCATACTGGACCGAGGACGGGAAACGTCGCAGCCGTTACATCGGCCGGCTACTCGACGAGACCCCCTGACCGCTCGATCGTTGAAGTAGCCAGCCTCTCAGACTTACCATATTGCCCGACATGGACTGTCCCCGCTGCTCTCAGAACAAAGTGCTGGAGATCGAGCACATCCTGCCCGACGAGACCGAGGTGCTCTTCTTCTGGTGTCACAACTGCGAAGAGAAGTGGTGGAACCGGGAAGGCGTCGACATCGACGTGACTCAGGTGTTGGAGATAGTCCGCCAAGCGCGACAGTGACAGTCCTTCGGGAGACGCTGCGGCGCATCCCACCACTCCCGGCGATCATCCTGGTCGCGTCCTCGCTCGTCATATTCATCGTGATGAACCCTGCGTTGATCTTCTCGGCCACCACGCCGACGGGGGGTGACACCGGCGCCCACGTCTTTGGACCCGCATATCTCCGCGACACGCTCCTCCCCGAAGGCCGGATCCTGGGGTGGTCCAACGACTGGTTCGCCGGATTCCCCGCCTTCTACTTCTACTTCCCGCTGCCTTCGCTCGTCATCGTCGCTCTCGACCTTTTCCTGCCCTATGGCGTGGCATTCAAGATCGTCACGGTCCTCGGCCTCTTGGCGATGGCACCGGCGATCTACTTCCACACCCGGGCACTCCGCCTCGGTCGTCACATCGGCCTGATCACCGCCGGCTCCGGAGTGGTGTTCGCCTTCTATGAGAGCTACTCGATCTACGGAGGGAACGTCGCCTCCACCCTGGCGGGCGAGTTCTCTTATTCGTGGTCGTTCTCACTCTCCCTCGTCTACCTGGGCTTTCTCATCATGGCGGTGCGGGACGACCGCAAGTACGTGAAGTGGGCGGCGTTGGCCCTGGCGTTGACCGCCCTGTCCCACGTGCTGACGACCATCGTGGTCATATTCGCCTCGCTGTTTGTCCTCGGCTGGAAGAAGGGCCCGGCCCGCACCGTCTTGATCTGGTTCTGGGGGTTCGCGATTGCGGCCTTCTGGGCCCTTCCGTTGCTGGCGCGCATCGGGCTGTCCTCGGACATGGCCTGGACCCCGCTCAGCAGGTGGGAGGAGATCTTCCCGGTCGAGCTGTGGCTCCTCGTGCCGATCGCGATCCCCGCCGCGGTGTGGGCGGTGAGGAGGACGAAGCGTGTCGTCCCTCTGTTGGCTGCCACTCTGCTGCCGGTGATCTACTTCCCGCTCCCGGGCATCCTCCCCGAGCTCCTCCCCGACCTTTTCGGAGGCGAGCGCTGGAAGCTCTGGAACGGACGTCTCCTTCCCTACTGGTATTTCGGCGTGGCCTTCTTCGCCGCCCTGGGCCTGGGTGTGGCGGTAATGTGGCTGTCGCGTCGTCTCCCCAGCCGGATCCACAGCCACTGGGCCCGGGCTCTCCTCATCACCGCCTTCGCTGTGGCCACCGGTCTCGTGGTCGAGTCCTCGGAGTTCCCGGCCTGGTCCTGGATCGTCGTCGTGGCCGCCGGTCTGCTCGCCCTGAGCGCCACCTATTGGCTCACTCGGACCGTGAACACCCGGAACTTCCTCACCATCGCCGCCACCTCGGTGGTCGTGCTCGGCGCCACGGCCGGTGTCACCTTCGTCGATGGGTGGTCGAAATGGAACTACGAGGGCTACGAAGCCAAACAGCCCTGGCCCGAGTATGAGGCGTTGATGGTCGAGCTCAACTCGTTGCCCGGCGGCAGGGTGCAGTGGGAGAGCAACAGCGATCTCAACAAGTACGGGACACCGATGTCGCCGATGCTGATCCCGTATTGGACGGAGGGGTCGCATCAGTCGATGGAGGGGCTCTATTTCGAATCGTCGCTCACCACGCCGTTCCACTTCATCAACCACTCCGAGATGTCATTCCGACCATCGAACCCGATCCCGGGTCTGCGCTACTACACCTTCGACATGGAGCGGGGGTTGAAGCACATGGATCTCTACGGGGTCGAGTACTACGTGTCGTTCACCCCGGACGCAGCCGAGAAGGCCAACGAGATCGAGGGATTCACAGAGGTCGCCGTCACCGAGCCGTTCCACATCTTCCGGCTTCCGGAGACCGACCTCGTCGTCGCAGCGACCCATCAACCCGCGGTCTACGACGTCCCGGAGAGAGGTCTGTTGGCCTCTCTGATCGGTTCGGGAACGGTCACCGGACCGGACGGCGAGGCGCTACCCAGCTTCCACGACCTGTCTCTCGACTGGTTCGACGACATCGACAACATGCACCGCTGGGTCGTGGCCGACGGTCCCGAGGACTGGCCCCGCATCACCTCGGTCGAGCAACGTCCCGACATCGCCCTGGACGTCGCTGCCGACGCCGTCGCCGACATCGTCGTCGACAATCACCGTATCTCCTTCTCGACCGAGGCGGTCGGTGTCCCCCACATGGTGAAGGTCTCCTACTTCCCCAACTGGACCGCCACCGGTGCCGAGGGGCCCTGGCGGGCCTCGCCGTCGCTGATGGTGGTGGTCCCCACCGAGGAAGACGTGGTGATCGAGTTCCGTGACACCTGGGCGGAGAGTGGAGGCAAGATCCTCACCCTCGGGGGCATCGGATCGTTGCTCATCGTTGGCTTCGTGCTCAACCGGAGGCGGGTGGCCGGTCCTTCGGAAGGAACCGACGCATCCTGAGAAGACCCAAGACCGTTCGGGGGGCCCGTCTGATCAGTGAGGAGCGGGCGGTGCGCATCTCTTCGACCACCACCGGCACCTCGACGATCCGGTAGCCGGCGCGCTCGGCTCTGACCACCAACTCGGTGTCGAACAGGTCGGTGGTGCTGATGACCTGGGGGGCGATCTCATCGACCAGCTTGCGGCGAAACCCTTTCATGCCGTGGGTGTCGGAGACGTTCGAGTCGAGGATCGAGGTGAGCAGGATGTTGAAGACCCGGGTGGCGAGTCTGCGGACGAAAGGGCGTCGATCGTCGGACGCCGGGTCTCGCTTCGAGCCAATCACCAGGTCGACCTCGTCGGGTTGTTCCAGGATCTGGTGGAGGAAGTCGGCGGAGAAGTAGTCGATGTCGAAATTGACCACCCAGTCGGAGTCGGCGGCGAGAAACCCGTATCTCATCGCCGCTCCATAATCGGGTGTGGGGAGCGAGTCGACCACGACAGGGGCCTCACCGGCGGTCTCCCTGGCTATCTCCCCGGTGCCATCGGACGAACCGTTCTCGACGATGCGGATGATGCATGGAGCCCCCACCTCCTCCACTGCGGCAATCAGTTTCGGGAGGGCCTCGGGGATGAACTCGGCCTCGTTGTACACGGGCACGACGATGGTGATAGAAGGCGCCATCAGGCGGGCTGCAGTGTAGGAACCCACCACCCCGTACGCTTTCGCCCCTATATCGGCAGGTTTCGAGCGCACTCGATGCTCGAAAACGTATGGGGTGGACGGGCACCTACACTCACCGGCCAGGTGGATCCCGAGACCGTATTCAAGGCATATGACATCCGCGGGCGCGTCGACACAGGTGAGCTCGACGAGGAGCTGTACCGGCGCATCGGCGTCGCCCTGGTGAGTCGGCTCGGCGCCCCGGCGGTGGCCATCGGCAGGGACTGCCGTGACAGCAGCCCACGTTTCTTCGCTTCACTCAGCTACGGCGTGCGCATGGCCGGTGGCGACGTCATCGACCTGGGAGAAGTCCCCACCGACGCGGTGTACTACTACTCCGGCGCCCAAGACATACATGGCGCCATCATCACCGCCTCGCACAACCCGCCGGAATACAACGGGTTGAAGCTGTGCCGACCCGGGGCGGCCCCGATCGGCGTGGATTCCGGGCTCACCGAGATCAAGGAGGCGGTGCTGGCCGAGGAGACCCCTCGGGGCGTCTCCGAGGGGACCATGGAGTCGGTGGCCATCGTCGACGACTATGTCGATCATCTCTTCGGGATCGTGCCCGCCGACTCGATCGGGAGCCTTCGGGTCGCCGCCGACGGCGGCAACGGCATGGCAGGGATCGCCATCGAGCAGGTGTTCGATCGGATCGCGGCCAGCCTCGAAGGGCTGTACCTGGAGCCCGACGGCTCCTTCCCCAATCATCCCGCCGACCCGCTGGTGCCGGAGAACCTGCGCGATCTGGAAGAGCTCATGGCGACCGGGAGATTCGACATCGGTGTGGCCTTCGACGGTGACGCCGACCGGGCCTTCTTCCTCGACGACCTGGCCAGCCCGTTGAGCGGCAGCACGGTCACCTCGCTGGTGGCCCGTCGGATCCTGGCCGACAATCCGGGTGACAAGGTGGTCCACAACCTGATCACGTCGAAGGCGGTCCCCGAAGTGGTCGAGGAGGCGGGCGGGATCCCGATCCGGACCCGGGTCGGGCACAGCTACATCAAACAGATCATGGCGGAAACCGGTGCGGTCTTCGGTGGTGAGCACAGTGCCCACTACTACTTCAGGGACAACTATCGGGCCGATTCGGGGATGCTGGCGATGCTCTATCTGCTCCGGATCGTCAGCGAGGACCAACGTCCCCTCTCCCAGATTCGTCTCGAAGTCGAGCGCTATTCGGCGTCGGGGGAGATCAACTTCACCGTCTCCGACCAACAGGATGTGATGGACCGGGTGGCCGCGGTCTTCGTCGACGCCGACATCGACCGGCTCGACGGACTGACCGTCGATTTGGGTGATCGGTGGTTCAATCTGCGACCATCGAACACCGAGCCCTTGCTGCGTCTCAACGCCGAGGCGCCGGACGAGGCCGAAGTGGCTCGGCTCGTGCAGCAAGTCAGCCAAGTAGTGGAGAGTGGAACTTGAGTCTCATCGACCCGACCCTCGCCGAGGTCCTGGTCTGTCCGGTCGACAAGGCCGACCTGACCGAGGACGAGGAGGCGTCCCGTTTGGAGTGCACCGAATGCGGGCGCCGTTACCCCGTGGAAGACGGCATCCCGATCATGTTGGTGGACAAGGCGGAGGGTCCGGCGGATGACTGACATGCTCTCTCAGATCCGCAGTCTCGGTGACCAGCTTCGCTGGGCGGCAGATGTGGAGCCACCCCATGTCGGGACGTTCTCAGAGGTGTTGTATGCCGGCATGGGCGGGTCGGGTATCGCCGGCGACTATGCCGCGGCGATAGCCCTCCCCACCGGGACCCGGGTCGCGGTCCACAAGGGGTACGGGCCGATACCCAGCTGGGCGATCCGGGTGCGACCACTGTTGATCGCCGCCTCATACTCGGGTAACACCGAGGAGACCCTGGACATGGTGACATCGGGATGGGAGTCGGGGCTTCCCGTGGCCACTGTCACCACGGGCGGGAGACTCGCAGAGCTCACCGCCCAACACCACTGGGCCACCATCACCGTGCCCACCGGCCTGCAACCGCGCGCTGCGGCGGGATACATGATCGGGGCGGTGGTGAGGCTCCTCGAAGGAGCGAAGTCGCTGGATGATCATCGGCTCGCCTATCTGGAGGCTGCCGACCTCGCCGACGCGATGACTGCCGAGGGCAGCGACGCCTGGGGTCAAGCCGAGGAGATCGCATCGGCTCTCGCCGGGCGCATCCCCATCATCTACGGCGGAGGCCCGGTCTCCTCGGTGGTTGCGCAGAGGTGGAAGACCCAGATCAACGAGAACGCCAAAGTCCCGGCGTGGTACTCCAGCCTCCCTGAGCTCGACCACAATGAGATCGTCGGGTGGGAGACCATGCCCGAGAAGACGCGGGAGAGTGTTGGCATCGTCGTGCTCACCGACGAGACCGACCACGACCGCGTCAAACGGCGCATCACCCACACCCGGGAGCTGACCCGAGAGGCGGTCCCGTGGGTGGGCGAGGTCGGGGCCAAGGGCGGCTCGCAGCTGGCCCGGCTGATCTCGCTCACGGTGGTCGGGGACCTGGTCTCCTGGATGCTCGCGGAGCGACTGGGTGTCGATCCCACCCCCGTGGTGACGATCGAGAAATTGAAGAAACTGCTAATAGAGGATTGACTCGATGAATTACGACATTGCCAACCCGGACCTGGCCGAAGGCGGTGCCCGCCGGGTCGCCTGGGCGGGGCGACGGATGCAGGTGCTGGCGACGGTCCGGGAGCGTTTCCGGGAGGAAAAGCCCCTCGAGGGCCACGTCGTGGCGGCATGCCTGCACGTCACCGCCGAGACGGCCAACCTCATGTTGGCCCTGCGAGACGGGGGAGCGGAGCCGATCCTGTGCGCATCGAACCCGTTGTCGACACAGGACGACGTAGCCGCGGCGCTCGTCGCCGAGGGCATTCCGGTCTTCGCCATCAGGGGTGAGGACGACTCCACCTACTACAAGCACATCCACGCCGTGCTCGACCACGCACCGGCGATCACGATGGACGATGGGGCCGACCTGGCCACCTTGCTTCACACCGACCGTCGCGACATCGAGGTGATCGGGTCGACCGAGGAGACCACCACCGGTGTGATCCGTCTGAAAGCGATGGCCGCCGACGGGACCCTCCGGGTGCCGGTCGTGGCAGTCAACGACTCCGCCACCAAGCATCTGTTTGACAACCACTACGGGACGGGCCAGTCGACTCTCGACGGGATCATCCGGGCCAGCAACATCCTCCTCGCCGGTCAGAACATCGTCGTGGTGGGGTTCGGTGACTGCGGGAGAGGTGTGGCCGACAGGGCGGACGGTCTCGGCGCCAAGGTCATCGTGGTCGAGGTCGACCCGGTGCGGGCACTCTCGGCGGCCATGAGCGGCTATCGGGTCATGACGGCTGCCGACGCGGCGGAAGTCGGTGACGTGTTCATCACCGTCACCGGGAACAAGCACGTACTGCGCATGGAGCACTTCAACAAGATGGAGGACGGGGTGATCCTCGCCAACAGCGGGCACTTCGACATCGAGCTCGATCTGGCCTCCTTGCGCGCAGAAGCGACCGGGCGTCGTCAGATCAGGGACAACCTCGAGGAGTTCGACATGCCGGACGGCCGACGCATCCTGCTCGCGGCCGAGGGACGTCTGGTCAACCTGGGGGCGGCCGAGGGTCATCCCGCAGACGTCATGGACATGTCATTCTCCAACCAGGCCCTGGCAGCCGAGTACCTGGTCGTCAATCGTGACAGTCTCG
>CAZZIG010000074.1:0-16522 GCA_964653975.1 uncultured Acidimicrobiaceae bacterium
TTCTGCCGACCCTGCCACATCCAAGAACACGCCAAAGACCGCTACCAACAACGCCGCAGGCGACACCGAACATAGGGGTGGCCCCTTCCCCACCACCCCGGAACCAGATCAGACCGGCATGACCCTCTTCCGCATCACACAATGGTTCTTGCCCTTGGGCCGCACGTACTCGAAACCCGCCTGCTCGAAAAGACTCCGGGTGCCGTTGTAGAGAAACGAGGCGTTGGCCTTCTCACCCCCGGTGTCATAGGGGAACCCGTCGACCACACCGCCACCCGCTGCCGCGATCAGGTCCAGCGCACCCCGCAAGGCGAGCGCAGACACCCCCTCGCGCCGGTAGTCCCGATCCACGAAAAAGCATGTGATCCGGTAGTCAGCGGGCTCGACCAGTCCCGCCTCGTACTCCTTGCGGTGCGTGATCCGGGGCAACTCCTCCGGGGAGCCGTACTGACACCACCCGACGGCTCGGTCGCCATCGAAGACCACCGCAGCATGTGCCTTGCCCTCGTCGACCAGACGTTGCTTCACCGCTCGGTTGCCCTCCACGCTCTGTCCCATGTCCGGAGTCCTCGGATGGAATGCGAGACACCAGCAGCCGCCCCAAACACCGTTGTGACGCTCGACCAACTGGGCGAAGGCGTCGAAGGTGTTCGCATCGAGCGGTCGGACGTCGTGCTCAGCCATGTGGGGAGAGTAAAAGGAATACGGGACAGCTCGCGTCCGGGTTAGCTCCGACTGGGCCTCCTTCGACTCCTTGGGCCCACTCGCGGTCACCCGATCGATGTGATGAATCCCTCGACCGAGGACCAGTATCGCTCGGGTGAGTCGCGCCAAGGAAAATGCCCGGCGTCATCGACCACGTCGAGCATGCCTATCTCGTCGGCGAGGTGCGCCAACATCTCCTCGGCGGCCCACGTCGGTGTTATCGGGTCGAGACTGCCCACGCTGATCAACGTTGGACAACGGACCTCACCCAACTCAGGCCCGACATCGAAGTGAAGCATCAGCTCGCCGCCTGCCACATTGAGCTCCTGGTTGCGAGGAATCCGTGCCTTCTCGACCTCGCCGGGTACCCAGGCGCCGAACAACCGCCAGCACCTATCCCACTCTTCAGCCGTAACGGTGTCATCGCCCAGATATGAGCGTCGAACGATGTCCGCCACCTCGTAGCCAGCCAATTGTCGAAACCCGTCGACGACCCGATCGAGGTCGAATAGCGCCATGGTCGACTGAAGGATCAATCCGCCGGGGTTGTCGGGGTGGCGCGCCGCGAAGACGATCGCCACAGGGCCTCCGAACGAATGGCCTAGGACGATCGGATCGACGATGCCCAGGACATCACAGAACGCTCGAACATCGTCGGCAGCCTGCTCTAAGCTCCACTGCTCGGCTGGACCCCAATCGGAGCGCCCGTGGCCGGGAAGATCGAGATATACGACTTGTGCGATCTGGGCAAGCCGAGAGAAATCGGGCTTGAAGTAGGTGTGATCGAACCCGCCGGGCCCACCATGCAGCAACACGACAGTCGGTCGTGTCCGCATCTCGTCCTCGTCCGTCACCAGCCCTATCCCTTCCACGTCGAACCAGAGCTTCGTGCCGTTTACGTCCACCCTCATGGGCCCCTACATGTTCCTCCGGTACTGGCCGCCCACGTCGTAGAGGGCCCGGCTCATCTGACCGAGAGAGGCCACCTTCGCGGTCTCCATGAGCTGTTCGAAGATGTTGCCGCCATGGACCGCCACTCGCTGCAACTCGGCTAGTGAGGCCTGCGCTGCCTCCTCGTTGCGCGCTTGGAACGCTCTCAGATTGGCGATCTGGCGTTTCTTGTCGTCGTCCGACGATCTGATCAGATGATCGGGGGTCTGGAAGGGCGAGCCCTGCTTCGAGATGAAAGTGTTGACCCCGACCACCGGATACTCGCCCGACTCCTTCTTCTGCTCGTAGTAGAGCGACTCCTCCTGGATCTTGGTGCGCTGGTATTGCCGTTCCATCGCACCAAGCACTCCCCCACGGCTGTTGAGCCGCTCGAACTCGGCGAGGACCGCCTCCTCGACCAGGTCGGTGAGCTCTTCGATGATGAAGCTGCCCTGGAGGGGGTTCTCGTTCTTGTTCAGGCCGAGCTCTTTGTTGATGATCAGCTGAATGGCCAGGGCACGACGCACCGACTCCTCGGTCGGGGTCGTGATCGCCTCGTCGTAGGCGTTGGTGTGGAGGCTGTTGGCGTTGTCGTAGAGGGCGTAGAGCGCCTGCAGCGTCGTCCTGATGTCGTTGAAGCTGATCTCCTGGGCGTGCAGCGACCTGCCCGAGGTCTGGATGTGGTACTTCAGCATCTGGGAGCGCTCGTTGCCTCCGTACTTGTGCTTCATCGCCTTGGCCCAGATGCGACGGGCCACCCGGCCGATCACCGCGTACTCGGCGTCGACCCCGTTGGAGAAGAAGAACGAGAGGTTGGGGGCGAAGTCGTCGATGTCCATCCCCCGTGCCAGGTAGTTCTCGACGAAAGTGAATCCGTTGGCCAGGGTGAAGGCGAGTTGGGTGATGGGGTTGGCCCCCGCCTCGGCCAGGTGATAGCCGCTGATCGAGACCGAGTAGAAGTTGCGGACGTCGTTGTCGACGAAATACTGCTGGATGTCCCCCTGCATGCGGAGGGCGAACTCGGTGGAGAAGATGCAGGTGTTCTGGGCCTGGTCCTCTTTGAGGATGTCGGCCTGCACCGTTCCCCGCACCGTGGCGATGGTCTCCGCCTTGAGCCGCTCGTAGACCTCCGGCGGGAGCACCTGGTCGCCGGTGACGCCGAGCAGACGCAAACCGAGTCGGTCGTGGCCCGAAGGGAGGTCGCCGTCGTACTCGGGACGGGGCCGGTCTCCGTAGATCTCCTCGATCCTGGCCTCGACCTCGTCCCACATGTCGTTCTCGGTGATGTAGGTCTCACATGCCTGGTCGATGGCGGCGTTGAGGAAGAAGGCGAGGATCATCGGGGCAGGCCCGTTGATGGTCATCGACACCGAGGTGGCCGGGTCGTCGAGGTCGAACCCGGAGTAGAGCTTCTTGGCGTCGTCGAGGGTGGCGATCGATACGCCGGAGTTGCCCACCTTGCCGTAGATGTCGGGCCGCTCGTGGGGGTCGTCGCCGTACAGGGTCACCGAGTCGAACGCTGTCGACAGCCGTTTCGCCGGCATTCCCTCGGACACGTAATGGAAGCGCCGGTTGGTCTGCTCCGGTGGCCCCTCGCCGGCGAACATGCGTGCCGGGTCCTCGGTCGCTCTCTTGAAAGGGAAGACACCCGCCGCGTAGGGGAACTCCCCGGGAACGTTCTCCTGGAGCATCCACTGGAGACGGTCTCCCCAGGACCGGTATCGGGGCAGGGCCACCTTGGGCACCCTCGTATGGGCGAGGGTCTCGGTGTGGAGCGGCACCCGGATCTCCCTACCACGCACGTGATAGACGAACTCCTCGCCGGAGTACTCGGCCACCAGACCCTCCCAGCGTTCGAGACGACGAAGATTCTCGGGGTCGAGGGCCTCGCGCGCCCCACCGATCTCATCGGTGACGTCCACGTCCTCGTCCGCCGCCCCCTGCAACCGGTAGAGACGTTCCGCGGCCTCGGCTTGTTCCGCAACCCAGCCGTCGTACCGGCGGATCTCTTCGACGATCTCAGCGAGATATCTGGTCCGCTCCGGAGGGACCACGTGCTGTTTGGCGGCATCCTCGAGGGGCAGGTCGATCGTCGAATCGAGCCCGAGCCGGGCCACAAGGCCCTTGTAGAAACGGTTGGTGCCGGGGTCGTTGAAGTCGGAGGCCACGGTGAGATAGATGGGTAGCTCCTCGTCCGCCGCGTCGAAGGCGAGACGATTGCGCTTGTACTGCTTGCGCACGTCGCGAAGTGCGTCTTCGGCCCCCTGCTTGTCGGCCTTGTTGATCGCCACCATGTCGGCGAAGTCCAACATGTCGATCTTCTCCAGCTGGGTGGCGGCCCCGTATTCCGGGGTCATCACATAGACGGAATGGTCGGAGTAGTCGACGATCTCGGTGTCGGACTGCCCGATGCCCGACGTCTCCAGGACGACGAGGTCGTAGCCGGCGGCCTTGACGATGTCGACCGCCTGGCGCACATGTGGCGAGAGGGCGAGATTGGCTTGACGGGTGGCCAGAGAACGCATGTAGGCGCGGGGATGCGGAAGGGTGTTCATCCGGATGCGGTCCCCGAGAAGTGCGCCCCCGGAGCGGCGCTTCGACGGGTCGACGGAGATGACGGCTATCCGGAGCTCTTCGAAGTCGGCGAGGAGACGACGCACCAACTCGTCGACCAGACTCGATTTTCCCGAGCCTCCCGTGCCCGTGATGCCGACCACCGGAGTGCTCCTGCCGGCCCCACGCTCCTCCACTTTCTCCCAGACATCGGCGTACTTGTCGGGATAGTTCTCCGCCGCCGAGATGAGCCCGGCGACGACCGCGGGGGTCGAGGTGTCGAGACGGTCGAGATCGAAGTCCTCGCCGAGCTCACCGGTCGGGTAGTCGGACCGGGTCAGCATGTCGGCCACCATCCCGGTCAATCCCATGGAACGACCTTCGTCGGGCGAGTAGATCCGGGTGATGCCATAGGCTGCCAGCTCTTCGCCCTCCTCGGGGAGGATGGTGCCGCCACCCCCGCCGAAGATCCTCACGTGCTCCGCGTCCCTCTCCACGAGGAGATCACGCAGGTAGCGGTAGAACTCCATGTGACCGCCCTGGTAGGAGGTCACCGCGATGGCGTGAGCGTCCTCCTGGATAGCGGCTTCGACGATGTCGAGCCCGCTCCGGTTGTGCCCGAGGTGGATCACCTCGGCCCCGGAGGCCTGGAGGATCCGACGGAAGATGTTGATCGACGCGTCGTGACCATCGAACAGCGTGGTGGCGGTCACGAAGCGGACCTTGTTGGCCAGCTTGATCTCGGACATCCTTGCATTGATGATACGAATGCAATACTTTGATGTCAAAGGAAATGCCGACCACAAAACAACTCGATCCGATCGCCGAGGCAAAACGTCAATGGATCGCCCACGGATGGGAGGAGGCCGCCCCGGGAATGGCTGCGGTGACCACCATCACACGTGTGCAACAGATCCTGGTGGGACGGGTCGAGGAAGCACTGGCGCCACTCGGGCTCACGTTCGCCCGCTTCGAGATCCTGCGTCTCTTGGGATTCACCCGCACCGGCCGACTCCCTATGGGCAAGATCAGTGACCGTCTCCAGGTCCACCCGGCCAGCGTGACCAGTGCGGTGAAGCGGTTGGAGCGCGAGGGCCTCATCAGACGCGAGTCGAGCGACGACGACAACCGAATCGTCCTGGCGGTGCTGCAGCCACAGGGCGAAGCCATCCTCGGCCCGGCCACCGAAACGGTCAACCAGGTGTTCGAGACCACCGGTCTCGACGATGGGCGACTCGACGCCCTGGTGGAATTGATGGGCCCGATTCGGGTCGGAGCCGGAGACCCGGTCGAGGAATTGGCGGAAACTGACTAGTCCGACCGGCAGTTGACAGACTCACCCGTTCATACCCGACGAGAAGCGACTAGATTGCGAGCCTGGATGGCTCAATTCACAGGACGGCTACAAGGTCCAAATCTCGAGCCCAGCAACGTGCTCATCGACATCGGGGACGGTCGCTTCCGCGTCTCGGCGGGTCGGCGCCAGCTCGGCTCCTGGTCCCTCCAGGTCATCACGGCCGAGAGGACATCGATCTACAAGTTCTCCCTCGACATCGCCGGCGAGCACTTCGACTTCTACCCAGACGACCCGTCCGTCTTCTCAGAGACCATCGGGGCGATCGTGGATCTCACCGAATCGAAGGGACGCTTCGGTCTCCGCGAGCGCATCGAACGCGCCGCCAACGGCTAGAGGCTCGCTCCCTGGCAAAATAGCTCCATGGTCAGCCAGCTCCTTCGTCGCGGCGCCATCGCCGGGCTGGCATTGCTCGGCATCGAGGCGGTCTACGCCGTGTTGCGCCCAGCCCCGCGATTGGACGAGTTCGATCCATCCGGTGAGTTCGGAGACCCGTCCAACCCGACGCTGCGGGTTGCCGTCCTCGGCGACTCATCGGTCACCGCACCGGGTGTCGCCGGGCCCCACGAGATCTGGGTCTCGCTGGTCTGCGATCGTCTCGCCGAGAGCCGGCACATAGTCCTCCAGTCGTTCGCCGTCGGCGGTTCGATGGCCCACGACGTGATAGACCACCAACTCGACGACGCCATCGCGTTCGAACCCGACGTGGCCTTCGTCTCGGTGGGCGCCAACGACGTGATCAAGGGGGTGCCGATCGGGCGCTTCGCCACGAATCTCGATCTCCTCGTGGAACGACTCACATCCGAGGGCACAAAGGTCGTCCTCACCGGGATCGGGGTCTTGGGAACCATCCCAAGGCTCTATCCGCCCCTGAGCACGATGATGTCCCGTCGGGCTCGACGATTCGATCGGGTGCACTGGAAAGTGGGATCGGCCCATGGTGCCGCCGTCATCGATCAAAGAGCCGACGACCCTGGGATCTGGAACACCGACCGGAGTCTCTGGGCGGCCGACTACTTCCATGTGAGTGCAGCAGGCCACGCTCGATGGGCCGACACCGCGTGGCGAACCGTCGGGCCGCTCCTGAATGGCGCACGTGAGTCAGGCTGAGGGGCTCACCAGGATCGCGGCTGCCCGCTGCGGGCATCTCGCCACCGTGCGACCAGACGGGAGGCCACACGTCGTCGTGGTCACCTTCGCCACGATCGACGGGACGGTGGTGACCGCAATCGACGAGAAGCCGAAGACGACTCACAGATTGCAGCGGTTGGTCAATCTCGAGACCAACCCCGCGGTCTCGTTTCTCGTCGATCACTACGACGACGACTGGACCCATCTCTGGTGGGTGCGGATAGATGGGACGGCGACGATCCATCACGCCGACGCTCTGCGTTCCCTAGCCGTCGTGGCCCTCGCCGCGAAATACGATCAGTACGAAGCCGAGCCCCCACTCGGCCCGGTCATCGCCATCACCGCAGACAAGGTCAGTTCCTGGGCATACAGCGAATGACCCCGGTCTCGGTGGCCAGCCAATCGACCCGCTGGTCGTGGTCGTGCATCGGGACCGTCTCGACGACCCTGTCCTCGATGGTGATCCCCACCGCAACCGCATCGGTGCGACTCCGGGCGAGGACCTCGTCGTAGAAACCGCCACCTTTGCCGAGCCGCCCGCCGGCAGGATCGAAGGCAAGGCCCGGGGTCAGGAACAGATCGATCTCATGAAACGGCACCACAGGGCCGATGTCCGCCGGTTGATCCATCCCGAGGCTGTGCCTCTCGGTGGGCACATCCCGGTCCCTGAAGGTGAGTGACCGATCGGGCTCGACACGGGGCAACACCCAGCGCCAACCTGGCAAACGGGCGAACAGAGGACGGAGATCCACCTCGCCGGGCATGGGGAGGAACGCGGACACCGTGCCGGGGAGCCTCTGTGACATCCAGGAGAACAGCCCCTCGACCACCTGCAGGCTCGTCTCGGGAGCCACCGGGCCCCGGCTCCTGATGGCCATGCGCAACTGGTTCTTGTCCACGGCTCGGAGGGTATACCCGCCACTACCCTCGCCCCGATGCAGTGGCCGCTCATCCTCGTCAGAACCATCGCCACCTGGGTGGCCGGGGTCGGGGCCACGATCATCGGCGCCGTCGCGGTGCTCGCCCTGGTCGTCGTGAACCCGACTTCCCCGGGCATCGAAACGGTGATCCGTTGGTGGAGCCGGGTCTGGCTGCGCGCATCCGGGACCAGACTCAGCGTCGAAGGTCGAGACTCGATCGACCCGGAGCGATCGTATGTCGTGGTGGCCAACCACTTGTCGACGCTCGACATCATGGTCTGCTTCCTCGCCGTCCAGTTGCCGATTCGCTACCTGGCCAAGAAGGAGCTCTTTCGCATCCCGCTGCTGGCCCAGGCCATGAGGTCGATCGGGATCATCGAAGTCGACCGGGCGGCCCGGGGGGCAATCCACAACTCGGTCAACCGACAGGCCAAGGACCTCATCGCAAACAAGCGAAGCCTCATCATCTACGCGGAGGGGACGCGACCCCGCGACGGCATCATGAAGCCGTTCAAGAAGGGAGCCTTCACCATGGCGATCTCCAGCCAACTCCCGGTGCTCCCCCTTTCCATCCACGGCACCTACGAGGCCGCCGTTCCCGGTAGACCCTGGTTCCGTGGCGGCAACGTGACGGCGATCGTCGACCCGCCGATAGAGACGGAGGGGATGACTCAAGCCGACGCCGACGCCCTTCGCGACCAGGTCCACGAGGTCATCTCCAAGAGAGTCAGCGACCTGGGCGGTCGGGTGTCGTAGTCAGTCGTAGACGGCGGCCAGATAGACCCGACCCCCCGTCACCACACAGAGAAAGGCGCCCACCGAGGTGACGATCTGATAGCGGTCGGCATCGCCCTCACCTCGCCACCAGCGACCACTCAGACGCCACGGCCCGCTCCAGGTCGACACCGGCTCCCATCTCGACCCCATCCTCACTCTGGTGGGCATACCCCCGTCCCACTCCACCTCGATTGGGTCGAGCCCTGGAGGCACCAATGCGGGAGCAGGAGACGGTGTTGCCCCCGGCCAAGGAGCCCCGGAGTCACGCTCCGTCGGCATCTCGGGGTCACCCCAACGTGACCAGGCCACCCGTTCCGCCGGCATCCGGCCCCCCTGGCCCCTCGCTTGCAGAACACCGTCCGGCCCCAACATCGCCTGTGCCCGGGCGAGGGCGCGTTCGGCCTCCACGATCGAAGACTCGTCCGTGAAGAGACCCAACTGCCTGCCCTCTCCGGAGAGGTCGGCAGGGACGATGCCCAGCCCGACGATCCCACCAGGGATCCCGCCGTTCTCCACCCAGGCGCGGAGCTGCCACCACACTCTGTCGCTCACCGCCCTCTCGGTGAGCGGATCGGCCGACCGCCACACCCGCGAGCGTGTCGCCCCTCTCGCAGGCACCGCGGTGATGGTCACGGTATGAGGGGCGACACCGGCCGACCTGAGCTTCCCCAACAGCTTCTCAGCCAGATTGCGGCCGGCGAAAGCAACCGAGTCGAGAGTCTCCAAGGGGTCCTCGAACGACATCTCGACGGACATGTCGGCGGCCACTCCCCTCGGCTCAACAGGCCGATCCTCACCGCTGGCGAGACGATGAGCCAGCAACCCGGGGTTGCCGAACCTGGAGACGAGGGTGTCCCGGGGCAGTCTGACCAGATCACCGAGAGTGGAGATGCCGAGCCAGCGGAAAGTGTCGATCATCTCCTCGCCACCCATCGACTCACGAAGCGTCCCCAGGTCGAGCCCGGAGAGAAACCTCGTGGTATCGGTGACGATCAAAGGCTCACCTGGTATCGCAGTGGCCGCCGCCCACCGCGCGGCAAAAGGGCCATTGGCGATGCCGATATTGTGAGGGGGGACGACCCCCCTCCGCTCGCTGCGCTCGCTACCCCCCGCAGGTTTGATGTGAGGGGGAAGATCTCGGGCGTGGGGCTCGGGGACGTCTTCGAAATGGGCTGCGATGGCTTCGTCGACCCGTCTTGCCAGGGTCTCCTCACCGCCGTAGTAGCGGACGGCGCCGTCGACCGGGACGAACATCAGACCCGGGGACACCACCTCCACCCGGGGCACCAGGTCTTCGACCAGAGACACCATGGGCTCGAACCTGCGTGCCTCCTCACCGACATCCCTGATCATCACCTTGGCGAAAGGCGCCAGGGCTTCCGCGTCACGGCGGGGCATGCCCAGGGTCACACCGGCCTCCAGGACTTCTCCGGTGGCGCCGGTCACCCGATCGTCGACGATCAGAACCGGCTCATCCGATGGCGCGTCTGGCCTGGTCAACGACCACATCGGAAACCACACGCACATCGTCCGTGCCTTCATCCTCAACCTCGAATCGTCGGGCGATGCCGGCCGCACCCTTGCCGGTCGCCTCGAGGACGAGACGACGTCTCGTCAGCCTCCCATGACCCCGGTCGGCGCCCTCCCAGGTGACACCGAGTGCTCTGAGCCTCAGATATGACACCCCGCCAGGGAGCCCCCTCCCCATCGGGCGCATGGCCACCGCCACCCGACGCGCCCTGGCTAGTGCGGCCAATCTGCGGAGATCCTGGTCCTTGACCCGCTCCGGCACCTCGGCATACACGGCGCGGACGCCCTCGAAGAGGGCCGCGGTGACCTTTGGCCACAGACCGGGGTCGTCACATCTCACCACCACCAGACGCTCCGGCACCACCCCGGTCTCCCAGGCTGCCTCCGGTGAGATCCACCCTCTCGTATCGAGGGCGACCACAGTCGCAACACGGGAGTGAGGGGCGACCAACCTGAGCCCGAGACGGGTGAGACCGCTCCCCGGGTCACCGACCAACTCGGTGATCCGACCGGGTCGTAGGTCGAGCAAGCTCCTGTCGTCACCGGTCTCGGTCACCGTCACAGCGATGTCGGTGACCGAGAAGCCCTCGATCCGCAATCTGACTCCAATCTGAGGGCGCTCCATCATACCGAACATATGTTCGATTCCAAATGAGATGAGCTCACTGTCCCGAGACGACGGTCTCCTCCGTTACCCTCTCCGCACGTGAGTGAGAAGAAGCGGATCCTCGTCGCCGACGACTCGGAGACGATCAGGGCCTTGATGCAAACCGCCCTGGAAGGCGCGGGCTATGAGGTCGTCCTGGCGGAAGACGGGTTGAGCGCCTACGAGTTGGGTAGCAGCGGTGACTACGACCTCGTCATCATCGACCAATTGATGCCGGGACTGCTCGGTCTCGACGTGGTCTCACGCTGGCACGAGGAAGGCATGAAAGCACCGGTCCTGATGCTGACCGGTGTCGACGACGACCGGACCGCAGTGGAGAGCTTCGACCGTGGTGTAGTCGACTATGTTCGCAAGCCGTTTCGCATCCCCGAACTGATGGCGCGCATCCGCATGCAGATCTGATCGGGTCGACACACGCCATTCACCTCAACGTGACCGGGATCCTTCCGATACTCATGAGTACCGATGTCCCTCGACCTGTTGAACCAGGTGGCCGTGCTGGTCATCTTCTCGGTCAACGCCGTCCTGTTGACGGTGCTGGTCGTGTTGAAGGTCGTCCATCGCCGTCGCCGCCTGGACCACGACCGGCGTCGCACGGCATACCTCCGGGTGTTGAGCCGTCACCTCTCGATGGACGACTACGACGAGCCGATCACCGAGACCATGGCCGAGGACCCCGCATTCCTCGACGCCCTCCTCGACATGAGGAACGCCCTCACCGGTGACGACGCGGCCACGTTGGGACGAATCGTCAACCACCACGGGATCATCCAACGCCAGATGCGCTACCTCGACTCATCCTGGCTACTGGGTCGGAGACTCCGGGCCGCCGTCGCCCTAGCCGAGTTGGGCGACGAGATGTCAGCGGAGACCCTGATGCGCCATCTCGACGACCCTGAGCCTGAGATCAGGATCCAATGCGGGCGCGGGCTCGGCCGGATCAGATGGACCCCGGCGATCGACCAGATCGTCTCCCGTTTCGGCACCGAGATACCTTGGGTGAGCACACGGTTCTCCGACACGCTGGTCGGCTACGGGGCGAAGGCGACGTGGCCGCTCCTCGCCTACATCCGGATCAACCACCCCTATGAGACACAGGGCGTCACGCTCGCGTTGCGCACACTGGCACAGATCAACGACGACCAGGCGGTCGGCCCTCTCCTCGAGATCCTCGAGGAGTCTTCTGATGTCGAGGTCCGCATCGCAACCGTGTATGCCCTCGGAGAACTGGGGAGCCCGGAGGCGTTATCCGCCCTCGACGCACTCCTCGACGATGACGAGTGGGCGTTGCGAGCCAAGTCGGCAAGTGCTTTGGGAGGCCTGGGCGACCCCGCGGCAATATCTCGTCTCCTCCACTCGATGCGAGACACCAACTGGTGGGTGCGTCGCTCCTCGGCCGCTGCCATCGCGGGCCTGCCGGGAGGGATCGAAGCTCTCTACACGGCGCTCGATGACGAGGACCCGTTTGCCGCCGACGCCGCCGCAGAGGCACTGACCGACGCCGGCGAGCTCGTCTCGGCCAGACGAAGGGCTGAACGAGAGGGCGTCCATGGCGAGCGACTGCTCGCCCACATGCGATCGGGGTGGTCGTGATCCTCGATGTGATGAGTTGGATCGGCTACGCCACCATCGCGTACTTCATCGCGATGCAGGTCTACCTGCTCTTCCTGGCGCTGGTCTCCGCGGCGGCCCTGCGCCGCAATCACCACCTCCGCCGCTACGGGCGGGTCGGGGAGATGCTCTCCAGCCGGACCACTCCCCCGGTCTCGATCATCATCGCCGCCTTCAACGAGGAAGCCGGGATCGTCGACGCGGTCCGCTCGATGTCGATCGTCCGGTATCCCCGTTTCGAGATCGTGGTGGTAAACGACGGGTCGAATGACCGCACCTTGGACTCCCTCATCGAGACTTTCCAACTGGAACAGGTTCGCATCCCCTACAGACCCGACCTCGAAAGCGCCACGGTGAGAGCGATCTACCGGGGACGATCCGGTGTCGACATCACCGTCATCGACAAAGAGAACGGGGGACGCGCCGACGCCCTGAATGCCGGTATCAACGCCGCCCGCTATCCGTATGTCTTCTGCACCGACGCCGACGTCGTGCTCGACCCGGACTGTCTCGTCCACTCGATGCAACGAGTCGTGGAAGACCGGGCACGCACAGTGGGGGTCGGGGGCAATGTCAGACCCCTGAACGGGAGCCGGGTCCAACTCGGCCACATCATCGAGGCCAGCGTCCCCAAGAGGTTGGTCCCCCGCATGCAGATCCTCGAGTACATTCGCAACTTCCTCGCCAGCCGTCCCGGGTGGTCGTGGATGAACGCGGTCCCGATCGTCTCCGGGGCGTTCGGAATCTGGAAGCGGTCGGTGATCGTCGAGGTGGGCGGGCTCACCGAGGGCCACATGGGCGAAGACATGGACCTCACGATGCGGATCCATCGTCACCTCCTCGACAAGGGCGTGCCCTATCGCATCGTCTATGAGCCGGCCGCCGTGATCTGGACCGAGGTGCCCGACACACTGAGGGTGCTGCGTCGCCAGCGGATCCGCTGGCATCGTGGTCTGATGAGAGTGGTGAGCGACTTCCGGGGCATGACCTTCAACCCCCGCTACCGGCAGATGGGCATGATCGCCTGGCCCGGGTTCGTCCTCTTCGAGTACCTCGCCCCCATGATCGAGTTCATCGGGTGGTTCGTGGTGCCGACCGCCTGGCTCCTCGGCGCTCTCAACACGACGGCCCTGATCTGGCTGCTGCTCATCGCCCTGGGCATGGGTCTGCTCAACTCCTTGATCGCCCTGCTCCTCGACGAGTCGTTCGGCTTCTTCAACAGCCCCGCGGACACGTCGAGGCTCATCGCGGTGGCCGTGATCGAGAACTTCGGTCTCCGCCAGATGACCGTTCTCTGGCGGATCCGGGCCATGCTGGGAGGCAAAGAGACGCGCAGTTGGGGCAACATGGAGCGACGCGGGGTGACCAACCTGGCCGGCCAACAATAGGTCCTCTGCGACGACCCGTCTCCGGATCTGTGGATAGGCTCTCGTGCACACACGAGAGAAGGAGGGGAAGGATGGTCGACGAGTCACACGGGATGGAGCCCGTGGAGGAGCAGGCACCCACCGGAGCAGGTGACGATGCCGCCGTCTTGGAGGGAGCCGGGGACTTCACCAGTGGTGAGGGCATGGTGGCCTTCGCCGGGATGGTGTTGGTGGCAGTGTGGCTGATTTTCGGCGTCCTCGCCAACACCTACTGGGTGGCATGGCTTGCCGTGGTACCGGCAATCGCGGTGGTGTTACTGCCGCGCCTCGATCGGGCCTTGGTGGAGCGCTACCACTCTCTTCCGCTCCTCATGAAGGCCCTGGGTTACCTGATTGCTGTCGTCGGTGTCCTGACCGTCATCGAAGACATCAGATTCGCAGGTTCGGCCCTCAACGAGATCTTCGAGATCGTGGGAGCCCTCGCCGCCTACGCCGGCTACGTGATGGCCTTCATCGGGGCCCGGCAGATAAAGGCCTGACGGTGCTCAGGCTTCCTCGAGCTCCTCGAGCGTCTTGGGCCAGTCGTCTTTGAGGAGACGAGACAGGGAGCGGTCGGCCAGCAACTTGCCTTCCGTCTGACAGGTGGCGCAGTAGTTGGTCTCGTTGGACGAGTAGACGATGCGCTGCACCTTCGAGCCGCAGCGAGGACAGGCCTCGCCGAACTTGCCATGGACCGCCATATCGTCGCGGAAGGCGGTGACTTTCGCCGGCCACCCCTCCCCGACCTCCTCCCTGAGTGTGTCGGTCCATGCCTCGAGCGAGCCCACCACAGCCTCGTGAAGACGACTGACTTCCTCGTCGGTGAGCTGGGAGGTCCTCTTGACCGGTGAGAGTCGGGCCGACCAGAGGATCTCGTCCGAGTAGGCGTTGCCGATCCCGGAGAAGATGCGAGGGTCCGTCAGGATCCTCTTCAATGTGCGGTTCTCGGCGCGCAAGGCCTGCGAGAACTCGGGGACAGACGCCTCCAGAGGCTCGATGCCTCCCCGGTCCAGGCCGGCCACACCGTCCCAGTCCCGGAACAGCCAGATTCCGGCCCGCTTGTGGGTCCCCTGCTCGGTGAGGACGAGCGTGCCGTCGTCGAAGTCGATGGCGGCGAGCCCCACCTTCCGAGGTATGGCCTTGCCGGGGGTCTCCCACCGCAGCCTGCCCGCCACCATGAGGTGAATCACCACATAGATCCCCTCCAGCTCCAACACGATGCGTTTGCCCACCCGATGCAGGTCGGTGACGGCCCGTCCGACCGGAGCGTCGTACGGAGGGTCGTAGGTCCGCATGACCGCCGGGGAGACCACACGCACACCGGTGACGGTCTCACCGAGGATGCGACGCTGCAGCGCTTCGATGTAGACCACGATGTCGGGCAGTTCGGGCATGGGCGAACGGTACCGTCGTCGGGCTAATCGCTCTGTCGGAGGCTGCCGCTGACCAGGACGGCCACCCCGACCACGAGCCCCCCGGAGATGAAGCCGTACGCCGTGATCTCCGTCACTCCGGGCTCGGATCCGGCCACCGCAAATCCGAAGACGATGATCACGGCGACGAGAGCCACCGCCGCGATGACGCGTGCTCCCCTTGCTCCGATCGACATGACGTAGGCCACGGCGATCATCGAGATCCCACCGATGACGAAAGCGAGCCAGAAGGCGAGACCTCCCGCTTCCGCCTCACCGCGGAATGCCACTGCGCTGCGGCCGGTGATGCTGAGGAAGCTACCCCCCAACACGACCAGGGCCCCTGCCACCGCGAACCCAATGGCAGCGAGATTCGAGGGGATCTGTGGTGGCTCCGGGAGGTCCTCGATCTCGGGGTTGTGCCTCGCCGCCACCCGGCGAGCCAATCGAGGTGATAGCGCCACGATGCCGAGCTCCTCGGCGAAAACCGCGTCGTCGGCGGTCCGCAAGACGAACTCTTCACCCTCGGCCTTGATGTTGAACCCCTCCTGGAGGGCGGCGATCCCGATGTCGGACACCATCCAGTCGCCGACCAACTCGTTACCCGAGACGAGACGCAGACGCCCCCCGTCGGCGACGACCGTGACACCTACTCCGGGGCCCGTGTCACCTCGCATCCTGACATTGCCGTCCAGTTCGACAGCCATCGAACTCCCGTTGCCGATCCCTGCACCCTCACTGTGATTGTAAGGGGACGGACGCGAGAAGGGACCGATCTCTCGATTGGTCCCTTCTCACACGGCGAAGCGCCGGGGTCAGTCTTGCATCTTCTCGAAGGCCTCGGAGAAGCTCTGTGCAGCCTTGCGTCGAGCGCCTGAGGACTTGTCACCTTCGTCGGGCTTGTCGTCGCGGGGACGGTCGTCCTTGCGGCCGCCTCTTCCTCGATCACGGTCGCGACCACCGCGGCCGCCACGATTCTCGTGCTTGCCACGGCCACCATCGTCTTCGCCGCGACCACCCCCGTCACCACCGCCCCCGTTGGGCAGGGTGGCGCCGGGCAGGGCCTCGACCAGCTCGAGGCTGACCTTGCCGCGATCGATCTCGCGAACCCTCACTTGGAGCATGTCGCCTTCGGACAGATAGTCCTCGACTCGCTCGACCCGCTTGGAGCCATCGAGACGTGAGATGTGGAGCAGACCGTCGCGCCCGGGAAGGATGTTGACGAAGGCACCGAACTTGGTGATGTTCACCACCTTGCCCTCGTAGGTCTCACCGACCGCAGCCTCGGGCGGGAATGCGATCTGGGTGACCCGCTCACGGGCTGCAGCCAGCGCATCGGCATCGCTCGAGGCGATACGGACGATACCCACACCATCGCCCTCCTCGATCTCGATCTTGGCGCCGGTGACCTCTTCGAGCTCCCGAATGACTGCTCCCTTGGGTCCGATGACCTCGCCGATCTTGTCCTTGGGTATCTCGACCGACTCGATGCGGGGCGCCCACTGGTTCATCTCGGGCTTGGGCTC
>CAZZIG010000075.1:0-5526 GCA_964653975.1 uncultured Acidimicrobiaceae bacterium
AGCAGGGGTGGAGCCCTCCGGATAGACCGGTCTTCAGAAGGTGGACGGCATGTCGCCGCCCGCCGAAGGCAGTTCGATGACGAAGGTGGCGCCGCCGCCCTCGGTGGCCTCGACACGCACCGAGCCCTGCATCACCTCGACGAGGCTCTTGACGATCGACAGGCCGAGACCGGTTCCGCCCCGCGAGCGGGTGTCCGACTGGTCCAGCTGGGTGAAACGCTCGAAGATGCTCTCCCTGGCGTGCTCGGGGATACCGGGGCCATGGTCGACGACGGCGATCCTCGCCTGTTGGTTCTTCTCCCAGGCGTAGAGCTCCACCGGCGAGTCGGGTGCGTACTTGGCGGCGTTCTCCACGAGGTTGATGAGGATCCTGGAGAAGTGGTCGCGATCGGCGTAGACGGCCAGGTTGGCGGGCTCGACCGTCGATGCCGGCTCGACCGAGACCACCCGGTTGATCTCGTCGAACATCTCTTTGACCTCGACCACCTCGGGATGCACCGGGATCGCTCCCCGGTCGATCCTCGAGACCACGAGGAGGTCTTCGATGAGACGCTGTAACCGGCCGGCCTGGCGTCGCGCGCTGACCAGGAGCTGCCGGGAGGTGGGTTCTTGAGGAGCGAGCTCGGGGCGGTTGACGGTGTCGAGGGAGCCGATGATCGAAGTGAGAGGGCTGCGCAGCTCGTGGCTCACCGTGGAGACGAAGTCGGTCTTCATCTGGGCCACTTCCTCGAGGCGTCTCGTCATCTCGGCCTGAGCCTCGTAACGGCCGATCTGGCTGAGGACCAGGCCGGCGGGTGCGGCCAGAGAACCGAGCTGCTCGAGCTGGTCTTCGGTGAAATCGCCCATGTAAGGATCGCCCACCACGATCACCCCGACCCTCATGGACTCCACCTTCAGGGGGGCGACCAGGGCCTGTTTCAATCCCAGGTCTTTGAGTAACACGTGCGAGTCGGTGTCCTCGTCGACGCGCTTGACGTAGATCGGCTTTGCGGCGCGATAGGTCTGGGCTACGACACTGGCGGCGTTGATCTCAACCGATATCGGATCGGTTTCCAGCGGGTACCCGTTCACCCAGCTTGGGCTCATCACCTCGAGGCGATGTAACTCGGCGTCGTGGAGCAGGACCACCCCGACCTGGGCGTCGAGGTACTTGCAGATCGTCCCCACCAGGTGGGGGACGATCTCGGCGAGCGACTCGGCCCTGGCCAGTGTGGCGCTCACCGCGTAGAGACGCTCGAAGTCGAGGCGTTGCTGCTCCAGCTTGGCCTCTTTGCCGAACGAGGTGACCGCCTCCTTTTCGAACTCGAAGCCGACCAGCGCCGTCGCCGTCGCCACGACCACGATCACGACGATCGGGGTGAGGACGTCGGCGATGACGTTGGCCTCGCCGATGGTGAAGTTGATGAAGGCTATCGCCGCACCGATGCCCACGGTCACGAGCGAGTGCGCCCACCAGACCAACAGCAGCCCGGACACTGCCGCCATCCCGAAGAGGATCGGTTCGGCGGTGGCCTTCAGGTCGGGGATCAGTGCCAGGGTGGTGATCCCGGCGATCATCCCCAGGAGCCAGGCGCTGGACACCCAAGGGGCTGCCCCCGAGCGCATGATCCGGTCCCAGCGAAAGGCGGTGGAAAGGATTAGGAGCCCGGCCAATGCGGCCATCGGGATGTAGAACTCGGGGAGGGTGAATAGCTGGGTCCCGTCCTCGAGCGGGCTGCGCACGGCTTGGGAGCCGACGATGATGAGCACGATCCATGCCACCGCCGAGGCACGGCGCAGCAACGACGACCTGAACCGGGCCATCGATTCGTGGACGCTGGTGTTCACACTCTCGGTAGTCATGGCAAATAGGGTTGTGATAAGTATTCTCGGCGCTTCTCCCGGTCTGATCGAGGATTCTTATTGGCACTGCGCTCATTTCTTGAAGGCGCGCTCTTCGCGGAGATGTACGGGGACGGGGACCCGAGCATCCTCGCATTGCATGGTTGGGGCAGGCGCGGGAGCGATTTCGCCGCGGTCCTCGAGGGGTTGTCCGGCATTGCTCCCGACCTCCCTGGTTTCGGGGCCTCACCCGCACCGGATGAGGCGATAGGCGCCGAGGCCTATGCAGACATTGTGGCCGGGATGCTGGACTTTTTCGACAGACCGCCGATTCTCGTCGGCCATTCCTTCGGGGGAAGGGTTGCGGTGTGCCTGGCGGCGAAGCATCCCGATCGCGTGGGGGCCATGGTCCTGAGCGGAGTTCCCCTGATCAGATTGGAGACCGGTCGCCGGCCGCCATTCGTCTATCGGGTCGTTCGCCGTCTCAACCGGATCGGGCTGATCTCCAACGAGCGTCTGGAGAGGGAGAAGCGGAGCCGTGGTTCCGACGACTACCGGGCAACATCGGGAGTGATGCGCGACATCCTCGTGAAGGTGGTCAATGAGAGCTACGAGGGTCAGTTGGGGCGGCTCCAGAGCCATGTTCACCTGCTCTGGGGAGCCGACGACCGCGACGTCCCGGTCTCCGTCGCCGAGACCGCCGACGCCCTCATCCCGGATTCCACCCTCGAGGTGCTACCCGGAGTCGGCCACCTGGTCCCGTTGCAGGCGCCGGAGGCGCTCAGGCAGGCAATCGAGAAGGCGTCCAGTTGATCTGGCTTCTCGCTGCGGCATGTGCCCTGGCGGCCGTGCCCGCCGAGTTGCGTTGGCTGCGGGTGGCCCAGAGAGAGCACTATCTGACAGGAGAGGTGACCCGGTTCGCCGCCCGATGGTGGAGGAACGGTGTGGTCAACGTGATGCTCGACGTGGTCGGCCTGGCCGGGGTCGGCCTGGCGTTGTTCGACGTCCGCTGGGGTTTTCTCGTGGCTGTCGCCCAGATTGGGCCGGTCGGCCTCTCGGTCAGGGGGGTCACCTCGCCGCTGGCGTGGACCGGTCGACTCCGCCGCCTCGCCGCGGTGACGGGGGTCCTCTTCCTGGTCCTGTATCTGCTCGGCGCCATTCTCGTCCAGCCTCTGTTGATCGTGATCCCTCTCTTTCTCTCATACCTCGTTGTAGATCTCGCTCTTTGGGCCCTCGGCCCGTTCGAGAGACGATCCGGGAGGCAATGGGTGGACAGGGCGGCTGCCAAGTTGACCTCGGTCGGCCCCGATGTGGTGGCGATCACCGGCTCCTACGGCAAGACGACGACCAAGAACTACGTCGCACATCTCCTCTCCGGGTCACGGCGGGTGGTGGCCAGCCCGGCATCGTTCAACAATCGCATGGGGCTGGCACGGGCGATCAACGAGAACCTCGCCCCGGGCACGGAGGTGTTCGTCGCCGAGATGGGCACGTACGGGCCCGGGGAGATCGCTGACCTCTGTGCGTGGATCCCGCCGAAGGTGGCCGCGATGGTCGCGATCGGCCCGGTCCATCTGGAGAGATTCCGCACCCTCGAGAACATCGTGCGCTCCAAGGCGGAGATCCTCGACCGCGCTGAGGTGGGAGTGATATGCGTCGACCACCCGCTCCTCGCCGACCTCGCCCGGGAACGGGCTCTTTCCATCGAAATCGTGGAGGTCTCCGCCCGCGACGGCGTCGTGGTCGCCGGCGAGAGGGTGGCGGAGATCCCTCAGGGTGTCTTTGGCGCCAACCTGGCGGTCGCCCTGGGAATATGCCAAGCCCTGGGCGTCGACGTCGCCGGCGTGGCCTCGCGCATCGCCGACCTGCCCACGGCCGAGCACCGCCAGTCGGTGTCCACCGCCGCCGCCGGGTTCACCATCGTCGACGACACCTTCAATTCGAACCCGGACGGCGCCCGATCAGCCCTCGGCACCCTTCAGGCGTCGGTCTCCGGGGGCAAGACAGCCGTGATCACGCCCGGCATGGTCGAGTTGGGCCCCGTCCAAGCCGAGGAGAATCGTGCATTCGCCGAGGAGGCGGCGTCACGGGTCGACCATCTCGTCATCGTGGGTCGGACCAACCGCGACGCCTTGCGACGAGGTTCCGCCAACGGCCGCGCCTCGGTTACCGTCGTCGACTCCAGAGACGAGGCAGTGGCCTGGGCCCGAGAGCATCTCGGGCCGGGCGATGCGGTGCTCTACGAGAACGACCTACCCGACCACTATCCATGACCAGAGGCGAGAGATGACCAGATCAGCCGTCGTCTTCGGCGGGCCGTCCGACGAGCACGACATCTCCATCCTCACCGGGCTCCAGGTGGCCCGGGCGCTCGATGACATCGAGGCCATCTATTGGTCCAAGTCGGGTGAGTGGTACTCGGTCGACTCAGGGCTGGAGGCCGGCGACTTCGTGGAGGGGGCCCCGCGCAAGTCGAGGGAGATCTCTTTCGTGGCCGCCCCCGGTCAGGGCTTCATGGTGAAGAGGAAGCCTCTCGACGTCGAAGCCGTCCTCATCGCCTGTCACGGCGGCCCCGGAGAGGACGGGACCTTGCAGGGCATGTTCGACCTCGTCGGTCTGCGCTACACCGGTCCTGGCCAGGCCGCGTCGGCGCTCGGCATGGACAAGTTGGGGTTCGGGTCGGCAATGGCCGCGGCCGGGCTTCCGACGCTGCCCCGGGCGCTGGTCTTGACCGGGGTGGAGAGCCCGCCCTCCTTCGAGGGGCCTTTCATCGTCAAGCCCCGTTTTGGCGGATCCTCGATCGGCATCGAGGTCGCTGAGGACTGGGAGACGGTCCTCGCCCTCAAGTCCTCGTCGCACTTCTTCGACCAGGGTGCGGTGGTCGAGCCGTTCCTGGTCGGCTCCCGGGATCTCCAGGTGGCCGTGCGAACCTTCCCGCAATGGGAGCTGTCGGCGGTCGAGGAGCCGGCGCGGTCGGGCGAGGGGATCTATAGCTACGACCAGAAGTACCTGGCCTGGGGTGGCGAGATCAGCGGGGGACGTGAGCTTCCGGCCCGTACGGATGAGGCCACAGCCAAGGGAATCGCCGACCTGTCGAGGCGGGTCACCGAGGTGGCCGGTCTCCGTGGTGTCGCGCGTATCGACTTCCTGGAGAGAGACGGCGACCTCTACATCAACGAGGTCAACACGATCCCCGGGTCGATGGCGGTGTATCTGTGGATCGATCCTCCGATAGAGCGTGCCAGGCTCTTCGAAGACATGCTCGAAGAAGCTCGACGTGGTCGCACCAGGGTCTTTTCGACCGCAGGCAGCGATGGGACGGCGCTGCGGAGCGCCGGGACGATCGCCTCGAAACTGGGTTAGGGCCTTAGAGGTGGACGACTGGGCAGGTGAGGGTCCGGGTGATCCCGTCGACCGCCTGGATACGGGCCACGACCAGCTTGCCCAGTGAGTCGACGTCGTCGCTGCTCGCCCTCACGATCACGTCGTAGGGGCCGGTGACGTCGTCGGCACTGTCGACACCAGGGATTCCACGGACTTCCTCTGCAACAACGGCGGCCTTTCCGACCTCCGTCTGGATCAGGACATAAGCCTGGACCAAGTTGAGCCTCCTATCGCTCTAGGGGGCCGCGACACTAGTGGAACCTCCAGGACCGGCGTACGCCGCGGACAAGGGTGCGTGGCGGGCTAGTAGCCGTCCTGGCC
>CAZZIG010000076.1:0-4727 GCA_964653975.1 uncultured Acidimicrobiaceae bacterium
TGGGCCTTTCGCATTCTTCGCAGCGGGCGCGTGCTCTCCTCGGCGGTTCGATCATCGCGGTCGGCCCGAGGCCTCGTCGGCAGTCGGGTGGGATGGCTGGCGGTCATCTCGGCGATAACGATCCTCGGGAGCAGCCAACTGCTGTACGAATTCGAGGTGTTCGACCAGTTCGGAGACGCCCTACATGCCGCAGCCCTGGCCGCCATAACCGGGGAACCGCTCCAGCAACCGGACGGTTTCGCCCAGGTGCTGGATGTGGTTCTTGCGGTGTTCTCGTTGATCGTGTTCGCAGCCCTGGCCGGGACATTGGGCGCATACTTCGTAGAAGCCAGACCCTTGGTCACAGATCGACATGCGGTGGCGGGGCGGGACGAGCACTGAGCCCGGGTATCGGTTGCGGTGCATTCACCACGCCCGACCTGTTCGCCGTTCGGCAGACGAGAGTTTCGCACTCGCCGCGTCGAGTAGGTTCGGCTCCGCCTACGGACCTCATCGGCAAGTTTTGCGACCCACGGACGTCTTGGGCGCTCCGTGAGAAAGGAACGGGCTAGGACATGAGCGCTCGACGAATTCCCACACTGGCCATCGCCACCCTCCTATTCAGTCTCGGCGGTCTATCGACTGCGGGCGCTCAGGGCGAGGCGAAGGGCCAGGACCCTGTCCGGTTCGCCACCTACAACGCCTCGCTGAACCGGGCCACACAAGGCGGGTTGCTCGCAGACCTCTCGACTCCCAACGACGTCCAGGCTCGCAATGTCGCCGAGGTCATCCAGAGGACCCGCCCCGACGTCCTCCTCATCAACGAGTTCGACTTCTACGAAGATGGGCTCGCCGTCGACTTGTTCCAGGAGAACTACCTCTCCATCTCCCAGGGCGGTGCCGAGGCGATCGACTACCCCTACCGGATGGCTTTCCCTTCCAACACCGGGCTGTTATCCGGCTTCGACCTGAACCAGAACGGGTTCACCGCCACGCTCGCAGATCTGGGCACGTTCGCCTACGCCGACGACTCCTGGGGGTTCGGTCAGTTCCCGGGCCAGTTCGCCTTCGCCGTCTTCTCGATGTACCCGATCGTGGGAGACGAGGTCCGCACCTTCCAGGACTTCCTGTGGCAAGACATGCCCGGGGCGCTGCTCCCCACCGACCCGGCCACCGGCGAGTCGTTCTACTCCGAGGAGATCCTCGAGCAGTTCCCGCTGTCTTCGAAGAACCACGTCGACGTACCCATCGACATCGGCGGCACGACCGTCCACTTCCTGGTGTCCCATCCCACGCCACCGGTGTTCGACGGGCCCGAGGATCGCAACGGGACACGCAACCACGACGAGATCAGGTTCTGGGCCGACTACGTGGGACCGGGCAAGAGCCGCGGGTCCTACATCTACGACGACGCCGGAAGACAGGGTGGTCTGCAACCGGGAAGTCTCTTCGTCATCGCCGGCGACCAGAACTCAGATCCCTTCGACGGGGACAGCATCCCCGGGTCGGCTCAGTTGCTCATCGAGCATCCCTTGGTCAACACCAAGCTGACCCCGGCCAGCGAGGGTGGTGTCGACCGCGCCGCCGCCCAGCCCGGTAACGAGACACACCTCGGTGACCCGGCCCACGACACCGCCGACTTCTCCGAGCCTCCATTTGGACCCGGAAACCTGAGAGCCGACTACGTCCTGCCCTCCAAGACACTTCAGATCCGTGACGCCGGGGTGTTCTGGCCCGCCGACGACGACCCGTTGTCCCGGCTCACCGGCACCGGGATCTTCGGTGACCCGGTGCCCACATCGGATCATCGACTGGTTTGGGTCGACGTGACCCATGGGACCTTCCCGAGGGGTTGACACAACGCACTTCGAGTTTCTCGAGACGAAGCGTCAGGTCAGGGTCGTCACCGTCGGCCCGGGTGGTGGGGCTCGTTGCTCGCGGACGAGTTGGGTGGCACGGGTGAGCGCGCCACCAGCGTCCCACACAGGCAAGGAGCCGGTCCGTGCGGCGGGTTATGGCGCTGACCTCGAGAGAGACGATCACATCGGCTGATCATTCGCCGGACGGATAGGATTCGTCGATGACGGAGATGATCTCCAGGGGATCACTCCACCCCATGACACTCGGCTTCCGTGACGAAGAGCTCGAGCGTCGCTTTCAACGGGTGGAGGGAGCCGCCGGTCTTTCCGGCTACCGGATAATCACGGGGGCCACCGCGCTCATGTGGGCCATGGCCGCCGTGCTGCTCCCACTGGGGCCGGGTATCGCCGTCGAAACCGCTGCGCTGACAGGCGGCTCGATGGCGGTGGTGGGTCTGGCTGCGATGGCGGCCTCGCGGTGGGCCGAGACCATGGATCGTCAGCATCTCCTGGCCTCGCTCCTCACGTCCGCCAACGGGCTGGTGATATTGCTGCTGGCGAGAGCCGGCGACTTCGTCGAGGGCTACGCGGTGGGGGCGATGATGCTCTTGTTCCTGTTCGGATTCGTCTCACGCACCCGCTTCGTCTTTGCGGCTCTGCGGACGGCGGTGATCGCCCTGGGCCTTACGGTGGTGATCTCGACTCACGACGACCCCGGCAATCTCCTCCTCGACGTCTTCTTCTTCCTGGGGGCAGCCGTCGGCAGTCTCGTGGGACTCCACATGCTGGAGAGCAACCGACGCCGACTGTGGCATCAGAGTCTGGTTGTCGAAGAGCAGAGGGAGGCCATCGACTTCGAGCGAGCCGAATCGGAACGCTTGCTGCTCAATGTGTTGCCCGAGAGCGTGTCGAAGCGTCTGCGACGGGGCGAGTACCCGATAGCCGACGACTTCACCGACGTCACCGTGCTCTTCGCCGACATCGTCGGGTTCACCCCGATGGTGTCGGAGCTGACCGCAGTCGAAGTGGTCACGTTGTTGAACGGGTTGTTCTCCCGTTTCGACGAACTGGTCGCGGAGCGCGGCCTGGAGAAGGTCAAGACGATCGGAGATGCATACATGGTGGTTGGGGGTCTTCCCGAGATCCTGGAGGATCATGCCCGGCGGGTTGTCGACCTGGCCCTTGCCATGCAAGCCTGCACCGTGGGCTCGGGGCCTTTCCCCGACATGTCGATCCGCATCGGCGTGCACTCCGGCCCGGTTGCAGGCGGGGTGATCGGAACCCGGAAGTTCGCCTATGACGTGTGGGGCAACACCGTGAACGTGGCCGCGCGACTCGAGAACGCCGGAGTTCCCGGGCGGGTCCACGTGAGCGACACCACGAAGACACTCACCCAGGGCGATTTCATCCACGAGCCAAGGGGCGAGATGGAGCTCAAAGGTCTTGGCGCCATGACCACCTACCTCGTGGTGGGGCCGAAGCATGCCGGGTTGGCGACATCGCCCGCACCAGATGAAGACGTGGTCGCCCCGGTGACACCATCGACTCCGACATGATTCCGGGAGCGGTGCACAACCCCCCGGCCAAATGACGGCCGATAATCTCCGGATATGCCTGCAACCCGAGACGATGAGGGTGTAGATGGGACCATGGTCGACGAGGTGAGGATCCGACCGGCTGGCAAGTTCCTCGCCATTGCGCGGTACCAAGGTTGAGCCCCGGCGGGAAAGCCCTGGCCTCCGGTTTCGAGCCTGACGGGGTCTACCTGGACACAGCCACCTACGGGCTGCCGTCGGAGGGCACGGTGGCGGCTCTGGAGACGGCGGTGGAACGCTGGCGCCGCGGGACGGCCACGATGGAGGAGTACGACGCGGCGGTGGTGACCTCACGCGAGTTGTATGCCGACCTCGCCGGCACCGACCCCTCACGTGTAGCCGTCGCCAACCAGGTCTCGGTGTTCGCCGGCCTCGTGGCCGCCTCCACACCCGCCGGTTCGCGGGTGGTCGTAGCCGACGACGAGTTCACCTCGATCCTCTTTCCCCTCCTGGTCAACGAGAGCCGCGGTCTCCAGGTGGACTTGGTTCCGTTCGAGGCCCTGGCCGCAGCGATCGACCCGGCGACCGCGTTGGTTGCTTTCAGTGCCGTGAGGTCGAACGACGGGAAGCTGGTCGACATCGACGGGATCGAGGAGAGTGCGCGACGTCATGACACCAGGATGCTGGTTGACACCACTCAGGCGATGGGGTGGCTGCCAATCGACTCGACACGGTTCGACTACACGGTCGCGTCTGCGTACAAGTGGCTTCTCTCACCGCGCGGCACCGCCTTCATGACCGTCAGCGAAGACGCCGCCGAGATGTTGCGGCCGCTGTTCGCCGGCTGGTATGCCGGGGAGGAGATGTGGAACTCGATCTACGGCGGGCCGATGCGTCTCGCCTCGTCCGCTCGTCGCTTCGACGTGTCCCCGGCGTGGCTCTCCTGGATGGGCACCGTGCCGGCGCTCGAGTTGATCGCCGGGGTCGGAGTGGAGCGAATCCGCGATCACGACGTGGCCCTGGCCAACCAGACCCGGGAGCTGCTCGGCCAGGAGCCGTCGCAGTCAGCGATCGTCACCGTTGCGTTGAGCGACACCTCAGTGCTCGCGGCCCGGGGCATCAAGGGATCCGTCAGAGCCGATGCCGTCCGCGTCGGGTTCCACCTCTACAACGACGAGAGCGATGTCATCGCCTTGGTCGACGCAGTCAAAGAAGCCTGATTCGGGCCCGACAACGACCTCGCTGTGCCGGTTCGACCCACCATCGACCCGCCTACGACCGCGGGCCCCCAACTACGCTCGCTCCTCTGTGGAACGGCGTCGGCGTTTTCTCGGATCAGGAGGTTGACCGGTGA
>CAZZIG010000077.1:0-11108 GCA_964653975.1 uncultured Acidimicrobiaceae bacterium
GGTATAACGCTCGCGAGAAGTAATACCCTCAGCCCGTGAGCAACAGTGCAGACATAGCCGTGGTGGGTCTCGGCGTCATGGGTGTCAACCTGGCGCTCAACCTCGCCGACTCGGGGAACCGGGTGGCCGTCTACAACCGGACCACCACGGTCACCGACGAGTTCATGGCCGGCGAGGCCGGAGACAAGGACATGGTGGCGGCTCGGAGTCTCGAGGAGATGGTCTCCACCCTCGATTCGCCCCGCGTGATCCTGCTGATGGTGAGCGCAGGGCCGCCGGTGGACTACGTGATCGAGGACCTGGCGCCACTGCTCGACGAGGGCGACATCGTCATCGACGGGGGAAATTCGTTGTACACAGACACCGCACGACGACAGGAGTCGCTGGCGGAACTGGGCATCCGCTTCGTCGGGGCCGGGGTCTCCGGTGGTGAGGAGGGAGCCCGCCACGGCCCGTCCATCATGCCCGGTGGCGACCCCGAGGCCTGGCCGACGATCGAGGGGATGCTCAAAGGGATCGCAGCCAAGGCCGCCGACGGTGAGCCGTGCTGTGAATGGATCGGTGAAGGGGGCGCCGGGCACTACGTCAAGATGGTCCACAACGGCATCGAATACGGCGACATGCAGGTGATCGCGGAGGCTTACGACCTGATGCGCCGCGGTCTCGACATGAAACCGCCCGACATCGCTGACGTCTTCGCCCGTTGGAACCAGGGACGTCTCCGCTCCTACCTGATCGAGATCACCGCCGAGATCCTGCAGGTGTCCGATCAAGGAGAGCCGCTCGTGGACTCGATCCTCGACGCAGCCGGTCAGAAGGGAACCGGCAAGTGGACGGTGATCGCGTCGATGGAGTCCGGCCAACCGACCACGCTCGTGGCCGAAGCGGTCTACGCCCGGATCGTGAGCTCGGACCCAGATCGAAGAGCCAGGACCGCCGACGTCTTCGACGAGCCGATCGGAGCGCTCGACACCACCGTCGACGACATCGAGTCTGCCCTGTACGCATCGAAGATCATCAGCTACGCCCAGGGCTTCCGGCTCATGCAGGCGGCCTCTGAAGAGAACTCATGGGATCTGGACTTGGGGACGATCGCCTCGATCTGGCGGGAGGGTTGCATCATCAGGGCCGACTTCCTCGACGACATCACATCCGCCTACCGCGACCAGCCCGAGATGGGCGACCTCACCGAAGCGGGATTCTTCGCCGATGCACTGGCGGAGGCCGTACCGGCGTGGCGTCGCGTGGTGTCGGCCGCGGTGAAGGCGGGGGTGCCCTCTCCTGCCTATTCGAGTGCTCTCGGCTACTTCGACGGGATGCGCTCCCGCCGGCTCCCGGCCAGCCTGATCCAGGCGCAGAGGGACTTCTTCGGCGCCCACACCTTCGAACGCGTCGACAAACCGCGAGGAGAGTTCTTCCATCACGACTGGGGTGCCTGACCACCCACCGATCTCCCCGCGCCAGCTCGGCCCCTCCCGGCGCATGCTGAGGTGCGAAACGTCAGACCGGCGGTGTCCCCGGCACCTCCAGCAGCCGGCCCTGATCGAAATCGGGGTCTGCGGCGTCTGCGGCGTCCACGTGGTCCCGGCGCACACCCATGAGGAACAGGATCGCATCAAGATACGGCACCGACACCGATGTGTCCGCCCGCTCCCGAACCACGGGCTTGGCGTTGAACGCGATTCCGAGACCGGCGGCGGCCAGCATGTCCAAGTCGTTGGCCCCGTCGCCCACCGCCACCACTTGTGCCGGCGAGATGCCCTCGTTCGCGGCGATCTCCTTGAGAAATGTCGCCTTGCGTGGACCGTCCACGAACTCTCCGGCGAGTCGCCCGGTGAGGACTCCGTTCTTGACGTCGAGAGTGTTCGACAACGAGTAGTCGATACCGAGATCGGCTGCCAAGGCGTTGGCGAATCGGGTGAATCCCGCCGAGACGATGGCGGTCTTCATTCCCATCCGCTTCAACGTCCTGATGAACGTCCGCGCCCCGGGTGTGACGGTGATCCGTTGCGCCACGCGTCCCAAGGCGTGTTCTCCCAGCCCTTCGAGGAGGACCACCCGCTCCCGCAACGACGCCTCGAAGTCGATCTCCCCACGCAATGCCGATGCGGTGATCTCGGCGACCTGATCACCAACCCCGGCCTCCTCGGCCAGCAGGTTGATCACCTCGTTCTCGATGAGGGTGGAGTCGACGTCCAGGACCACCATGCGCTTGGCGCGGCGTTCCAGACCCTCGGGCTGGATGGCGATGTCGATGGGGCGCTCGGCGGCGGCAGCGATCAGCTGTTCACGAACCTTGTGGACGTCGCCGTTGGAGACCGTCAACTCATAGGAGACCACCGGGTACCGGGACAGCCGGAAGATCCGCTCGATGTTGCCGCCTCCGTCCGCGATGGCACGGGCCACCACACCGAAGTCGTCCGGGCCGACCCTCTCTCCGAGCACGGTGACCACGGTCATCGACTTGATCGGAGTGGGGATGGCGTCGACGACTTCGAATTCGATCTGGAGACGCTGCTCCCAGCCGAACAGGAGGAGATCGCGGACGGTGGCCTTCTCCCCGTCGACTCCGATGAGAACGTTGAGAGTGAGACGACCCCGGACAACGATCTGCTCGATGTCGTACACCTCGGCGTTGGTGGCGTTGAGCACGTCCATCAGCCCGGCGGAGATCCCCGGATGATCCGGACCGTGGACGTTGACGAGGATCGTCGATCGCTGGGACATACGCCGCTACACGTTAGGTGCGACCATCGCCAAATCCACTTCAGCCAATCCGAGAGACCCCGGTACCATCAGGGCGCTCCGAATCGAACGTGAGGACCACTTTGCCTGAGAACCCATTCCGCCTGCCGCGGCACGTGAAGCCCGACCACTACGACATCCGGCTCGAGCTCGACCTGGAGACGTTCACCTTCGTCGGCACCGTTGGGGTCGACATGAACGTCGAAGAGCCCACCGACTCGCTCGTCCTCAACGCCGCCGAGGTCGAGATCAAGGCGGCTTCCCTGTCCAACGACGTGGCGATAACCGAGATCGCCTATGACGACGAGATGGAGCGGGCGACTCTGAGTCTCGGCTCGACGCTGGAGCCGGGGTCGTATCGTCTCGAGATCGAGCACTCGGGGACGATCAATGACCAACTGCGAGGGCTCTACCGGTCGGTCTACTGCGACCCCGATGGGGTCGAGCACGCCCTCGCCACCTCGCAATGTCAATCGACTGACGCCCGAAGGATCTTTCCTTGTTGGGACGAGCCCGACTTCAAGGCCACGTTTCAGACGACGATGGTGGTCGCAGACGGTTTGGAGGCCTACTCCAACACCTCCGAACTGGAGAGGGTGCCTCTCGGTGATGGCAGGGTCGAGTTCCGATTCGACAAGACCATGAAGATGTCCACCTATCTACTCGCCTTCGTCGCCGGGCCTTTCGAAGCCACCGAGCCGAGAGTGGTGCGAGACACCCCGATCAGGACCATCGTTCCCAAGGGCAACCTGCATCTCACCGACATCGCCATGGAGAATGCGGTCTTCTGCTTCGAATACCTGTCCGACTACTACGACATCCCCTACCCGGCGGACAAGCTCGACCACATCGGCATCCCCGATTTCGCCGCCGGAGCGATGGAGAACGTCGGGCTCATCACCTACCGCGACGCCTACCTGGTGATCGACCCGGCCAAAGCGAGCCAGGGCGAGTTGCAGAACAGCCTCGATGTGATCGGTCACGAGATCGCCCACCAGTGGTTCGGAAACCTGGTCACCATGGCCTGGTGGGAGGGGGCGTGGCTCAACGAGGCGTTCGCCAGCTTCATGGAGCTGAAGGCGACCGACGCCATGCGCCCCGAATGGAAACGCTGGCTCACATTCGCCAATCTCGAAGTCCCCTGGGCCATGGGCACGGATCAACTCAAGTCGACCCGGCCGATCGAATTCGAGGTGACGGCACCTGAGGAGGTCGACCAGATGTTCGACGCCATCACCTATGGCAAAGGCTCTGCGGTGCTCCACATGATCGACGAGTTCATCGGAGTCGAGAACTTCCGCCAGGGCGTCGGCAACTACCTACGCAAGCATGAGTACGGGAACACAGTCACGGGGGACCTCTGGGAAGGTCTCGACGGTGCCTCGGAATACCCCGTGTCCGAGATCATGGACACCTGGGTCTACCAGCGGGGGTTCCCCCAGATCGACGTGAAGAAGGTGCCCGGCGGCGTTCGCCTCGCCCAGAGCCGCTATCTCGTGATCCCGGACGAGACCGACGCCACGATATGGAAGGTCCCTGTCCAGTTGCGAGGGGTGGCGGATGGGCACCCGTTTGAGGTCAAGTTCCTCCTCGAGGACGATGAGGACGTCGTGAAGATCGCCGGCGACATCGAATGGGTGGTGGCCAACGCCGGGGGCCATGGCTTCTACCGGACCAGCTATGCCGAGGAGCTCTTCGCTGCTCTGCTCGAAAACATCGACTCCCTGGGAGACAACGAGCGTCACGCCCTGGTATCCGACACCCTCGGTTTGGTACGCAACGGCCAGTTGACCTCGGATCACTTTCTCGACCTCGTAGCCCAGTTCCAAGACGAGGAAGAGCAGGCTATATGGTCGGTGATCACCGGTGGTCTCGGTCTGATCGAGCACCACGCCCTCGCCGACGAGGTACGTCCGGCATTCGAAGCCTTCGTTGCCGAGTTGGTCCGACCCGCGCTGGAGCGGCTGGGATGGGATGTGCGAGAGAATGACACCGACCTCCAACGCAAGCTGCGCGGCGACCTGATCGCCACGATGGGCAATCTCGCCAGGGACGAAGACACCATCGAACGGTGCCGTCGACTCGTCGCCGATCTCCTCGGCGGAGAAGACCTGGACCCGGAGATCGCCACATCCGCCCTGGCGGTGTATGCACGCAACGGCAGTGCCGACGAGTACCAGACACTGTGGAACTTCTACCAGGAATCGACGACTCCCCTCGAGAAGGTTCGCTACCTGAGGTCGGCGGCAACAGTCGAGACCGAACAGGAGGCAGTGACCACTCTCGGCCGGGTCGTCGATGGGGACGTCCGCAGCCAGGACGGGTTTTGGGTGTTTGCCCGTCTGCTCATGGGCAAGTCGGGCCCGGCGGTGTGGGAGCGGGCAAGAGAACGGTGGGACGACCTCCTCACCGCAATGCCCGGGATGACGAGGACCCGGATCGCCGAGGGACTGTCCGCGTTGTCCCAGCCCGAAGTGGCGGCCAGTGTCCGTAGCCATTTCGCCGAGCACCCGGTCCCGGAGGCGGGACGGTCGATCGAACAGAATCTCGAGAAGCTCGACGCCAACATCGCGTTACGCGAGCGGGAGACTCCGGTGGTGAGCCGCTACTTCGGCTGACAGGAAGAATTGAGGTCGACGAGAAGACGTTCCACCTCGCGAAGCGGCGACGTGATGGAGGGCGCCGCTCTCGCAGGCGCCCTCCGTCATCTCACCCCGGGGCCCCGCCCCCACTTTCATCCAGGTCAGATGGCCTCCCAAGACCAACAGACAGCCACGAACCCTCGTGTCCTCTGTCTCGCCGGCCGACGTCAACCTATCTCATCACTCTTAATGTCGGCTTAAGGTTGGGCCCGGCAGGAGAACGAATGACGACACCCGAGGTCGACACCGGGCTGAAGCGGCCCCGACTCGAGGCCCGCCTGGCTCTGGAGAGCCTACCGAGCCTCACCGTGGTCACCGGTGGCGCCGGAACGGGCAAGACGACGTTGCTCGGCCATGTGTTCGACTCCCGCTTCTCCGTCTGGCACACCCTGAGCCCGACCGACCGCGCCCTCCCCGTGCTGACCCGCAACGTCGTGCGCAGGCTCCGTCTCACCGTTCCTCAGCTGTCCGCCGAGGTCGTGGCCGCTGTGGAGGGAGGCAGTGGCCCTCGATCCACGCCAGATCCAGCCACCCCCCAAGCGATTGCGGCGGCTCTGGCCCAGGACCTGGACTTGGCCCTGGAACGGGAAGTGGTCTTGGTCCTCGACGATTTCCACGAGATTGGCGCCGGCGACAGCGCCGACTTCGTCGCCGCCTTGTGTCGACACGCTCCTCGAGGGCTGAGAGTGGTGATCGCTTCACGTCTGCCGCTGCCCTTCCCCGTCTCCAGGATGCGGATGAGCGGGGACGTCTTGGAGATCAGCGCAAATGACCTCGTATTCACCCGGGATGAGATCTCCGAGCTGTTGACCAGGCGTCACGGTGGAGAACGCCCCGGCATGGCGGCGGAGATCCATGCCGCGACGGGGGGCTGGCCCGTGGCCGTGATCCTGGCGATCGAGGCGGGAGGCGACGGCGAGGGACCATCGGCTCTATCGATGGCCGAGGAGTCAGGGCTCTTCGACTACCTCGCCGAGGAGGTGATGACAGCCGACTGGCCGGCGAGCTTGGCACTTCAACAGGCAGCGCTCCTCCCCTGGTTCACGCCCGAATTGCTGCAACACCTGGAGATCGAGCCCAGCCACCTCCTCCCGTCCGCCTCGGTGTATCTGAGTCGTGCACCGGACCGTCCCCATGCGTACATCGTCTCACGGCTCGTACGCGACTACTTCGCGACTCGCCATCGAGTCGACCCTGATGTGAAACGGTCGATACTGGTTCGAGCCTCTCGGTGGTACGCGGCAGATGACTCACATGCCGAAGCACTGCAGTGCCTCCTCGATGCCGGAGACCCTGAAGAAACTGGCCGACACCTCACCGAGCATGGGGAGATCCTGATCGCCGCCGGCCACACCCGGGAAGTGACCAAGGCGATCGGCACACTCGGAGATGGAGTGCTCCCGGAAGAACTGGCCCTGCTCGACGCCGAGGCACGGCAGTTGCTCGGCGATTGGGAAGGGGCGATGGACCGATACCGGCTGGTGGTCCCGGAGACCGGGCCGATACCTCCCCGGGTGGCGTGGCGTCTCGGGTTCCTCCACCACATGAGAGGGGAGGTGGCAGAGGCTCTCGCCACCTATGAGCGAGCAGAGAGAGGCACGGCCGATCGGACCTCCGAGGCAGCCTTGCTCGGCTGGCAGGCCAGTGCCCACTGGTTGCGGGGTGAGCGCGATCGAGCCAGCGAGTTGGCTACGGAGGCACTCGACCTGGCACGGCTCTCCAGGGATCGGCGCTCGATGGCCACAGCACACACCGTGCTGGCGATGGTCGCTGCCCTTGACGGTGACCGCAGCGGCAACGACATGCACTACCTCAAAGCGTTGGAGTACTCCGAGCAGAGCAACGACGTCGTTCAAACCATGCGGATCCGCGCCAACCGGGCCTCCGCCTTCCTCGAGGAAGGCGAGTTCGGCCCGGCCCTGGCCGAGATCCAGATAGCTCTCCGACTGGCGGATATGACGGGGTTCGAGCTGTGGCGGGCGATGTCTCTGTCGAATCGCGCCCAGGTGGGCATCTACCAAGGACGGCTGGAGGAAGCAGTAGCCGATCTCACCGAGGCTCGCACCACCTTCCGTCGCATCGGGTCGCGGCTCGAGGCCTACCCCCTGGGCCACCTCGGTGACGTCTACCGGATCAGGGGGGACACCGCCCGGGCCCGTTCCGCATACGAGGAGGCGATCAGGCTCGCCACGTCCCAACACGATCTTCAGGGCTCGGTGCCTGCCATGTCCGGTCTCGCCCGATTGATGGCACCCCACGAGCCCGACGAAGCCGTTGCCCTGTCGAAGGTGGCCACGGAGGTCGATTCGGTGATCGGCAGGGTGCAGGCGTTGGCGGCGGCAGGATGGGCCGCACATCACTCGGGTCAGCGCGAGCAGGCACAGGAAGTCGCCGAAGAGGCCACCGAGACCGCCCGCGCGAGAAGGGACATGCCGGGGTTGGCCGAAGCTCTGGAGCTCACCGCGGTGGTCAGACCAGATTCGGCGTCGACATCACTCGAGGAGGCCGAGGAGATCTGGTCGAGGCTCCAGGCACCGATCGGAGTCGCTCGCGTCGAACTGGCGAGAGCAGAGATCACCGGAGGAGCCACAGGGTCGGCACGTGCGGCGATGGCCGCGGAGACGTTGCGGCGGTACGGGGCGATGGGTCTGGCCCGGCGAGCACGGCAGCTGGCGGACTCGTTGGCCCAAACGGAGTCGGTACATCCCGTCGCGATCAAGACCCTGGGGGGATTCGACGTGATCACCGCCGGGCACCCGACACCCAGATCGGCCTGGCAGTCCAAGGTGGCGCGTGAGGTGCTCTGGATGCTCATCGCGGCGCGAGGAAGACCGATCAATCGCGAAGTGCTGATCGACCGGCTGTGGCCCGACGACGACATCAACAAGGCATCCAATCGGCTCTCGGTCGCCCTCAGCATCGTCCGTCGGGTGCTCGACACCGAAGACAGCCACGATTCCGACCGCCATATCGTGGCCGATCGCGACTCGGTGCGGATCGACCTTGACAGCGTGACCATCGACGTCGAGGTCTTTCTCCGGGAGGCGGCGACCGGCCGACGTCTGCTGGAGCGTGGCCAGACCAGCGAAGGGCTCGTACATCTCCGCGCTGCCGAGGACCGCTATGTCGGCGAGTTCCTCGAGGAGGAGCCTTTCGCAGACTGGGCGATCTCCCTGCGTGAGCAGGCGCGATCGGAGTATCTGACGGTGGCGGCGAAACTGGCCGAGGCGGCAGAGTCAGAGGGCGACCATGAGGGCGCGGCCCGCCGCTATCTACGCATGCTGGAGCGAGATGTCTACAACGAGCCCGCCCACCTCGGTGTGATCAAGGCGATGTCACGGTCGGGAAGACACGGAACGGCCCGGCGACTCTACGGGATCTACGTTTCTCGCATGACCGAGTTGGACCTGGAGCCAGAGCCCTTCCCCGAAGCCTCCGGTGACACCGCCCACTCGTAGAGGATGTCCAAGAGCTCGTCGTCGGACGCAAACGTCCGACTCTCCGCACCCGGGATCTCCGCCGTGCCCCGTATCCCCTCGCGCTCGTCACTGATGCGCAGGATGATCGTCGTCACCGGACCCACGGTATGGCCCGTCCTTAGCGATCCCTGAAGGCGTGTTCTCAGAGACCGGACGCGAGAACCCCGGGCCGCACGGCCCGGGGTCTCAGAGCGAAGCCCGGTTGGGCCCACCACTTGGAGGATCGACGGAGGCTATTTGAGCTCGACGGTGGCGCCGGCACCCTCGAGGGCCTCTTTGGCCTTGTTCGCCGTTTCCTCGTCGACGCCCTCGAGCACCGCTGCGGGAGCCCCGTCGACCAGGTCCTTTGCCTCCTTGAGACCGAGGCTGGTGAGACCACGCACTTCCTTGATCACCTGGATCTTGGCCGATCCGGCCGCGGTGATCACAACATCGAACTCGTCCTTTTCGTCGGCCGCGGCCTCGGCGCCATCGCCTCCACCGGCGGCCGGGGCGGCGGCCACGGCCATCGGGGCGGCGGCGGTGACGTCGAACTTCTCCTCGAAAGCATCGAGGAACTCCTTCAACTCGAGGACGGTCATCTCCTCGAAAGTGCTGAGGAGTTCGTCAGTGGTCATCTTCGTCTTTGCCATATGTCATTCCTCCTCGGCCGGGTCGGCCGTGGTCTGCTCGGGTTCCTCCGCGGGGAGGTTGGCCTCTTCGGCCCCTCCGTCCGCAACGAACTCGCCCGACTCTTTCTTGTCCAGAAGCTGTGAGAACATCGACGCCGCGTTGCGATTGAACGAGGCGAACATCCCGGCGGCGGTGAACAACGGGGTCTTGGCCGCTCCTGCGATCTTCGCCAACAGGACTTCGCGGGGCTCGATCTCTGCAAGCGTCGAAACCTCCTCGGGCGACAGGATGTTGCCCGACAGATATCCGGCTTTGAGCACGAACACGTCGTGGTCCTTGGAGAAGTCCTTCAACGCCTTGGCGGTGGCAACAGGGTCGCTATTGGCGAACGCCAGCGCGGTGGGGCCGGCCAGGTACTCGTCGAGACCCTCTATGCCCGCGTCACTCGCGGCGAGTTTGGCCAGGGTCATCTTCACGACCCTGTAATCGGCGCCGGCGTCACGCAAGGCGCGTCGCAGCGCCTGGACGGCCTGGACCGAGAGCCCGCGGTACTCGGTCAGAAAGACCGCCTCGGCGTTCTCGAGCCCTTCTCGGATGTCAGCTACAGCCTGGACCTTTTCTGGTCTTGCCATCGCGTCTCCCTATGTCGGTAGCTCGATTGGTGAACGGGTCTACGAACATCAATCAAGCCCCTCGGCAAAGACAAGGGGCTTCGAGAAGCGAACCTACGCAGGCGGGTTGTCTCCCATTGAGTCCGTGAGGACACCGGCGGTCTTCGGCCGAGGTTTTGGGGTTGCGATCCGATTCTACCGGGACGGGTTCCGTCGGCAACTCGGCTAACTTTCCGGGGTGGTCGAGGGCCCTGAGATCGGTGACAGCCAGCTTCACATCGACACCGCAGGTGCCGGCCGGCCCGTGCTGTTCCTTCACGCCGGCGTGACCGATTCCCGCATGTGGAATGCCCAGTTCGAGGGGATCGAGGGCTCCCGACTGATCAGATTCGACATGAGGGGCTACGGGAGCAGCCGATTGGGGACACAGGGATTCACCAATCACGACGACACCGTGGCCGTCTTGGACCACCTCGACATCGAGAGGGCGGTCCTGGTTGGTTGCTCGATCGGCGCCAACACCGCCCTGCAAGTCGCTGCCGCCGCTCCGGAGCGGGTCGACGGGCTCTTCCTGGCCGGGGTCGACGCCCCCGGGTTCGACCCCGGGATCGACTACGAGTCACCGGAGTGGCCCCAGGCAGTGGCCGCGTTCGAGACCGGCGACCTCGATCGGGTCGCGGAGCTCGACGCGGAGATGTGGCTGGCGGGTATCGACAGGACGATCACAGATCTACCCACCGACACGGTGGCACTCTTCATCGAGATGGACCTGATCGCGTTGCGCAACGAGCCTGCCCGCGATCGGCTCGACAGGAGCCAACCTCTCCAGCGTCTTCCCGACGTCGACATCCCGGTCGAGGTCGTCGTAGGAGCACTCGACATTCCACAGCTGGTGGCTGCGGCCCATCATCTCGCCGCCAACCTCGGCAGTGGCACTCCGACGGTGATCGGAGACACCGCACATCTGCCTCCGATGGACCAACCCGGCGAGTTCAACGATCTTCTGAGGGTTTTCTTGC
>CAZZIG010000078.1:0-15602 GCA_964653975.1 uncultured Acidimicrobiaceae bacterium
TCTGTTTGCCCGGGGGTCTCATGTCTGGCGCTAGGGGTGAGGGTGGATCCCCTGTCCCGTGTCGGCTGGGGAGTTTTGGAGGCTTCGGGCAAAGTCGGCCGGCCATAGGGCAGCTCAGAACAATCCGACCACGTTGCCGTCTTCGTCGACGTCAACCTGCATGTACGCGGGGTTGGCGCCCAGTCCCGGCATGGTTCTCATCTCACCGAGGAGCGGGTAGATGAACCCGGCGCCAACCGAGGCTCGGACCTCCCGGACCGGCACGACGAAGCCCTTTGGCGCCCCTTTGAGGGCGGGATCGTGGCTGATCGAGAGATGGGTCTTGGCCATGCAGATGGGGAGATACCCGAAGCCGGACTTCTCGAAGTCGGCGATCTGAGAGTCGGCGAGGGCCGAATACTCCACCCCCGTCGCCCCATAGACCTTGGTTGCGATGGCCTCGATCTTCTCTTTGATGGGGCGCTCCAGGGGGTAGAGGTAGTCGAAGTCCGAAGGTTCCTCGGCTGCCTCGGCCACGGCCTCGGCGAGCTGTCGAGCACCTTCTCCCCCGTTGGCGTGGTGGTCGGTGGTCACGGCGTCGACCGCACCGGCGGCCAGGGCCATCTCCCTGATGAGATCGTGCTCCCGTTGGGTGTCGGTGGGGAACTTGTTGATCGCAACCACGACCGGCACTCCGAACGACCGGGCGGTGGCGATGTGAGCCTCGAGATTGGCCATCCCGGCCCGGAGCAGTGGCAGGTTCTCCTCGGTGTAGGCCGAGTCGAGGGGTCGGCCGGCGATCACCTTCGGACCGCCACCGTGGGTCTTCAGGGCGCGGACCGTGGCCACCATCACCACGCAGTCGGGCTTCAAACCCGACACCCGGCACTTGATGTCGAAGAACTTCTCCATGCCCATGTCGGCTCCGAACCCGGACTCGGTGACGACGTAGTCCCCGAGGTGCAGTGCGACGCGGTCGGCGAGGATCGAGGAGTTGCCGTGGGCGATGTTGGCGAAGGGGCCCGCATGGACGAAGGCCGGTTGGCCTTCCAGAGTCTGCATGAGCGTTGGGTGGAGGGTGTCCTTCATGAGGACGGCGACGGCGCCGGCCACCCCGAGATCCTCCAGGGTTATCGGTTTGCCGTCTTTGGCCGCGCCTACCACGACCCGGCCGCAGCGGTCACGGAAGTTGCGCAGGGCCGAGGCGTAGTTGTCGCCGTCGGCGAGGGCGAGGATGGCCATGAGCTCACTCGCCACAGTGATGTCGTAGCCGGTCTCCCGCGGTCTGCCGTCGGCCGCCCCGCCGAGCCCGATGACGACGTTTCGCAGTGCCCGATCGTTGACGTCGACCACCCGACGCCAGCTGATCTTGTTTGGGTCGATGTTGAGTCGTTTCAGACCCAGCTCTTTGAGCCGGCTCGTGGTGAGCCTCCCCTCGTGGTACCACCGGGCGTCGATGGCCGCGGCGACGAGATTGTGGGCCGCGGTTATCGCGTGCATGTCACCGGTGAGATGCAGGTTGAATTCGTCCATCGGGACTACCTGGCTGTAACCGCCTCCCGCGGCCCCACCCTTGATGCCAAAGGTCGGTCCCAGGCTGGGTTGGCGGATGCAGGCGATGGGCTTGTGGCCGAGGGCACCCAAACCCTGGACGAGGCCGATGGTGGTGGTGGTCTTGCCTTCACCGAGTGGCGTGGGGGTGATGGCGGTGACGTCGATGTATTTTCCTTTGGGATTCCCCCCGATCCGTTTGAGGGCATCGAGGTGAACCTTGGCCTTGGTGGTCCCGAAGGGGATCACCTCGGAGTCTTCCAATCCGATCTCGGTGGCGACCTCCATGATCGGCTTGAGCTTGGCGGCGTAGGCGATCTCGAGGTCGCTGGGGAACGGTTGGGCAGGGCTCAATGGCTTCTCCTCACCTGATGGCTGCCGGCCATATGTGCCGGGTGATGGTACAAGTGCCACATGACGGCACAAGTGGTTTGGACTGCCAATCTCGCCCGCTTTGGTTAGTTTCACCACCGCCGTCGGAAATGGAGGAGAGTTGAAGACGCAATACCGGGTCCTGATCGTCGGCGGAGGGGTGGTGGGAGCCAGTGTCGCCTACCACCTGGCGAAGATGGGTTGGAGCGATGTGGCGATCCTGGAGAGGTCGGTGCTCACTGCCGGTTCGAGCTGGCATGCCGCCGGTGGCATCCACGCCCTCAACGCAGATCCCAACATGTCAGCGTTGCAGACCTACACGATCGACCTGCTCTCCCAGGTGTCCGAGGAGTCGGGCCACGACATCAGCCTCCACATGACGGGAGGGATCTCGGTGGCTTCGGCACCGGAACGGTGGGAATGGCTGCAGGCCACCTATCGGATCTACCAGACGATGGGCATCGATGACTGCTGGCTGATGACTCCCGAAGAGATCGAGGAGAAGTGTCCCATCGTCAACACCGACGGGGTTCTCGGTGGCCTATGGGCCGAACGGGAGGGTCACATCGATCCGTCGGCGGTGGTCCACGCCTACGCCAAGGCGGCGCGCCAGCGCGGGGTCGACGTGATCGAGCACAACCGGGTGGTCGAGCTGAATGCCCGGGCCGACGGATCGTGGGACGTGGTGACCGAACAAGGCACGATCCATGTCGAGCATGTGGTCAACGCGGCGGGTCTGTGGGCCAAGCAGGTGGGTCGGATGGTCGGTTGGGAGGCGCCCGTCTCCCCGTTGGCCCATCACTACCTGATCACCGAGGAGATCCCCGAGATCGAGGCACTCGACTTCGAGATCCCGATGATGATCGATCTCGAAGGATTCACCTACATGCGTCAGGAGCGCAAAGGGCTCCTGGTCGGCATCTATGAGATCGACCACCAGCATTGGAACATGGACGGTGCTCCCTGGGACTACGGCGTGGAGTTGTTGACCCCTGATCCCGATCGCATCGAGAACGAGATCGCGATGGCGATGACCCGCTATCCGGTGCTGGAGCGGACAGGCATCGAGCGGTGGGTCAACGGCGCCTTCACCTTCTCACCCGACGGCAACCCTCTGGTGGGTCCTGTCCCTGGGGTGCGCAACTACTGGTCGGCGTGTGCGGTCATGGCTGGATTCCTGCAGGGTGGTGGGGTCGGCAAGTCCTTGGCGGAATGGATGATCGAAGGCGAGCCCGAGGAAGATCCGTTTGCCATGGACGTGGCGCGATTCGGGGACTACGCCTCCAACCGGGAGTACATCAGGGAGAAGACGGGTCAGTTCTACTCACGGCGTTTCGTGATGACCTACCCAAACGAGCAACTCTGGGAGGCGCGTCCGCTGCGCACTCCACCGGCGTACGAGGCGATGACCGCCGACGGCGCCTATTGGGGCGAGATGTACGGGTTGGAGGTGCCCATCTACTTCGCCGAGGAGGGTTTCGAGGAGATACCGACGTTGAAGCGCTCGAATGCCTTCGACATCGTCGGCGAGGAGTGCCGTCAGGTTCGCTCCGGGGTCGGGATCATCGACATCACCGGTTTCTCCAGGTACCAGGTGAGCGGGCCCAACGCGGCGAAGTGGCTCGACCGGATGATGTCGGTCAGGCTGCCGTCGCCGGGTCGGATCAGGCTCTCCCCGATGTTGGGTCACGACGGTCGGCTGAAGGGCGACCTGACCCTGCTCAACTGGGGAGACGGGATCTGGTGGATCATGGGCTCGTATTACCTCCGGGCATGGCACATGCGTTGGTTCCACCAGCATCTCGAGGAGGGGGTGACGGTTCGCGACCTCTCCGACTCCGTCGTCGGCTTCGGTCTCAGCGGACCGAAGTCACGCCAGCTCATGGAGCTGGTGGCCCACGCCGACGTGTCCAACGAGGCCATGCCCTTCATGGCCTGCAAGGAGATGGACATCGGGCTGATTCGGGCCAAGGTGGGTCGGATATCGGTCACCGGTGAGCTCGGCTACGAGATCCACTGCCATGCCGTCGAGCAGGATATCCTCCGCAGGATCCTCCTCGACGCCGGCCGCGAGATCGGTGCGGTGGAGTACGGGTTCAACGCCATGGGCTCGTTGCGGATGGAGAAGAGCTTTGGCATCTGGTCCAAGGAGTTCCGTCAGGAGTACACGCCTGCGATGACCGGGATGGACCGCTGGATCGACTGGTCCAAGGACTTCATTGGCGTCGAGGCGGCGCGCAAGGAGAGAGACGAGGACAATGCCGAGCGCATGCTGGTCGCTCTGGAGATCGACTCGGACGACGCCGATGGATCCGAGTACGAGCCGGTTTGGGCGAACGGTCGACGGGTCGGCTATGTGACCTCCGGCGAATACGGGCATGTCGTCGACAAGAGCCTTGCCATGGCCCTCATCGACCGGGACCACTGCGATGTGGGCACGGAGTTGACCACACATGTCGTCGGTGTGGAGCGTCCCGCGCTTGTGATCGAGCCGTCGCCCTACGACCCCGATGGCCTGGCGATGCGGGCCTGACTCGATCCCTACCCGCGGTTCCGGTGCAGGCCCCAGAGCAACAACAGCGGGATCACTATGAATGCTACGAGGGTGGTCGCTTGCGACAACGCCGAGAGTGTGTCGAACATCCCGAAGGTGCCGACGTGGTATCCGAGATGGAGCAATCCGTAGATCACCACCCCGGAGAGCGCGGCGAGGATCCCGTCCCGGCTCCGGCGCACTCCGACCATCACCGCGGTGAGACCCAGCCCGACCTGGGCAGACCCGAAGTCACGCATCAGATGCTCGTTGTAGCTGCCCAGGGCGGAGACCCAGCCGGCGCCGCTGACGGGGAAATCGTCGAAGAACCCTGCTGGGAATGCGAACGCCCAAGCTCCCATCAGGAGGATGACCGCACCAACGACCGTGGTCGCATCTGCGATCAGCGTGTTCACCTTGGTCTTGTCGCCCGTGTGAATGTCGGTCTTGCTCATCGTTCATTTGACGATCCCGGGACGTCATTTGTGACAGGGAAACAGACACTTTCAAGATCTCGCACACCGATGCCGATGTGTCCGGGGTGACAGACCGCAACAAGAGCAGCGGAGACCTGGTCAGGGAGGCCAAAGAGCGTCTCCGATCGACACCTCCCACCCCGGATGCCGGGGCCCTGGGCCGAGCATCGGAGCCCGGTCGGCCGGCGCCGGCCGCCGAGCCCACGACCCGGTCATACGAAAAGGCAACTCCGGCAGATCCCGTGGAGCCGCCCACCGAGGCACCCACGTGGCGCTCCCGTCTTGGATCGGCGATCGCCGCCAACGTGATCAGGTGGGGCCTGGTGTTCCTCGTCGCTGGTGGATGGTTCCTCATCACACGTCTCGACGATGCGAGTCGCGACGAGACAGGTCAGATAACGAGCGGCGGCGACCTCGACGTCATGGCCATGCAGGTCGGAGACTGCTTCGATGATCCCGAGGGGGACGAAGATGTGGTCGTCGCGGTGGCCGCAGTGCCCTGTTCCGAGCCTCACGACAACGAAGTGTTCGCCGTCCTTTCGCTCTCCGGTGTCTTCGCTGAGGGTGGTGGCTTTCCCGGCAACGACGCCCTCTGGGATCACTCCTACGAGGTCTGCAGCGGATCGGCGTTCGATTCCTATGTGGGGACGCACTATCTCGAGTCCTCCCTGGAGGTGTTCAGCTTCACCCCCTCCGAGGAGTCCTGGTCTGACGGAGACCGTGGGTTCGCGTGTGTCCTCTACCGTCTCGACTTCGCCAAGTTGACCGGAACTGCGCGCGACAGCGGTCTCTGAGCAGAGCTCGAAGCGCCGATCGTCCGTCCCGTCTCCCTGGCGGTCCTCGTTTCTGCCGGTCACCGGGGCATTAGGGACAAAAGCCTCTGACCATGCCGACCACTCGGGTCGATCATCAGACCCGGGATGAAACCCCAGACCACCACGTCACAGAATCGAGATCCTGGCATCTACCTCTACTGGGTGCCGCTCGGCGCCGGGGGCACCGGGTTCGTTCGGTTCAATGGGCGCGTCTATGAGACTCTGGCGTCGAGGAGGGAGCGACGGTCACCACTCGATCTGTACCACACGGCGCTCGAGGTGCTCCTGCCCGAGGGCAGCTACATCGTCGAGACGATGTGGCCCTGCCCCGACGCCGATGGCGCTACCCGGGGGGTGGTCGTCCAAGGACCGGTGTTCTCCAGGTGGTTGAGCTTCACCCGGGTCTTCCGGTATGAGGTGCGTTGCTGGCGGGACGGTCACCTACCCGACGCCGACCAGGCGGTGGGCGGAGGTCGCCTGGTGAGCGACGATCCCGACCTGGCGCGACGCGTTCTCAGCCTCACCATGTCGGTCCCGGCTCACACGTGGGGGAGAAGTCTGGATGGATCCACCGAGATGTGGAACTCCAATTCGGTGGTTGCGTGGCTGTTGGCCAATACCGGCCACGACATGACGGAGGTGCAGCCACCGGAGGGCGGTCGGGCACCGGGTTGGGATGCGGGTTTGGCACTGGCTACGCCCGTCGGCCGTCGCGGCTGAGCCTGTCTAAACCGAGCCGAAGGCGACCCGAAGTCTGTCACGTCCCATCCCCGAAGACGTGGCCGGGCCACAGCAGATCTAAGGGAGCCGTCGCCCCAGCCGCGACCCGAGTTTCGCCAGCAGCGGTACCAACACACCCTGGAATCCGGGAAGACGGAACACGTCCCGGTACTCGTGGGCGAAGAGAGCCCGATCGAGGAGACCGCCCCTCAACCTGGAACCGATCTCGTTGAACTCGGTGGTCCGCAACGCCGGTCGGGTCTCCCAATGGACGACCGCCGCGACGTCGGCGGACGGATTCCTCATCTTGTGTGGTTGCCCGGCGGGAATGTGAATGGTCTCACCGGCGGAGAGCAGGTGTTTCTCCCCGGCGAGGACGACGAGCATCTCACCCGACTCGATCTCGAAGTGCTCCTCTTGTGCCGGATGGAAGTGGGACGGGGGAAACTGTGAATTGGGCCGGTACTCGACACGCTGCTCATGCACCTCGCCACCCGAGTCGGGGCCGGTGCGGAGGAACCACACCTTCGTGTTGGCCGTCTCGTAGGTGGGAGACCCGGACATCAATAGTCGGTCTCGACGCCACCTTCGGACTTGCGTCTCTCCACGAACGCTTCGAGTTCAGCCCTGACGTCGAGATCCATGTGCGGCTCCTTGTACGACGCCATGAACACATCGACCAGTTCGACCATTTTCTCCTTGGCTTCGGGGCGCCCGGCCTCTTCCCAGGTCTCATAGTTGCGCCAGTCCGAGAGCAGGGGTTTGTAGAAGGCATCACGGAACCTCTCCAGGGTGTGGGGGGTGCCGAAGAAGTGGCCTCCGGGCCCGACATCCCGCACCGCTTCCAGGGCCAGGCCCTCCTCGCTGAAGTCGATCGGGTCGAGGAAACGCTGCACCATGGCGCAGAGGTCGGCGTCGAGGATCATCTTCTCGAACGAGGCTCGCAGACCTCCCTCCATCCAGCCGACCGCATGGATCAGCATGTGGGCGCCGCCCATGATCGCTCCCCAGAGGGAGAAGACCGACTCGTACGCGGCCTGTGCGTCGAGGGCGTTGGCGGCATTGACCCCAGACGACCGGTAGGGGATCCCGTAGCGACGGGTGAGCTGACCGGTGATCATCGCCGTCTGCATGAACTCGGGTGTTCCAAAGGCGGGGGCGCCACTCTGCATGTCCACGTTCGAGGTGAATCCCCCGTAGATGACCGGAGACCCGGGACGCACGACTTGGGTGAAGGCGATCCCGGCCAGAGCCTCGGCGTTGTGCTGGGCCAGCGCTCCGGCGACGGTCACGGGGGCCATGGCGCCGGCGAGTGTGAACGGTGTGATGATGATGACCTGGTTCCGGGACGAGAACTCGATGATCCCTTGCAGCATCGGGTCGTCGTAGCGGAGCGGGGAACTGGCGTTGATCACGCTGAGGATCGAGGGCTCTCTCTCCAGAGTGGCGTCGTCGACCTGACGTGCGATCTTTATCATCTCGATGGCGTCGAGGTTGCGTTGTGCTCCGAGGCTGTAGCCGTGGATGGCCCGGTCGGAGAGGGTCAGCATGTCGAACAGACCGTCCAGATGACGCACCGAAGGGTGGATGTCGACCGGTTCCACCGGATAGCCACCCCAGAGATGAACCGGGTTGAGCGTATGGCCGAGACGTAGCAAGTTCTGAAAGTCCTCGCGGTTGCCCACCCGTCGCCCTCCGGCCTCGTCACTCACGTTGGGTGGGCTCGAGACCGCGGTGAAGGCCACCCAGTCGCCACCCATCTGGATGTTCCGCTCGGGGTTGCGGGCGTGAATGGTGAACTCGGAAGGAGCGGTCGAGATCTTCTCCTCGATGAACTCAGGTTCGAAACGGACCCGTTCGGAGTCGGGGTCGACCCTGGCTCCCGCCTCGGCGAGCAGCCGTCGAGCCTCCGGGTTGAGGAAATCCATGCCGATCTCGGAGAGGATCTGCAAGGAAGTCTGATGGATCGCCTCGATCTTGTCCCCGTCCACGAGATCCACCGGTGCGAACTGCCGGACGGATTGTCTCCAGGGTGGTTGGTCGGGCGCCACCGGGCCTCCAGCGCGCTCCTCTCGTCGTTGCCGGCCTCTGCGCCGTCCCTGGGTCTCTTCCATTTCCACCAATCTCAACGTCGGGTCGCGGGCAACCTAACAGTGCCCGACCCTGCCCGCTTTCCGTATCGTTGCTGCGATGAGACGAGGATTCGGAATCGACGCAAGTGTTCCCCTGGATGTGGCCCTCGAGGTTGCAGGTCTCGTGGAGCAAGCCGGATACGGCTCGTTCTGGGTCAACGGGAGCCCACACGAAGCCGCCCTCGACATCATCGAAGGGGCACTCGAGCGCATCGACCTCGACGTGGGCGTCGGTGTCTTCCCACTGACCGAGATCTCGGCCGACGAGCTGGTCGACCAGGTCAGGGGTCGTGGCTTCGACCAGGGGAGATTGTGGTTGGGCGTCGGATCGAACCGGTCATCCGGTGCCCTCGACGAGGTACGTCAGGCAGTCCACACCTTCCGTGACGAATTGGAGGTGAGGGTCGCGACCGGTGCGGTGGGGCCGAGGATGATGGCACTCGCCGCCGAAGCGTCCGACGCCGTGATCTTGACGTGGTTCTTCTCTGCTGAGGTGGAGCGTGCCCGGGGGATCCTCAACGAGGCCGCGCGCGCCGCAGGACGGGAGACCCCGATGGTCATCTCGTTCGTTCGCTGTGCCCTCATGCCACAGGCGAGAGCTGCGGTGACGGAGCGAGCCGATGCCTACGGAGCGATCCCCCGCTACAGGGAAGTGTTCGAACGCCATGGGCTGACGGCAGCCGACACCGTGGTGACCGGCCGCGACCGCGCAGAACTGCTCGCCGGGATCGAGCACGAGGAGGAAGTGCTCGACCTATCCGTGATCCGGGCGATCCCCGCGGAGAACACGATCGAATCTCTCGGCGAGCTCGTTCGGGCCTGCGCTCCTTAGGCGCTGAGCCCGAACTCCGCTCCGGCATCGAGGATCACCTCGCGCACATAGACGCTGAATGACCGGGATGGGAGCAGCAGGTAAGAGGGGGTGTCGCCATGGTCGTCACGGACGATCTCGGTCGCCACGCCGGCGAAGGGCGACCGAGCGGCTGCCCCGTCCGGGAACATGGCGTCATCGAGATCCAGAGGGCACACCCGGCTGAGCAACCCGGCCGCGCCGGCTCCTGTGAGACGGAACATCGATCGCACATGGGTCAGGTCGACAGCGTCGTCGGGGCGACGGCCCAGCACCGTCCACTCACCTGGCGACACCGACCACACCAGGTCGTCGTCCGACCCCGAGGAGGTACCCGGCAGCACCGAGTCGTGACCGGTGAACACCCGCCATTTCGGTGTCGGGGAGAGATCGACCAGTGACAGCTCAGCCACGGACCCGGGCTCCTTCAGGATCGAAGTGAGCGTGGGTGTCGAGGACCCGGGCCCGAGCACGTTTCCCGTTGGGCAATTGGACCAGGATGCCCCGGCCGCTCTGACCGATCTCCCAGTCGACCTGCCCGAGACAGATCGAGCGTCCCAGAGTCGGTGACCTCCGGCTCGAGGTGATCCGACCCCGGATGACGCCGTCGTCGTCGACGATCTGGCAGGCCTCCAGTGGGACCAAATCGGGGTCCTCGGTCTGGATTGCGACCAGATGCGGGTGGTCACCGCGCTCTGCCTGCCAGGCCAGCTCCGGCTTCCCGGCGAAGTCCGCCTTGTCGAGCCTGATGGTGCGATCGATGCCGAAGCCGAAGGCCTGGGAGAGACCGTCGGTGTCCTGACCCACGATGAAATGGCCTTTCTCGAGACGGAGGATGCGTTGCGCCTCCACGCCGAAGGGGCGCACCCCGAGATCGGCGCCGGTCTGCAGGAGGGCCTCCCAGACCTCCAGGCCGTGCGTCGAGGGGATGTGGATCTCGAACGACAGCTCGCCGGTGAACCCGATTCGCCACAGAAAACAGTCGGTGACACCAGCCACGCTGCCGGTCCGGACCTCCATGTAGGGGAACGCCTCCCGATCGAGGTCCAGGTCGGTCAGCCGCCCCAGCAACTCCCGCGACCTCGGTCCTGCGACGTTGATGCTGGCGTAGCCGTCGGTCACCGCGGTCATGTGCACATCCCAGTCCGGATGGCCCGTCTGCAGCCACTCGTCGAGCCAGTTCCACACGGTGCCGGCCCCCCCCGAGGTAGTGGACATCATGTAGTGGGAGTCGGCGAGCCGACCGGTCACGCCGTCGTCGAGGATGACCCCATCTTCGGCGACCATGATCCCGTAGCGGACCTTGCCAATGTCGAGCTTGGACCACTTGTTCACATAAACCAGCTCGAGGAGCTTGGGGACGTCCGCGCCTCTCAGATCGATCTTGCCGATCGGGCTGACGTCGATGATCCCGACTCCTTCCCGAACCGCCTTGACCTCCGCTGCCGGGTCGCTGTAGTGCTCGGGGCGAATCCATTGCCCGGCCACCAGCGGCACTGCTCCATTCGCTTCGTGCCATGGCTGGATGGTCGAGTAACGGACGGGCTCGTACTTTCGTCCGGCCAGGGTCCCGAGCCGGATCGGCGCGTACGGTGGCCGCCATGTCGTCGTCGACGACTCCATGAGCGTGGCGTCGGTGGCCTGTCCATGGATCGCCAGTGCGTTCACCGCCTCGAGCTTGCCCTGGACGGGCCCCATGCCCACCGTGGTGTATCGCTTGGCCAGTTCCATCGAGTCGTAGCCCTCTTTCGCTGCGGCGATGAGGTCTTTGGAAGTGACGTCCTCGGAGAAGTCGACGAAACCGTGGGTCGACGACCGGAACATCGCCGGATGCGGATCATGTCTCAGCGCCGGTATGTTCACCGGCTTGGTCTTTCGGATCTTGACCGATTGCCCGGCGGGCTTGGTGTTCTGCCAGAGAGCTCTCACCATCAGGGCCCGTCGCGCTGCCTCCGCGCCCGTGGCCGTGCCGTGGTCGATGAGCTCCTCGGTGCTGCCGTCGCCGACGATCCCACCGGTCGCCAGGACTTCCTCGGGCAACTCGTTCGGCACGTATCGCGCTGCCTGCGGGACGTAGACGGGTCGATCGCCGGCCATGTTGAGCAGGGCGGTGGGTGACGTCCATCCCGTCGCCGTCACCAACAGATCGGCTGTGGCCCGATTCCCTCGCGAGTCGAGGACCGAGGTGACCCCCTTGCTGCCAGAGGCCGCTAGGACACTCCCTCCGCGGCGGGCGTCGATGACCGTGGAGATCTCCACCCCGGCGCGCTCGAGGTCGGCCACCGCGGCGTCGCCCGACGGGTTGGCAGTGAGGACCACGGCCCGCTCGCCGGGCCGAACCGCATATAGGTTGATCAGCCGGCGCACCGCGGTCGACAGCATCACCCCAGGGAGGTCGTTGCCCTCGAAGACGTAGGGGCGCTCGAGGGTGCCCACCGCCACCACGAGGCACTTGGCACGAGCCTTCACCAGACGTTCGGTCACCCCGGGGACATCGCGCTGCACGACGGCAACCCAGTTGTGGTCGTAGCGCCCGGTGACCACGGCGTCGGTCATCACTTCGATCCCCTCGGTCGACTCGACTCTCTCGACCAGGTCGGCGAGCGCGGCCGAAGTTGCGAGGCCGTCGTAGCGGAGGTGGCCCCCGAGCGTCGCTTCTTCTTCAACCAGGATCACCGATGCCCCCGCCTCTGCTGCCGCGATGGCCGCGGCCATCCCGGCAGGGCCCCCACCTGCGACCAGGACATCGGGGTGGGCGTGTCGATGGTCGAATCGGCCGGGCTCGGTGTGGGGGTCGACGACTCCGCCATTGGCGAAGCGGCTCAACACCTTCTGGTAGGCCGGCCACAGCGGACGCGGGGCCATGAAGGTCTTGTAGTAGAAGCCGGGGGAGAGGAACCTGCCGGCGAGGCGGTTCGAAGCCTTGAGGTCGAAGTCGAGGGACGGCCAGGCGTTCTGGGGACCTATCGTCATGCCCTCCTCGATGCGACGGTGCCCGGCGCGCACGTTCGGGTCGTCGCCGACCTGGACCATCAAGTTGGGATCGTGATAGGTGGCGGTGAGGATTCCCCGAGGCCGGTGGTACTTGTAGCTGCGGGAGAAGATCCGCACCCCCGACGCAGCCAGAGCCGAGGCGATGGTGTCGCCCCGGTACCCCCGGTAGCCCTGACCGTTCCATTCGAAACCGACCCCCCGGGAACGGTCGATCACCTCGCCATCCTGGGGTCCGATGCGATGAGCACTCACGCCTGCTCGCCTCCGACCGTCTCCACGTCACGGATCTCGTTGCTCTCGGTGTGTCGTTCCAGCATCAGGAACCGCCGGCATCCCGAGACGTGGAACCATCGCTCCGACACCCAGCCGGCCTTGTTGGATCGCATGTAGAGGTACCGGCGCCATTCGGATTCGTCGGTCCCACCGACGTCGGGGCGCCGACGCAGCTCACCCTGGTAGACGAACTCGTCGCTGTTCCTCGGGCCGCAGTTGGGGCAGATGATCACGAGCATCGGCGGCCCTTCAATGTCCCACCGCCGCCGCACCCTTCTCGGCGGTAAGCGTCCCCGCTTCGAAACGGTCCAGCCCGAATGGGGAGATCAGCTCCCCGGGGCGCCCGTTGGCGATCATCTCGGCGACCGACTCACCTGCGACCGGCCCCGCCTTGAACCCGTACGTTCCCCACCCGACGTCGACGTAGAAACCGTCCACCTGGGTCGGGCCGATGATCGGCCCGAAGTCGGGGGTCATGTCACACAGCCCGGCCCACTGGCGCAGCAGCCGCATGTTGGCGATCGCGGGCATCAACTCGAGGACATGGGTGGCGAGCCCCGTGGTGAATTCGAGAGAGCCCCGCGTCGAATAGCTGGCGAACGGGTCGACGCTGGCCCCGAACACCAGCTCACCGCGCGCGGTCTGGCTCACATAGGTGTGGAGGCTGCCGGAGACGATCACGGGATGCAGGAACTGTTTCACCGGCTCGGTCACGGCTGCTTGGAGGGGTCTCGTGACGATCGGCAACTCCACTCCGGCCATGTCGGAGATCAGCGATGCCCACCCCGCGGTGCAGTTGATGACGGTCCCGGTGCTGATCGGGCCCCGGCTCGTCTTGACTCCGGTCACCTTTCCATCGCTGACCTCGATGTCCACCAGTTCGGTGTCCTGGTGGATGTGGGCCCCCAAAGCGTTTGCCGCCCGCGCATACCCCCAGACGACCGCATCGTGGCGGATGATCCCGCCAGGCGGGTGCCAGAGGGCGCCCACGATGGGGTAGCGGGGGTGGTCGGTGACGTCGAGGAAAGGCGCCAACTCCTTGATCGCATCCGGGCTGATGACCGAGGAGTCGATCCCCTCCAGCTTGTTCACCTCGGCGCGCCATCTCATGGTGCGCAGCGAGGCATCGGAGTGGGCGAGGGTCATGTGGCCGCGCTGTTCGAACATGACGTTGAAGTTCAAGTCCTCCGCCAGACCCTCGTACAGCTTCACCGATCGGTCGTAGAACCTGGAGCCTTCGGGAGTCAGATAGTTGGAGCGGATGATCGCAGTGTTGCGACCCGAGCCACCGCTCCCGATGTAGCTCTTCTCCAACACAGCGACGTTTGTGATGCCGTGGTTCCGCGCCAGGTAATAGGCCGTGGCCAGCCCGTGAACCCCACCGCCGACGATGACGACGTCGTAAGACGAGCCCAGGTCATGATGTTCCCAGACCTTCGGCCAGGGCCGGCGGGAGAGACCTTGCCGGAACAGGTTCCATGCTGAGTACTTGGTGGACATATCGAGCCTCTGAGACGAGGTCGGCACGCTAGTACCTCCAGTTCTCTCCGGCCCCCACCGTCACCTCTCGCCCATCAGATGGGGCGAAAACGCGCCATCTGGTGCGCCCGGAATCTGGGATATGCTGGTCGCCTATGAGTGAGAGACGGCAGTACGACGCGATCATCATCGGCGCGGGGATTATCGGGGCCAACCTCGGGTTCGAGATGTCGAAGGCGGGCTATCGCACCCTCAACATCGACAAGCTGCCCGCAGCCGGTTACGGATCGACCGCCAACTCCTGCGCCATCGTCAGATGCCACTACTCGACCTGGCCAGGCGTCGCCATGGCATACGAGGGTTTCCACTTCTGGAAGGACTGGGCCGATTACCTCGAGGTGGACGACGAGAGGGGTGTCGCCGGTTTCGTCCAGTGCGGCGCGGTCTACGTCGGCGACAACGAGCGCTACGAGAAGAAGGTCCTTCCCCTCTTCGACGAGATCGGGATCGAATACGAGACCTGGGACGTCAACGAGATGGCCGACAAGGTCTCCTACCTCGACACCGGCAGCTACGCCCCGCCGAAACGACCCGACGAAGACGCCTTCTGGGAAGACCCGGCTGCCGAGATCACCAGTGCGGTCCACACCCCGATCGCGGGCTACATCACCGACCCCCAACTGGCGACACACAACCTGCAACGGGCCGCGGAGGCCAAGGGCGGGGAGTTCATGTTCAGCACCGAAGTCGTCGACATCAGGGTCGTCGACGGCCGGGTTGCGGGGGTCACCCTGGAAGACGGCACCGAGATCGACGCCCCGATAGTGGTCAACGTGGCCGGGCCCCATTCGTTCGTGATCAACGAGATGGCTGGTGTCGCCGACTCGATGAACATCAAGACCCGCGCCCTCCGCCACGAGGTGCACCACGTCCCCTCGCCCGAAGGCATCGACTTCGAGAAGGAGGGCATGCTCGTGGGTGACGACGATCTCGGCACCTACTTCCGGCCCGAAGTCGGCAATCACATCCTGGTGGGGAGCCAGGACCCGGACTGCGACCCCCAGATCTGGGTGGAGGACCCCGACGAGTTCGAGCGGGCGATCACCGACGACCAGTGGAAGGCCCAGGTTCTGCGGCTCGCCCGACGGATGCCCTCGCTGGGCGTGCCGGGCGAGAAGAAGGGCGTGGTCGACCTCTACGACGTCAGCGACGACTGGATCCCCATCTATGACAAGACCGACCTCCCCGGGTTCTACGTGGCGATCGGGACCAGCGGCAACCAGTTCAAGAACTGTCACATCGCCGCCTATTGCCTGACCAAGCTGATCCAGGAGGTGGAGGCGGGCCACCACCACGATGCAGACCCGGTGAGGGTGAGAATGCCCCACACCGGTCTGGTGCTCGACATGGGGGTGTTCAGCCGCAACC
>CAZZIG010000079.1:0-7396 GCA_964653975.1 uncultured Acidimicrobiaceae bacterium
GTTTCTCGTCCCACCCGACGAGACCGCCACGGCCGTCACCACCGCGCTCGAAGCAGGCTATCGGCTGATCGACACCGCTCAGGGATACCGAAACGAGAAGGGTGTTGGTGATGCCATCGCTCAGACAGACGTGCCGCGCGACGAGATCTTCATCACCACCAAACTGGTCAACGGTCAGCACGGATACGATCGGGCGCTGGCCGCCTTCGACGCCAGCATCGACCGGCTGGGCATCGAGGTCCTCGATCTCTTCCTGATCCACTGGCCCCTCCCCATGTTCGATCAGTATGTCGAGACCTGGCGGGCCTTCGAACAGCTCCTGGCCGATGGCCGGGTGCGTTCGATCGGCGTTTCCAACTTCGAGATCGAGCACCTCGAGCGGCTCGCCAACGAGACCGACATCACCCCCGCCCTGAACCAGATCGAGCTGCATCCGGAGTTCCCGCAAGAGGAACTGCGGGCGTATCACGAGTCACAAGGGATCTTGACCGAGTCCTGGGGTCCTCTGGGCCAGAACCGAGGTTTGCTCGATGATGCCCGAGTCGTCGAGATTGCGGAGAAGAAGGGACGCACCCCGGCTCAAGTCGTCCTTCGCTGGCACATCCAGGTGGGCAACGTGGTCATCCCCAAGTCGGTCACTCCGCACCGGATTCAAGAGAACATCTCTATCTTCGACTTCCAGCTCGACGAAACCGACATGGAGACCTTCACCGAGCTGAATGTGGGTCGGCGTCTAGGCCCCCACCCCAACGAGTTCGATCTCATCTGATCGCACCGTCGGCAGGGCCCCAGCCGCACACCTGGAACCGCCTCCGCACATTGTTCCTCGGTGGAACCGGCATCATCAGTTCGGCCTCGGCATATCAGACGCCCCGCTCGGCTCCCAGTGGTTGAATCGACGCCGCTTCGCAGTCCATCGTGCACGGCGATGGGACCTCGATCTTGCGAGGGCGTTCGTCGGTCCCCGGGCAGCTCTACTGGGTCCGGAGTGGCGAAGTTGTGGCTCCGGCATGCGATCATCTCGTCATGGGTTTCGACGTCCGACCCGCTGACGTCTTCGAAGACGTCAGCCAGGTGATCGGTCCCAAGCGACCTGACGCCAACGTGTGCTGGTGTCTGTCTTACCGCATCCCGTCACGGCTGAATCGTGAGCTGCGGGGACCAAAGCGAGGCGAGCTCGTCGCAGAGCTCTGCCGCCGCGACCCACCACCAGGCGTGCTGGCCTACGACGAGGGCACACCGGTCGGCTGGGCCGGCGTTGCCCCCCGCGCCGACCTGAACAGCTTTGCTCGCAGGAACAGCAAGATCCCCCACGTCGACGACCTGCCGGTGTGGACCGTGTGGTGCTTCCGGACACGGGCCGGCAACCGGGGACGGGGCATCGCCCACGCGCTTCTTGCCGGGGCGGTGGACCTTGCCCGCTCCTACCGCGCCCCGGCGATCGAGGGTTATCCCGTGGACAACCGCGGCGAGCGTGTGGACCTGACGATGGGATACGTAGGAACGCGGGCGCTATTCGAGCGAGCCGGATTCGCCAAAGTGGCCGATACCGACTCGGTCCTCGACGGTTTCCCTCGCGTGCTGATGCGCCTCGACTTTCGGTGAGCGGCTAGGTCGTCCGCGCAAACCCTACGCGAGGTCTCCGCGAATCGAACGTGGTTCGTCCATGCCGGAGCCGGCGCGGGGGCGGGCTCCCCGACTCGACCCTTGACCGCGCCTAGCCCTCTGCCGGGCCCCCAAGGCTCCCGGTGCTCGCCCCGGCCGGTTCCGGGCTGTGGGCGACCAGGTATGCGACTGCGCCGGCGATGGTGAGGAACTCGGATACGTCGCGCTGGGGGATGTCGACGCCGGTTTCCTCGTTGATGCCGACCATCCAGTTGAGATAGTCCATCGAGTCGAGGTCGAGTTGTTCGGTCAAGTCGTGATGGTCGTCGACCGTCGACTGGTCGACCTCGGGTGCGATGTCGGCGAGGACCTCGAAGATGACCTTTCTTGCCTGTTCCGGTGTCATAGTGACTGCGGCTCCTGTAGTAGTCGGTCGATGGTTGTGAGAAAGAGCCCTCCCCGGTGGCCGTCGGTGACTCGATGATCCGCAGAGAGGGTGGCGTGGATCACGGGGTGGACCACGGGCGACCCGTCCACGGCGACCACTGTGTCAACCACCTTGCCCAAACCGACCATTGCCACCTGAGGCGGGATGATCACCGGAAATGCGGTCTCCACGCCCCGGTCCCCGAGATTGGTGACCGTCATCGTGGGATCGGACATCTCTGAGCTGCGCAGTCTCCAGGATCTCGCCCGGTTCACCAGGTCGCGAAGCCGGGCCATCATCTCGCCCAGATCCAGTTGATCGGCATCGTGAATGGCTGGTGCCACCAGCCCGCCTTCCCTGATGGATACAGCGACTCCGAGGTGGATCGAAGATGAGGGTCTGAAGCTGTCGTCGATCCAGTGCCCGTTCAGGTCGGGTATCTCCCGCAGCCCGAGCGCGGTGGCCTTGAGGAGCAGGGCTGCGGGGAGGATCCGCTCCGCAACCGACCGTTCCGCGTTCTGGATCTCGAGCCAGCGCAGTGCCTCATCGAGGTCGATGTGGGTCGCCAGGTAGTAGTGGGGTATCTCCCGCTTGGAATGGGCCATGGAGCGGGCGATGGCTCGACGCATCGCCGCGACCTTGTCATCAGGCTCCGGGGCGGGCACGGGCTGAGCCTCGACATCGGCTGCGGTGACCATTCCGCCGAGCCCGGTGGCGGCCACTTCGCTCAGATCGAGCCCGAGGCGATCGGCCAGGAACCGGGCGCGCGGTGATGCCTTGACCCGCTCGCCCCTGCTGATCGGGATGGCAGTCGGAGGCTCACCGGCAGGCGCAGCGGCGGCGCGCACGTCGCTACGTGTGATCGTGCCGCCCTCGCCCGTCCCCTGCAGGGTGGACAGATCCACGTCGAGCTCATGGGCCAGGTGCCGGATCGGTGGCGCAGGCTCCGGGCGACCAGCCGGAGGCCGGGCCGGCAGCGGCTTCTGCGCCGGGCTCGTCGGAGTCTCGACCGGCCCGGGCGTGTCGGCCGACTCCACGGCTCGGATCCGGGCAATGGGGGTACCGACCGACAGCCACTCCGGCCCCGGCTGTACCAGAAGCTCCTCGATCACTCCCTCGTCCCAGCATTCCACCTCGAGCACGGCCTTCTCCGTCTCCACCTCCGCGATGATCTGGCCCTTATGCACGGGATCACCAGGCCCGACCAGCCACAAGTTCAGCTTGGCCCGGTCCATGTCGGCACCGAGCGAGGGAAGGAGAAAGTCGATCATCGACCGACCAGGTCTCGCGCCGCGGCCACTATCCCGGCCGTCTGGGGGAGGGCTGCCTCCTCCATATGCCGGGCGTAAGGGATAGGCACTTCCACGGAGCACACCCGGCGGATGGGGGCATCCAGCTCCCAGATCGCTCCCTCGGCGATGGATGCGGCGATTTCGGCGGAGATCCCGGCCGTCTTCCAGCCTTCGTCGACGATCACGATGCGATGGGTCGACGACGCGGTGGTCAGGATTGCCTCGGTGTCGAGGGGGCGAAGTGACCTGAGATCGAGCACCTGTGCGGAGATGCCCTCCTCGGCGAGTTCGGTGGCAGCGGCCAGCGCCTTGGGGAGACTCCCCCCGTAGGTGATCAGGCCGACGTCGGACCCGGGGCGTCGCACTACGGCTCGGTCCAGGTCGACCGGGGCTCCGTGCTCGGGGAGGTCACCTTCGGAGTTGTAGAGACCGGCATGCTCGAAGATGATCACCGGATCCGGATCCTCGAGTGCGGTGGGAAGCATCCACCGAGCGTCCTCGACCGTGGCCGGGGTCACCACCTTCAGCCCGGGGACGTGGGCGTACCAGACCTCCAGGGAATGGGAGTGCTGGGCCCCCAGCTGGCGCCCGGCGCCGGTGGTCATGCGGATGACGATGGGGACGTTGAATTGCCCTCCCGACATGTGCGAGTAGAGAGCCGCGGTGTTCACTATCTGATCCAGGGCGAGCAGGGAGAAGTTGACCGTCATCACCTCGACGATCGGACGCAGGCCGGCGAGGGCCGCTCCGATCCCCGCACCCACGAACGCCGCCTCCGAGAGCGGCGTGTCCCGGATCCGGTCCGGACCGAACTCCTCGAGCATGCCCTTGGACACCGCGTAACAACCGCCGTAGCGGCCGACGTCCTCGCCCATGAGAAACACCCGAGGGTCGTTGCGCATTGCGTCGCTCATCGCCTCGCGCATTGCCTCCCGGTAGGTGATGGTCCTGGTTGGCGTGGCGAGACTGGTCATGAGGGGACTACCTCCGAGTACACGAATCTGGTCAACTCTTCGACCGGCTCCCAGGTGCCGGCTTCGGCGAATGCCACCGCGGCCTCGATTTCCTCGGCGACATCGCTCTCCAATGCGGCCAGGTCGTCTTCGGTGAGGCCACCGTCGGTGATGAGCCGCCTCTTGAACAGCTCGATCGGATCCCTCTCCTTCCAGACCTCGACCTCCTCCTTGGACCGATACAGCTCGGGGTCGAACATGGAGTGGGCCCGAAATCGGAAGGTGCGCAACTCGAGGAAGTGGGGGCCGCCACCGGATCGAACCGACTCGATTGCCTTGCGGGCTGCGCCCTCGACGGCGAGGACATCCATCCCGTCCACCTCCCATGCCGGCATCTCGTAGCTGGCCGCTTTCAGGGTGAGCTGGGTCTGGGATTCGGAGCGCTCCAGGGCGGTCCCCATGGCATAGAGGTTGTTCTCACAGCAGAACAGGACCGGGAGATTCCACAATGCGGCCAGATTCATCGACTCGTGAAACTCGCCCTCGGCCACCGCCCCCTCCCCGAAGAAGACTGCGGTGACCCGAGGCCGATCGCGGAGACGGTCGGCCAGAGCCAGGCCAACGGCCAGGGGGAGACCCCCGCCCACGATCGCATTCCCCCCGTAGAAACGTCTCGACGCGTCGAACAGGTGCATCGAGCCGCCCCGCCCCCGGCTACAGCCTTCCATCTTGCCGTACATCTCGGCCATCACCGCTCCTGGGTCCATGCCCCGCGCCAGGGCATGGCCGTGCTCCCGATAGGTGGCGACCACTGCATCGTCGGGAAGGAGGGAGCCGATGACACCGACGGCGACTCCCTCCTCGCCGATGTAGAGATGGAGGAAACCCCGGATCTTCTCAGCCTGATAGAGCTGAGCGCATCTCTCTTCGAACCGCCTTATCCGCAACATCTGCCGGAGGAGGTCGAGATGGTGGGAGTCGGTCATTCTGTCTCCTGTCCTTCCAGAGTGGAGAGGTCACCGGTGGGGAGCCCCAGCTCCCAGGCCTTGAGCAACCGTCTCATGATCTTTCCCGATCGGGTGTGCGGCAGGTCGGGCTCAAAGTCGATCTCGCGGGGGGCGACGGAAGCACCCAGCTTGACCCGGCCCCAGCCCAGCAGCTCCTTGGCCAGCTCCTCGGACCAGGTGAAGCCGGGATTGAGGGAGACAAACGCCTTGACCACCTCGCCGGCAACCTCGTCGGGCTTTCCGATCACCCCGGCCTCGGCGACAGCAGGATGCTCCATCATCGCCGACTCAACCTCGAATGGGCCGATGAGATGGCCCGCCGACTTGATCACGTCGTCGCCGCGGCCCACAAACCAGAAGTAACCGTCCTCGTCCCTCTCCGCCAGGTCCCCGGTCCGGTACCACCCTCCCACGAAGCTCTTCTCGTATCGCTCTTCCATGCCGAGATAGCCCCGGAACATCGACGGCCATCCGGGCCGCAAGGCGAGCTCTCCCTCCGTCAGAGGCGCAGATTCCTCCTCGGCGGTCCCGTCGGGGTTGAGCCGGATCGACCCGGTCTCCGTGCGCCGGAGGATGGTGGCTTCGACACCGGGGAGGGGACGTCCCATCGACCCGGGCCGGATCTCCTCGGCGGCATAGTTGGCCACCATGATCCCGCCGGTCTCGGTCTGCCACCAGTTGTCGTGGATGGGCAGCCCGAGGGCGTCGAGCCCCCAGATCACGGCCTCGGGGTTGAGCGGCTCGCCGACGCTGGCCACGAAACGAAGCGAGGAGAGATCGGATTCCTGAGCCAACTCCCGCCCCGCCTTCATCATCATCCGCACCGCGGTGGGTGCGGTGTACCAGACACTGACATTCTGCTTTTCGATGGTCTGGTACCACCGTTCGGCGTCGAACTCACCCTCGTCGACGATGGAGGTCACCCCATGGATCAGGGGTGCGATTATCCCGTACGAGGTTCCCGTAACCCACCCTGGATCGGCGGTGCACCAGTAGATGTCCTCCGGATGCAGGTCGAGGGCAAAGAGGGCCGACACGTAGTGGTGGAGGACGGCGCGGTGGACATGGACCGCTCCTTTGGGCGCCCCGGTGGTTCCGCTGGTGAAATGGAGCAGCGCCATGTCCTCGCCGTCCATGGGCTCGGCGGGGAAGTCGGGATCCCCGCTCTTCAGCAAGGCATCGAATGAGATGGTGCCCTCGATCGCTCCTCCGACGACGATGATGTGCTCCAGCCAGGGCATCTGGTCCCGAATCGCCGCCACCTTCCGCTTGTACAGGGTCTCGGTGGTCACCAGGACCCGTCCCTCACCCATGGTGAGCCGGGTCTGGATCGGCTCCGGGCCGAACGCCGAGAACAAAGGTGCGGCCACACTTCCGTTCTTCAGGGCCCCCAGAGTGGCGATGTATAGCTCGGGGATGCGCGAGGACAGGGTGAAGACACGGTCGCCCTTGCCCACCCCAAGCTTCCGCAAGCCTGAGGCGAACCTGGAGGTGGCCTCGGCGAGTTCGGCATAGGTGTAGTCCTCGACGTCACCGTGGCGACCCAACCAGCGGATGGCGACACGGTGTCCGGTGTCGCCGTCGACGTGACGGTCGATTGCCTCATGGGCGATGTTCATCTTCCCGCTGGGCAACCCGGAAAGGTACGACTCCGCCTCATCCCAGGTGAATTCCGCTCGGCCCCGAACGTAGTTCGGCAGGTTGGGGGCCAGGCGAAACGGGCCTGTCTTCTCGATCGGTGGGTATGGAGTTTCCATGGCGCTTACAACTCTCCGGCGAAGCCCACCCCCTGCCTAGGGGCGAAATGCCTGTCATCGGTCCCGACTTGGGCATATTGGGCAAGGACGGCAGAGGCGATTGTGACTTTGTGCCCTTCACGGCTCGCAGCCTCTCGGCGATGCTCGGAGATAGCGACGAAGAGAGGTTCGCATGCAGTCCGGGCCGGTCTACGTGAGGTGGTTCGGCGACCTGGGTGTGGCCGATGTCGCCGAGGTGGGAGGGAAGAATGCCTCCCTCGGCGAGTTGTTCCGTGAGCTGAACCCGCTCGGTGTCAACGTCCCCAACGGGTTCGCAATCACCGCGGCCGCCTACCGTGACACCCTGACCGGGTCC
>CAZZIG010000080.1:0-4941 GCA_964653975.1 uncultured Acidimicrobiaceae bacterium
AGGAGGAGCACGACGCCGGGGCCGACAACATCCGATCGGTGGCAGGTGGCCTGGAGAGGACCGGTCGCATCGTCACCGCAGCCGCGGTCCTCATCGCCGTGGTGTTCGTGGCGTTCGGCACCTCCAGTGTCACCATGATCAAGATGTTCGGTGTCGGCATGACCCTGGCGGTGCTGGTCGACGCCTTCCTGATCCGGGCCACACTCGTCCCCGCCTTCATGCGTCTGGCCGGCAACGCCAACTGGTGGGCTCCAAGGTGGATGGCGGCGATCCATCGTCGCTTCGGCTTTTCCGAGTCGGCCCATCTGGGCGGGACGCCTCCTATCCTCGAACCTGAGGCCGCCTCCACATGACATGACCGATCCCCTCACCGTGCCCCGTTCGTCCGCAACCCGGGAGTCTCCCGGGCGGTCGCGAGCGCGCAAGGGGGAAGGCGAGTTGCTCCGGGACGAGATCCTCAACGCCACCGAGGGGTTGCTCGAAGAGCTCGGCGCCAAGGAGGCGGTCACCATGCGAGCGGTGGCGGAGCGGGTAGGGGTGTCCGTCCCTTCCATCTACATCCACTTCGCCGACAAGGACGTCCTCTTCTACGAGTGCTGCCGGAGAAACCTGGTCGAGCTGGCCACACGTCTCGAGGCCGCTGCTGCGGGATCGGGCACCGTCGTCGAGCGCATGCGGCGCTGCGGTGAGGCCTACCTCCGGTTCGGTTTGGGCCAACCGGGTCAGTACATGACTTTGTTCGGCACCGACATCCCCGACACCATCGACCCTGAGGTTGCAGCAGACGACCCAGGGCGACGTTGCCTGGAAGTGGTGGTGCGCCTCATCGAGGAGGGGGTGGCCACCGGGGAGCTGAGATCCAACCTTCCCCCCCTGTCCACCGCGGTGGCGGTCTGGGCTGCCGCCCACGGTGCGGTGAACCTGCTCTTGACCAAACGTCTCCAGACCGACCCACTTGTCGAGATGCCCAGCGAAGAAGAGGTCATCTCCGCTGTCGTCGACCTCTCCATCAACGGGATGACCGTGTGACCGGCTGACCTGCCTCGCCGAAGGAGGTGGCTGCCGCAAGTGGTGGCCCCGATGGCCTTCCTCGGTGAAACCGTCACTCCACTCGGGAATAGGGGGTTGACAGATCCGGAGGGTATCTGGCATGATCGGTCGATCGACCGAACCAATTTCGGGAGCGTAGCGTGACCGTCGAACCCAAGACCAGAGCGAGCATCCTCGAGGCTGCCAAACAGGCGCTGCTCGACTCGGGGTACTCCGGGTTGTCGACCCGGAAGATCGCCGTTGCCGCGGGAGTTCCGCTCAGCCAGATCCACTACCACTTCGGATCGAAGCAAGGGCTGGTACTCGAGGTTCTGGAAGAGGAGAACCGCAAGCTTCTGGAACGCCAAAAGACCTTGTACTCCAGCGACCTGCCGCTGTGGGAGCAGTGGGAGCAGGCATGTGATTTCCTCGAGGAGGATCTCGACTCGGGGTACGTCCGGGTCCTTCAGGAGATGCTGGCCGCCGGCTGGTCCAACCCCGAAATCGCGACTGCGGTCAAGGACATGTTGCGACACTGGTACGTATTGCTCGGGGAAGTGGCGGCCAGGTCCGCAGGGCGGATCGGCGGGTTGGGGCCCTTCACCCCGGCCGAGGCCGGGTTCGTCGCCGGCGCTCCTTTCCTCGGTGCCGAGGCCATGATCCTGCTCGGCATCAGCGAAGACGAAGTCCCGGTCAGGTCGGCGCTGCGCAAGTTCGGTGAGGTGCTGCGCTCACTGGAGGAGGGGTCGTGAGAGCCGCCTATCCCGATCTAACCGGTCATGTGGAGAGGGACGGGCTCGATATCGGCTACGAGGTGTTCGGCCACGGCGAGCCGACCATCCTGCTCCTTCCCACTTGGACCATCATCCACTCCCGTTTCTGGAAGATGCAGGTCCCTTATCTGTCGCGCTTTTACCGCGTGATCAGCTACGACGGGCCGGGCAACGGCCTGACCCACCGGGTGACCGACCCGGCTCGTTATGCCGCCGAGTCCTATGCCGCCGACGCGGTGGCGGTGCTCGATGCCTGCGCTGTCGAGCGGGCAGTGGTGGTCGGCCTGTCGCTGGGGGCGCAGTATGCGACCCGGCTAGCCGCCCTCCATCCGGCTCGTGTGATGGGGCTTGCCCTGATCGGGCCGGCGATGGCGCTTGCGGAACCGGCTATCGAGCGTGCCGGCATCGCCCAGAACTTCCTCGAGCCTTACCCGGCCGACCCGCAGGGCTGGGAGAAATACAACCTGTGCTACTGGCACGCCGACTATCAGGACTTCGCCGAGTTCTTCTTCAAGCAGGTGTTCTCCGAAGCGCACTCCACCAAGCCCATCGAGGATGCGGCCGGCTGGGCGTCGGAAACCGGGCCCCACGTTCTCGAGGCGGAGGCGAAGCGACCCGAGCCTGAGGTAGCTGACACGGAGATCTTTTCCGAGGTGGGCTGTCCCGTCCTGGTCATCCATGGCACCAAGGATCGGATCCAGCCCCATGGCAACGGTGAGGAGGCGGCCCGGCTGTCCGGTGGCACCCTGGCCACGATGTCCGGATCGGGGCACATGCCCAACGTGCGTGATCCGGTGAGGGTCAACCTGCTGCTGCGGGACTTCGTCGAGAGGCTGGGGGCATGAGAGCTCGCTACCCGGACGAAGAGGGCATGGTGACCACCAGCGATGGTGTCGAGGTCCACTACGAGGTATACGGGGACGGCCAGCCGACGCTCTTCCTGATCCCACCGTCACCGATCACCCACTCCCGCATCTGGAAAGGGCTGATCCCCCACCTGGCCCGTCACTATCGGGTGGTCACTCTTGACGGTCGGGGGAACGGCGGGTCGGGACGGCCCACCGACCCGACCGCCCACAGCCAGGAAGCGACGCTGGGCGACCTCGTCGCGGTGCTCGACGCGACGGACACACCGGGCGCGATCCTGATCGCCCATTGTCATGCCAACTGGTGGGCGGTATCCCTGGCCGCGGCCCATCCTGAGCGGGTCGAGGGACTGGTCGCCATTGAACCGGGAGTGCCCTATCTGGGCCGACCACAGCCGCACTGGGTGGAGACCGGCCCTCACTGGGACGAGATCCTGGAGAACCCGACCGGCTGGCAGCTCAACAACCGCCACGCCATCACCACCCGGCACCGGGAGTGGGTCGAGTTCTTCTTCGGAGAGCAACTGGTCGAGCCTCACTCGACCAAGCAGCTCGAAGACGCCGTCTCTTGGGCCCTCGAGTCGACCGGGGAGGTGCTGGCCGCCGGCGAGGAAGGGTTCGAACTCGACTTTCCCGACAAGGAGACCGTCGAGGACACGTGCCGGTCGCTCGCCATCCCCACCCTGACTATCCACGGCGACCGCGACATCTGTCAGCACGTGGAGCGAGGCAAAGCCTTCGCCGAGATCACCGACGGTGAGCTGATCATCCTCGAAGGCGCCGGTCATCTCACTCCGGCCCGGGAACCGGTAGAAGTCAACCTCGCCATCCGCCGATTCGTCGACAAGACAAGGGGGAAGCCCATGAAGAGCCATGTCTGGCCTCGTGGCATGAATCGCAAGAAGAGGGCGTTGTTTCTCTCCTCACCTATCGGTTTGGGTCATGCCCGTCGTGACCTGGCCATCGCCGAAGAGCTGAGAATGATCGAGCCCGACCTCGAGATCGACTGGCTCGCCCAGCACCCGGTCACGACCGCCCTCGAGAGCGCAGGCGAGAGGGTCCACCCGGCCAGCGATTGGCTTGCTTCCGAGTCCGGCCACATCGCCTCGGAGGCCGCCGGGCACGAGCTGCATTGTTTCCAGGCGCTACGCCGGATGGACGAGATCCTGGTGGCCAACTTCATGGTGTTCCAGGAGGTGGTCGAAGAGGGGCTCTATGACCTGGTCATCGGTGACGAGGCCTGGGACGTCGACTACTACTGGCATGAGAACCCTGAGCTGAAACGGACGTCGAATGTCTGGCTGACAGACTTCGTCGGCTACCTCCCGATGCCCGAAGGGGGAGAGCACGAGGCCTATCTCACTGCCGACTACAACGCCGAGATGATCGAGCACATCGCCCGCTTCCCCCGGATCAGGGATCGAGCCATCTTCGTGGGCAACCCCGACGACATCTACCCGGCGGTGTTCGGCCCCGGTCTGCCCAAGATCCGCGACTGGACCGAGGATCACTTCTCCTTCTCCGGCTACATCACCGGTTTCACTCCACCGACACCCGATCGGGTGGAGGAGTGGCGGGCCGAGCTGGGGTACGACCCCGAAGAGAAGGTCTGCCTCGTCACCGTCGGTGGCTCCGGGGTGGGACGGGCCCTCTTGGAGAAGGTGATGACGGCATACCCCTTGGCGAAGGAGAAGATTCCTGAGCTGAGGATGGTTGTGGTCGCCGGTCCCCGTATCGACGCCGAGAGCCTGCCCCAACACCCCGGTCTCGAGGTGTATGGCTACGTCGATCGTCTCTATCGCCATCTCGCCGTCTGCGATCTGGCCGTGGTCCAGGGCGGGCTGACCACCTCCATGGAGCTGACCGCAGCCCAACGACCCTTCCTCTACTTCCCCCTCACCAACCACTTCGAGCAGAACTTCCACGTCCGGCATCGTCTCGACCAATACGGGGCGGGCCGGCACATGGACTACCGCAGCACCGATTCCGACCAGCTTGCCGAAGCCATCGCCACCGAGGTGAGCCGGGTAGTCCACTACCACCCGGTGGAAACCGACGGAGCCCGGCGTGCCGCCCAACTGATCGCAGAGCTGATCTAAGCCCCACCGAGAGGAGGCCATGAGTAGAGATCAACGGACATACCATCGGTCGAACGACCGACCTACACGGATTCAAAATGGGCATCGGGCGGGCCCGATCTAGGTATCGGCCACCGATCCGGCGGCCGGGTCGCGGCCATACCTTCGGACCCGTTCGCGAACACATCCAAGAAC
>CAZZIG010000081.1:0-44734 GCA_964653975.1 uncultured Acidimicrobiaceae bacterium
CGGCCCAGGAGATCGCAGACGATCCCGCATCGGACGTCAGGGTGGTCTGGGCCGGCTTCGACGTGTCGCTGGGACAGGAAGTCGGCCCGACCTGGACCAACGGAGGGACTCTCGGATACGGGACGTGTAGCGCACTCGAACCGCTCGACGACGACCTCCTCGGAGCGACCTCCGCCGGGTTCACGGGCACCGCCATCTTCGCGACGTCTTCGATCGACCGTGCCCTGCAGTCGGTGCTCGCGGCTCTGGAGAACATCGACGCCCGCCCCGAGCTCGCCGAATATGTCGTCGGGCCGCCATTCGACGAGGACCCCGGCGACGTGGCCGAGATCCTCACGGATCTGCGGAGAGCACCGGCCGTGGGCAGCCTCGTGGTGACCGGCCCGACCCCGGCCGTCAGCGAGTTCGTCGCTGACGCCCGGGACAGCGGGGCGACCGCCAATGTCTTGGCTGTCGACTTCTACAACTGGTACGAAGGCATCTGCGGGAGGTAGGGAGGGATGAGCACATATAGCCAGATCAAGAGCTCACGCCGGCTCATAAGGGCAGGGGTGGTGGTCGGGTACGCGATCGCCATCGGCCTGGCGATGGCCAACCTCGGGTCCGAGGAGGGCACCGTCCTCAGCGCTGCTGCGTTCTTCGCGGCTCTCGCCCTGCCGCCTTCCCTGGCGTTGGCGTCACTAGACCGCCGACCCGCGCTCCTCACGATGGCGGCCATGGCCGCCCTGGTCCAGGGTGCTTTGCTCCTCGGCTCGGTGGTCGGGGTGCTCCAGGTGGTCCCGGCGATACTGTGGTATCTGGCGTCGCAGCGGAGGCCGCGACCCGCGACCGCTCCGCGACGAGCGACCTGGATGAGACCTTTGCTGGCAGCGGCGACCCTGGCCCCGTTGCTGGTGATGTTCTTCCACCTCGACCCGCTATGCGTGGTGCGCGACCCGGACGGGACCGTGGTGCGGACCTACGTTGAGGAGGGAGCGCCCAGTGGATGGGAATTCGGTCTGGGCTCGTATTCGACCGGCAGTTCCGACGCGGGGCCGGGTGTGATCACCACCTGCACTTCCGACAGGATCGTCGCCTGGGAGGCGACGGCATCGTTGTCCCTCTCGGCGATCTACCTGGTGCTCGTGATCGCGCTGTGGCCGACGGCCGATCGGATGGTGGCCACCGCTAATGGCCGCCCCGCTTGACGCCGCCGTACTTCAACCTGGTGTCCGAGATCGCGGCCGCTCGGGCGTCGCTGTCGTTGATGGCCGCATCCACGAGTTCTCCGAGGAACAGCGTGTGAGTTCCCAGGTTGATCGCCTGTTTGACCTCGCAGTCCATCCAGGCGATCGCCTCCTCGAAGATGGGGGCCCCGGTCGTGGCCGTGGTGACGGGGCGGCCGTTGAGGGTGTTCCCGTCGCGTTCGGCCGGTTTGGAGAACTTGACGAAAGGCTTGGTGTCCTCCGAGTCCCAGAGGTTGACCGAAAACGAGCCTCCTTCGGCGATCAAACGGTGGGTCACCGCCTTGTTGTCGATACCGACTCCGATGATCACCGGCTCCATCGATAACTGGCTGATCCAGCTCGCCGTCATCCCATTCCACTCCTCACCCGATGCCGAGCCGATCAGGGCGAGGGCATTGGGGATCTTGAACGTGACACTGTTGATCAGGTCTGGGTCCATTTCCACCTCTACGTAGCCGGTCCCGTCACCCTAATGTTCCCGCGGTGCGGATCCTCATAGCCACTACCGGCGTGTTGCCCGCGGCCCCAACTGCCGAGTTCTGCCGGCAGCTCATCGGTGACGATCGCTCGGTGTCGGTGATGACGGTGATTCGTGTTCCCCGTTCCTTTCTCGAGTCTCTGGATGACGACGTGAGACGCTCTTTCCTCGACGACAACCCCGACGAGGGCACGACTGCCGAGGAGAAGGCAGCCGTCTACCTCGAGGAGCGGGGCAGGAGGGCGGTGGACCCGATCCGGGCCGCCCTCGCCGCCGAGGAGATCGACACCGACATCCACTTCGTCGAAGGAGACGACCCCGCCGAGGCGATCATCCAGACCGCCCAACAGGTCGGAGCGGAGCTGGTGGTCATGGGCGCCACCCGACGTCTCTTCACAGAGGAAGCCTGGCGCAGTGTGTCGGCCCGGGTCATGGTCAACTCCCATCTGCCCGTGCTCCTCGTCCCCGGTGCGCGCATCGAAGACACCATGGAGATGCCGATCATCGAGCTTTGACCCGAATATTCGCGGTCGAGCAGCCGTTGCGAGAGACATGAGCGATTGGAACACCGGCATCATCGAAGAGTTCAGGGCGAACGACGGCGAGGTCGTAGGGTTCGAGGGCAAGCCCCTGCTCCTCCTCCACCACAGAGGGGCCCGAACGGGAGTCGAGAGGGTGAATCCCCTCATGTATCAGCGGGTCGGCGACTCCTATGCGGTCTTCGCCTCCAAAGGCGGGGCGGACACCAACCCCGACTGGTTCCACAACCTGAAGGCCAACCCGGACGCCAAGATCGAGGTGGATGGTGCCAGGGTGGACGTCAAGGCACGGGTCGCCGCGGGTGGGGAGCACACCGAGATCTGGGAGCGGCAGAAGCGGGAGTTCCCCCAGTTCGCCGATTACGAGGAGAAGACCTCGCGGGAGCGTATTCCGGTCGTGGTCCTCGACCCGACCTGATCACTCCCAACTCTCCGGCAGATCCGTGACCTCCTTCTCCGCCTGGGCCCGCGCCACGTAGGCGGCGGCCTCGCTGCGTCGGCTCATTCCCATCTTGGCGAGGACGTTGGAGACGTAGTTCTTGACCGTCTTCTCGGCGAGGAACATCTCCTCGGCGATCTGTTTGTTGGTGAGCCCGTCGGCGATGTGCTCGACGATGGTCCGCTCCTGCCGGGTGAGTTGACCGAGGAGTGGGTCCTCACTCGATCCGGTGCGGAGACGTTTGAAGAGACGGTCTGTCATCTCCGGGTCGAGCAGCGATTCCCCGGCCCCCACCTTTCGTATGTCGCCGATGAGGTCCTCGGTCTTGATTCGCTTCAGGACGTAACCCGAGGCTCCGGCGAGGATCGCCGCCATGAGAGCCTCCTCGTCGGCGAACGAAGTGAGCATCAAGACCTTCACGTCGGGGAATCGCTCCCGGATGTCCCGGCAGGCCTCGACGCCGCTGCCGTCGGGGAGTCTCACATCCATGACAACCACGTCGGGCTCGTCGTAGCCAACCCGACGGATCCCCTCTTCTACGGAGCCCGCCTCTCCCACCACACTCATGTCGTCCTGTGAGTCGATGAGCGTCTTGAGACCGGCTCGCACCACTTCGTGGTCGTCGACCAAGAGCACTCGAAGCACCATACGCCTCACGGTAGCGGGCGTTATCGTCGAAGCATGACCGACCTGAGCGGCCTCACCCGGTTGACACCTCTCATCGCAGAGGCCGCATCCGTCGAGGGGGAGGCCGATCTCGGGCGGATGCTCCGCACTCTGGTGTCGGAGGTGAAAGCGGCAACCGGCGCCGCCTATGTCGCGTTGGGCGTCATCGGCGACCACCAGGTTCTCTCCGATTTCGTCTACGAGGGGATCAGCGAGGAGGAGGCGGCGCGGATCAGCCATCTCCCCACGGGGCGGGGTGTCCTCGGAACCGTGATCCGGAGGAATCAGACGATCATCGTCGAGCGGATCGCCGACCACCCCGACTCGGTTGGCTTCCCCGAGAACCATCCTTCGATGGAGGCGTTCCTCGGTGTCCCGATCTCGGTGGGCGAAGAGGCCTTCGGAAACCTCTACCTGACGGACAAAGAGGGCGGTTTCACCGAAGACGACATCGCTGTCGTCCAGGCTCTGGGACGAATCGCCGGAGCCGCGATCCAGACGGCACGTCTCCACAGCCGTCTCCGCCACGTAGCGGTCGTCGAAGACCGGCACCGTATCGCCCGCGATCTGCACGATTCGGTGATACAGGACATCTTCGCCGTCGGGCTCGGTCTGCAGGCCCTCAGCTCACGCCTGGAAGACGACGACGTGCGGGAGTTGCTGGACTCGGCGGTGGACACGCTCGACAGCTCGGTGAACAAGCTACGTCGCTACATATTCGAGCTGAGGGACACCACAGTCCCCACGGTCGGCCTCGACGAGCGGGTCAATGCCCTCGTCGCGCGTATGGGGTCGGCTTATCCGACCAGAGTGGAATTGACCGTCGAGCCATTGGACGATCGGGCGGCCGACGACGAGCTGATGCTTCTCGTGACCGAAGCGCTCTCCAACGCCCTCCGCCACTCCCACGCCGAGAACGTGACAGTGGAGCTGATTGGCGACGACGAGAGGGTCGTCCTCCGAGTGATCGACGACGGTGTCGGCTTCGACGTGGCCGACGCCCGTTCGGGAGGGATGGGTCTGGCCAGCATGCGAACGAGGGCCCTGGGCCTCGGTGGAGAGATGACGATCGAGAGCGAGCCCGGGGAGGGAACCACGGTCGTGGTGTCGGTGCCCCTCAGCTCAACACGACATCAGCGGTGAGCGCAGACGCCAGCCGCTCCATCCAGTCGGCCACAGTTGCCTCGGCGACGAGCCGGAGACCGACGCGGTCGGCGAGACGACCGAGGGTGCCCAGCGGCGGCTCGTAGGTGCCTCTGAGAGTGAGCGACGTCCTTCCTGGCCCGGCTTTGGACAGGATCAGGTCGGCGTCGAGCCTGGGGAACAGCACCGTGGCCTCGGTGGCGGTCCAGTGGATCGGGTATACGAGCCCCACGTTGTGGATCTCGCCCATACCCATTTCCAGGGTCACTTCGCGGGCTACCGCCGGGCTGGGGCCCACCCGGGCTCGCAGCTGCTCACCTTCCCGGTAGACCACGTCGGCCAGGGTCTCGAGGCTTCCTCTCACCCTGTCGAGGCTCTTCTCCACGACCGGCAACCGGGCGTCCACAGTCGTCGAGTACTCGACGAACACTCACAACCTCCCCGGCTTGGTGCGCACCCGAAAGCCACCGTCGGAAGACATCCCGGTCATCTCCTCGATCGGGACCTCGATCACATAAGGCTGTCCTCCGAGGGGCATCAACCCACCGCCGGCGGAGAGTGGCGAGCCCATCACCTTCTCGTATTTGTCGAAGAGGGCAGCAATGAGACGTTGACGGGTATCGGGCTCGTCGACGAGTCGGGCCGTCCCGCGAATGATCACACTCACCCACTCGCCGGTCTCCTCGTCGAAGCGCGACACCTCGACGCACACGGTCGGGTTGGCCCGAATGCCGTCGAGCTTCTTGCCGGCCATGGTGCGGAAGAGGATGCGGTCTTCGTCGACGACAAACGACATCGGGGTGACGTAGGGGGCCCCGTCGACGACGAGACCGAGATGGGCCACAGGCTCCCTGGCCAGGACCTCCATCGCTTGCTCAGCGGTGATGGTCTCCACTGCTGCTCACCTCGCCGGGTCGCCCGTGATAGCCCACAGGATGTCCTTGATCGACGCCATCCCGATGAGTTGGTCGTTCTCGACGACGGGCAGGTGTCGGTAACCGGCCGCGAGCATCCAGTCGGCGGCCTGTCTCACACTCATGTCCGGGGAGAAGGAGTCGGGATAGAGAGTCATCCAGTTGACCAGGGTCTCTGTGTCGCAGTCAGCACCGGCCGCCACCGCCTGGAGGACGTCCCTCTCGGTGAAGATCCCGCTGAACTGGTCGTCTTCGAGGACGGCGAGAGAGCCCACCCCCAGTTGCTGCATCCGGACCGCGGCGGTCGCGATGGTCGTGTCTGTCGGCACGGTCTCGACCTCGCCGCTTATGAGTTCACGAAGTTCCACAACGACCTCCTGTTTTCATCTCGATACGTCGTTAGACGCGATCTTGGCGCAGCGGGCCTCGCTGCGACATGGCCAAAGGTCCCGGAAAGGCGGGGACTTTCGTGCCCGGGCAATTCTTGTCACACCCGTCCCATATGTTGAGGGGCATGGACGAGAGCACATGGTGCGAGCACAAACCGGTGTGGGTCGGGCGCATCGCCGTCGCGGCGTGTGAGGAGTGCGGACAGGTCGACTGGCTCTCCGACACCGGCCCGATAGACCATGCGGAGGCCATGGCCGCCCTCTTTGGGAGCTACGACCTCGACGGCACTATTGACGCCTTGGGGGCGCCCTCGTCGGAGGTCCTGGTCTACAGGCCATCCTCGGCGAGAAAACGACGTCATCTCGATGCCCTGCCGCGACGAGCATGGCTCAAGGCCGGACCTCATCTTTGGATGTCCACCGACGGAGATGTCCTGTTACTGGCTACGACACAGCGTCTGATGTTCGAGAACCTGACCAGCGCCTAGAGCCGGCCTCGACGAACTGGGTACGGCTGAGCTCGGCGTAGAGCCCACCGGCTGCGTTGAGAGATTGGTGATCGCCTCGCTCGACGATGCGGCCCTCGTCGATGACGAGGATCTGGTCCGCGGCGCGCACCGTGGAGAGACGGTGGGCGATGACGATGGAAGTGCGACTCTCCATCAGGGTCTCCAGGGCCTCTTGGATCAGGGCCTCGGATCGCGAGTCGAGATGAGAGGTCGCCTCATCCAGGATCAACACGCTCGGATCTTCGAGGACGACGCGGGCGATCGCGATCCGCTGCTTCTCCCCACCCGACAACCGGTAGCCTCTCTCTCCCACGATGGTCTCATAGCCGTCGGGAAGCCGCTCGATCATCTGATGGATGTTGGCCGTCGTCGCCGCCGCCTCCAGTTCCTCCTGGGTGGCGTCTGGCCGGGCGTAGCGGAGGTTGGCGGCGATGGTGTCGTGGAACAGATAGGTCTCCTGGGTGACCACTCCTACCGAGGACGCAAGGTCGCGGAGCGCTACCTGACGGACGTCGACGCCATCGATGAGGACACGGCCACGGGTGACGTCATAGAGACGTGGGATCAGGTATGAGATGGTGGTCTTCCCGGCCCCGGACGGGCCGACCAAGGCCGTCAACGTCCCCGGCTCGGCCACGAAACCGACGTCCTCGAGGGCCCAGTCACGTGATGAGCTCTGCTGGGCGACGGCGGGGCCGTCACCACGGTGGTGCCAACTGAACCGCTGCACCGCCTCCAACCCCTCGGGCCCATCACCCTGGTAGCGGAAGGAGACGTTGTCGAACTCGACTCGCCCCCCACCGCGAAGAGGTTGGGGGTCGGTGGGCTCGGCGATGTCGGTGTCGAGGTCGAGCACCTCGAAAACCCGCTCGAACGACACCAGCGAGGTGGCGAACTCCACCCTCGAGTTGGTGATGGCCGACAACGGCCCGTACAACTGGGTCAGCAGAGTGGCGAACATGACGATGGTGCCGCTCGTGATCTCGCCCCTTATCACCATCAGACCACCGACCCAGAAGACAGCAGCCGTGCCCACGGCCGATACCAGGCCGAGGGCGGCGAAGAACCCGCGACCGACCGTGGCTCTCCTGATCCCGTAGTCACGGACGCTGTCCGCCGCCTGGGAGAACTTGGCCCGTTCCTCGTCCCAACGCCCGAACAGCCTTATCAACTGGGCACCCGAGACGTTGAACGACTCTTGGAGGATCCCCGACATCTTCGCCTCGTGCTCCATCTGCTGCTGGGTGATACGTCGGAGCACTCGCGCCACCCTCCGCGCCGGGATGACGAACAATGGGATGGCCGCTACCGCCAGCAATGTGAGACGCCACTCCTCGCCGAACATGACCACCAGGATCACGGTCACCGACCCGACGTTGGAGACGATGGTGACGAAGGTGCCGGTGATCGCCTGTTGGGCGCCGATGACGTCGGAGTTGAGCCGGTTCATCAACTCCCCAGTCTTGGTCGCGGTGAAGAAGCGCAGCGACATCCTCTGCAGATGTGCATAGAGCTCGCGCCGCAGATCGAAGATGATCCCTTCCCCCACCTTCGAGGACAACCAACGCTGCACGATGCCCACCACCGCGTTGACCAGGGGGACCGCCACCATGGCCAACCCGAGAATCGTCAGGTACCGGACGTCCCGGTTCTCGATGGCGACGTCGAGGAGCTCGCGGATCAGGATCGCCGGGATCACCGATACCGAAGAGATCACGACGATGGTAGCGAGGATCCCGGTGAGCCCGCGCTTGTAGGGACGCCCGTAGGCCCAGACCCGTTTCAGCAGGTCGCTGTCGATGTCAGGCCGGTCTCGCTCCTCGTCGTATTTGAGGTAGCTCCACCAGCCGCCGCTGTGGAAGATGGGTTCGCCCCTGGCTAGGAATCCTCAGAACTCTAAGACGCGGGCTCGGCAAGCGAAGAGAGCGGGATCATGCCGTCGCTCATGTCGAGGAGGGTTGTCTCCGAGACGAAGGTCCGTCCGAACAGCTCGTACCGATAAGGGCTGTCGAACCAGATCAGTGTCGTGCTACCCGAGGCGCCCAACGACCACGTCGGGCGGCCGTCGATGTCGACGATCTCGCATTGGTCGGTGTTCCGATCGGAGAACCGGGCACAACTCGCCTCGCTCGCCCCGGTCTCCACCTCCTCGGCCTCGTCAGGGTCGATGGCAACCCGGAGCACGACCATCTGTGCCACCGATCTCGATCGGGTATACGGCTCCGCAGACCAGATCCCGAAGGCAGCGCTCGTATCGGTGGCGAGCGACCCGTCGTTGTCGAACACGAGCTGAGAGGACACCCATTCGGCACCGATGGGGGCCTCGTCGGGGAAGGAGATGCCGGGGAGGGCGGCGGCTATCTCGAACCGGCTGGCCTGAACGAAACGGTCACCTTGACGTCGCGCGAAGATCTCTGCCAGCAGGGCATCGGGGTCTTCCAGGTTCACGGTCTCGATCTCGTCGTTGGCCCAGAGAAGCCTCTCGGCCGGCACTGCCGTCGGGGTGGTGGTCACCACCGGCTGGGTGGTGGGGACGGTTGGCTCGTTGATCCAATCCGAGCTCCGTTGCCCGAGTGACTGCAGCGGAGCCTCACCGCAGGCAGCCACGAGCGCCAGGACGGCGACGAACACGGCGCGCCGGCACCAGGGAGCCATCATCCGCCCTTGCCCTGGTGCGTTCTCGTCACGTCTGGGAAACGATGGGTTTGGTCGGTTCGTTCCTCGCACGGTCATGCCCAATGGTTCATTGTCCCCCTCCGTATGCTGAATCGGGTGAATTCGCTCACATTGATCCGAGAGTCCCGGCCCGGGCCACTCGACGTGGCCATCAGCCACGCCATCCTCTCCAGTGTGTCGTCGGGCCAGATGGGACCGACGCTCCGGCTCCACGTTCCCGGCGCAATGGTCGCCTTCGGACGCGCCGACCGGGTCACGGCTGGTTATCCCGCGGCGGTGCGGGCTGCAGAGGCCCACGGATTCGCCGCGGTGGAGCGTCTCGCCGGCGGTCGAGCTGCTGTGTTCCACGAGTCGACGATCGCATTCTCACTCGCCCTTCCCGACCCGGAGCCGAAGACCGGGATCCAGGACCGCTTCGAGATGATCTCGGGACTCATGGTGGCTGCTTTCGAGTCTCTCGGAGTCGACGCCCGGATCGGGGAGCTCCCCGGTGAGTACTGCCCGGGTCAGTGGTCGGTCAACATCGCCGGCAAGGTGAAGGTGATGGGGGTCGGCCAGCGATTGGTGCGCGGCGCCGCTCATATCGGAGGGGTCGTGGTGGTCGACGAGGGCGAGCGGGTTCGCAATGTGTTGGTCCCGGTCTACCGGGCCTTGGCGCTCGACTGGGACCCCCGGACCGCCGGAGCCCTCGCCGACCGCTCACCCGGGCTCACCAACGGTGTCGTGATCGACGCCATCGTCGACCAGTTCCGTCGTGATCACACGATCGTGGAGGCTGAGCTCCCCAACAGGATCCTCGGCGAGGCACAGGAACTGGTGGCAGACCATCTCCCCAGAGTGGCGTGATGCACTTCCTCGTGATCAACGGCCCGAATCTCGACCTCCTCGGCAAACGGGAACCCGAGGTGTACGGGTCGACGACCCTCCCGGAGCTGGAAGGTCAGATCGCCGAATGGGCGGACGGGATGGGAGTCGAAGTGGACATCGAGCAGTCCAACTCAGAGTCCCGCATCCTGGAGTTGCTCCATGGCTTCGATGGTGACGGGATCGTGATCAACCCCGGGGCGCTCACCCACACTTCACGGACGTTGGCGGACGCGATAGCCGGTGTCGGCATCCCCGCTGTCGAGGTCCACATCTCCAATGTGAAGGCGAGAGAGCCGTGGCGGGCCCGATCGGTGCTCGCCGATGTCTGCGTCCGCTCCATTTTCGGAAGAGGCGTCGGTGGTTACCGGAGCGCCATGCGGCACCTGGTCAACAGAGCTTCCGTTCCCTTCGAGACGATCCGCTACGGCCCGCATCCCGACAACGTCGGCGACCTGCGGCGGGGCACCGGTGACCTGATCATCCTGGCCCACGGCGGTCTTTGGAAAGAGGTGTTCGAACGTGACCTCACCGAGAGCCTGGCAGTCGACCTGGCCGACCGCGGATACAGCACCTGGAATCTCGAATACCGGAGAATGGGCAATGGTGGTGGCTGGCCCGCTTCGGGCCACGACGTCCTGACCGCCCTTGAGACGATCCCGCAGTTGGCGACCGAGCACGAGCGGGTGGTCCTCCTCGGGCACTCCGTCGGGTCCCAACTCCTCATGTGGGCCGCGCCACGCTCCTCTGCCGCCCCGGCTTTGCACGTTGCGTTGGCGCCACTGATCGATCTCGGCGAGACGGTGCGCTCCGGTGATGTCGGGGCAGCAGAGTGCGGTGCCATGCTCGACCAGGGGGCGCCGTCAGGTCTCGACCCCGCCGGCGTCGAGACCGTCCTCGTCCACGGTGACGACGACCAGATCGTCCCCGTGGAGCGTTCCGTCGTCTTCGCCGAGAGACACGGGCTCGAGTTGCACAGTACGGGTTGCGAACATTTCTCGTTGCTCGACCCTTCCCGGCCGGAATGGGATTGGGTTCTCCAACGCATCGCCGCTGAGGAGGCCCCGGCGGGGTAGTTCGTGATCCCGTCGCTGTGACTTCCGGGATGCATTGTTTTCCACAGTTCGTTAGGGTTCTCGACCCTGGGTGTGGGTGCCTCACCCACATGGAGTCATACTGAATGCGTTCGAGACGCCTCTCATTTGTCGCTGGATGGGCAGCCGTTGGCCTACTCGCTGTCGCTGGCTTCGCCGCGTTCGGCACTCCCGATGGTGGTAGCGAGGAGTTGCAGGCGGAGGCAGCCGCGGCCTCGATCGGTCACACCGCCGGCGCCTACGCCGGTCTGAGTTTTGCCATGGCAGCCGGGGAGACCGCCACTGCGGTGGCCATGATGGCCGACGATGTCGAATCCGACGCCACCGGCGCAGAGACCCAAGCGGCCGACGACCCCGGCGGCGACACCGCCGAGGCCGAGGCCTCCGGAACCACCGCAACTCCCGCCTATGGATGGCTCTCCGAGGTGGAGGTGAGGACCCTCGTCACGTTGTATTTCGAGCCCACCGATGTCAACCGGGCGGTCCGTATCGCCTGGTGCGAGTCCCGTTTCGATCCCAGCGCGGTCGATGGCCGGACCGGGGGCGTGGGTCTGTTCGGCCATCTGCCCCGTTACTGGGAGGACCGAGCAGCCAACGCCGGGTTCGCCGGGCTTCCCCCCACCGACGCCGAGGCCTCCACCGCCGCCGCCGCCTGGGAGGTCTACAACGGCGCCGGTTGGGAGATCTTCAGCTGCAGATGAGGTTGGCAAGATGATGGTCGGCCGACTTCTGGTGACTTCGGCATCTGTCGGCATACCTCGAGCGGGCACGGTAGCTGCAGGCCGACCGGCGTCTGTTCTGGCGGCGATCTGAGGTCACTGCGCGGCTAGCTCGACGTGAATGCCCGACCGCGCTGGGACTGAAACGTCTTGCAGGCAATCGCCAGAAGTCGGCCTGCCATATTACCTGAAATCTCTCGACTGGACCGTTTGGACTCCTATCGGCTCGAAGTCACGGGCGACGATGTTGGTGACACCATCGTGGTATTCGAGCCGGCCATGGATGATCAACGCCGGGCTCTTCCGCACCACCTGCCGGTGTCGGGCCCACACATCGGGCAAGACGACGATGTTCAACAGACCGGTCTCGTCCTCGAGATTGAGGAAGTAGACCCCTTTGGCCGTTCCCGGACGCTGGCGGTGGGTGATCACACCGGCCACCTTCAGCCGCGATTGGTGACGTCTCACCTCGAGTACCTCCGCCGCGGTCTGACACCCTTCGAGACGGTCACGGACAAAGCTCATCGGGTGGCGTGTCGACACAGAAGTGGCCCAGAGGTCGGCACGGTGGGTCTCCTCCTCCCCCATGCCCGGAAGCGACGGCGCCTCCACGCCAGGGGACAGGGCGAGTCTCTCCGGGTCGATCTCGGCGAGAGCCCCCGCCGCCCACATCCCCTCACGACGACCCAGCCCGACCGACTCGAGGGCGCCGGACACGGCGAGGCTCTCCAGGGCGTCGACGTCGAGGCCGGTGCGTGAGGCGAAGTCCTCGGGAGAGATGAACTCCCCTCCGAGAACGCGGGCGGCCTCGATCCGGGTCACCTCCCGCTCCCCCAGGTTGCGCACATAGCGCAGACCCATCCTGACCCCGACTGCAGGTCTGATCGGGTCGTCGATGTGTCCCCTCCCCCTCCTCCACGTCTGACCCAGATATGCGACTTCGTCTTCGGGGCCGGCATCGATCGGCTCCACCGTGCAGTCGTGCCAGGAGACGTTGACGTCGGGCCTGAGCACGATCACCCCGTGACGCTGGGCGTCCTGCACCAGAGAGTTGGGGCTGTAGAAACCCATCGGCTGGGCGTTGAGGAGACCGGCCAGGTACTCCGCCGGGAAGTGGAAGCGAAGCCAGGCCGACATGTAGACGATATACGCGAAGCTCACCGAGTGGCTCTCGGGGAACCCGAAGCTGGCGAACCCCTGCAGCTTCTCCCAGATCTCGTCGGCAGCGGGACCGGTGATCCCGTTGCCTGCCATTCCCGCATAGACCTCGTCACGAAGACGCCCCATGGCCTCGTTGGAGCGTTTGTGGGTCATGGCCTGTCGGAGCCGATCGGCCTGCGACCCGTCGAACCCGGCGCAGATCCTGGCCATCTCCATGAGTTGTTCTTGGAAGATGGGGACACCGAGGGTCTTCTCCAAGATCTCCTCGGTGGAGGGATGCGGGTAGCGAACCGGCTCCTCACCATTGCGTCGACGCAGATAGGGGTGAACCGATTGTCCCTGGATGGGCCCGGGGCGGATCAACGCCACCTCCACCGCGAGGTCGTAGAAGGTCTTCGGCTTCATCTTGGGGAGGGTGGCCATCTGCGCCCTCGACTCGACCTGGAACAACCCGACGGTGTCGGCTCGAGTGAGCGACTCGTAGATGGCGGGCTCTTGGGGGATGCGGGCGAGGTCTATCTCGATGCCGTGGGTGTCCTCGACGAGGTCGGTGGCGAGGTGAAGGGCGTTCAGCATCCCCAGACCCAACAGGTCGAACTTGACGATGCCCACTGCCGCCGAGTCGTCCTTGTCCCACTGGATCACGGTCCGGCCCTCCATCCGCCCCCACTCCATGGGCACCACCTGCCAGAGGGGACGGTCGGCGATCACCATCCCTCCCGAGTGGATGCCGAGATGGCGGGGGAACCCGTCGAGACGCCAGCAGATGTCGTAGATCATCTCCGCGGTCATCCCCTCGGGGAGGGTGATGTCCATCTGACGCAGCTGGCCCGGGTCCCGGGTGTCGACGTACTTGGAGAGCCCGTCGACCTGTGCCTGGGTGAAACCGAAGGTCTTGGCGACGTCCCGCAGCACCGACCGGGCCCGATAGGTGATGACGTTGGCCACCATCGCCGCCCGCTCCCGCCCGTAACGGCGGTAGCAGTACTGGATCACCTCCTCGCGCCGATCGGCCTCGAAGTCGACGTCGATGTCGGGAGGACGACCCCGCTCCTCGGACAGGAAGCGCTCGAAGGGGAGATGGAGCCTGATCGGGTCGACCCGGGTGAGCCCAATGCAGCGGCAGACCGCCGAGTCGGCGCCCGAGCCTCTTATCTGGCAGTAGATCCCCTGCTCACGGGCGAAGTCGATGAGGTCTTTGACCACCAGGAAATACCCGGGGAAGCCCAATCTCTCGATGATCCCCAACTCGTGCTCGAGACGTCGTCGCGCCGCAGGGTCGATCCCGCCATCAGAACCGGGATAGACCTCCCGCGCTCCCTCCCAGGTGAGATGGCGGAGATAGTCCATCTCATCCCGAAAATGACCCGGCATCGGGAAGTCGGGAAGCCGGGGCGCCATCAGAGCGAGGTCGAAGGCGAGTCTCCTCCCCAGTTCGGCGCTGCGAGCCACGACACCGGGGTAACGGGAGAACCGCCACTCCATCTCCCGGGGGTGTTTCAGATAGCGCTCGTCCGTGGCGGGGCGGAACCCATCCCCCTCGGCCAGACTGCGGCGACCCCCGATCGCGGCCAGCACCTCGGACAGATAGGCGTCGGAGCGGTCGTGGTAGTGGACCTGGTTGGTGGCCACCGTGGAGATGCCGAGCTTCTGGCTGACCTCCCACATCAGGTCGTTGCGGGGGTCGTCCTCGGGCATGCCGTGATGCCACATCTCCATGTGGACACGGGGGCCGAAGATCTCACGAAGCCGCGATGTCTCCCGAATCACCGCTCCGAGACCATCGACGGTCGCCTTGGGCACCGCACCGTGGCGACAGGCAGTCAGGGCGTGCACATCCCGGTTGGTGGCGGCCACGGCGAGGTCGTCCCAGGTGTAGACCGGATGATCCTTCTCCCCCCGCAACTGGGCCTTGGTCACCAGATGAGAAAGGGTCCGATACCCGTCCGGCGACCCGGCGAGCAGGACGAGGTGATCGGATTCCGGGAGATTGGTCGGTTTGGTGCCATGGGAGCGCACCGACCGTCCCCGTCGCAACCTCCCCTGGCTCCCCTTGGTCCTGGCGTAACGTCTCCGGTCCCATTCCTCGGCTGCCGACACCGGGTCGGCCACTCCCGCCGGATCGACCTCGAGGGCGATCTCCACCCCGTAGATGACGGGGAGACCGGTCGTCTTCGCCGTCTGCCAGAGCCGGGAGGTCCCGTAGAACCCGTCGTGATCGGTGACCGCCAGTGCCTCGTACCCGAGATCGAGGGCCCGTTGCACCAGATCTTCGGGATGGGAGGCCCCATCGAGGAACGAGAAGTTGGTGTGACAATGCAGTTCGGCGTATCGGGTCACCCCGAGACTATATCGAACATGTGTTCGATATCTTTCCTCAGGAACTGGGACCCGTATCCGGGCCGTACCGCCTCGAGAAATGTGGGTCTGTGCGCCTCGAGAATTTCTCGAGGCGGACAGGCCCACATACGGGTCGTACTACCTGAGGAAAGTGGTGCTCATCTGCCCGACGAGGAGAAGTGCATCCAGTCCTTGAGCGTGTTCCAGTGGCCGCCCCAGCTCCAGCCGATGTCGGCGAAGGCCTCGACCACGACGTCGCCGTCGAAGATCATCCCTTCCCTCACGTTCTCCCGGTCGGTGTAGGCCGATGCCAGCTCGGGGATGACCAGGTCGCCCCGCAGATAGGGATTGTGGAAGGGGTTCACGTCGATGGCGAGCCCGTAGGCGTGATATGACCAGTTGGCGGACCCCACCGCCGGCCGACAGACGAAGGACGTGGTGTCGTTGAAGTCCCCGGTGGGATGGTCGTCGATCTCCTCGAGCCGGATGACCCGCATCTGCTCGATGGGGAACCCGGCCTCGAAGAGGCGCCCGAACACCTCCACGACTCCTTCCGCGTAATCGGCATTCACGATCATCTCACCGGTGTGGATCTCTCCATCGAACCCGTGATGGGTCATGGTGAGGTAGCGAAGCTCGTCGACCATCACCGGGCACTCCTCCGTCCAGCTCGACCGGGCGAGGACGTCGTCGGGGATCGGCTCGATGGTGGCGACGAACCCGTCGGAATCCGGCGGATCGAGCAGATCGATCGTCTCCAGACGACGGTCGACCAACTCGGGTGGTGTGGGCTGTACCTCCCCGTGCCCGTCGGGACGAATCGGCAACAACCTCGTGCCCAGCCAGCCGGGTCGGGCGAAGGGGTTGGTGGTGGCAGTGGTGGGGTGGGTCGTGGAGGTCGTCGGCGGCATGCTGGTCGTGGTGGAAACGACCACGCCGGTCGTGGTCGTGCGAGCGACCGTGGTTCCAGGTTCCTCGTCCAGCGACGTCGAACAACCCACGAGCAGAAGCACCAGCAACAGCGACGACGGCCGCATGCCCCGACGTTAAGAACGGCCCGGTGCTAGTTGCGTCGGGGGTCTGCCCGGTCCACACTCCCCACCGTGACAACGATCAAGGGCGGCCGGGTGCTGACCGGGTCCGGACTCGCCGACGCTGACCTCTACATCGATGCCGGCGTGATGACCGAAGACACCTCTGACCGCCCGGAGGTTGTGGACGCTCACGGTCTCGTGGTCACGCCGGGGCTGATCGACGTCCAGATCAACGGTGGCTTCGGTCACGACTTCACCCAGGATCCAACCACGATCTGGGAGGTGGGAGCCCAGCTCCCCCATCTGGGCGTCACCGCGTTCGTCCCCACCATCGTCACCTCCCCCGGCGAGGTGACCGACCTGGCTCTCGACGTGGTCGCCAAACGCAGGCCCGACGGCTACCGGGGTGCCGAAGTGCTCGGGCTGCACTTCGAGGGCCCGTGGATCTCGCCCGACATGCACGGGGCGCACAACCCCGCCCACATAGTCGGCCCGGACACCACCACGGCGGAGCGGTGGGCAGACTCGGGGCTCGTCCGGATCGTCACCCTCGCCCCGGAGAGAGAGGGGGCCAAGCCGGTGATCGAGACACTGCGGACCGCCGGCGTGGTGGTATCGATCGGCCACACCGCCGCCGACTTCGCCACGGCGATGGACGCCCTGAGCTCCGGGGCGACGATGGTCACCCACTTGTTCAATCAGATGACCCCCCTGGGCCATCGGGAGCCGGGTGTGGTCGGAGCAGGGTTGTTGGCGGCACGACACTGTCTCCTCATCGTCGATGGCCTGCACATCGCCGACGGAGCCCTCGAGATCGCCTGGCAGGTCCTCGGTGAGCAGCGTGTGATCCTGGTCACCGACGCCATGGCGGCTCTGGGTCTGGGGCCGGGCACCTATCCGCTCGGTGACGGACCGATCACGGTAGGCGATGACGGCCCCCGAACCAGCGACGGAAGACTCGCCGGGAGCGTCGTGACTCTCCCTCTGGCCATCCGCAACCTCACCCAGGCCACGTCGGCAGACCTGCCTGCCGCTCTGCGCTGCGCCACCTCGAACCCTGCTCACGCCCTGGGTCTCGTCGACCATGGCGACTTCCGGCACGGAAGCCGTGCCGACCTCACGCTGCTCGACGACGATCTCGAAGTCGTCGCCACCTACGTCGCCGGGGAACGCGTCCACGGATGACGGCTACATTCGCAGACATGAAAGACGTCTCCCTCCCGGTGCCCGGCGGGCTGGTGAACGTCTGGCACAGGGCAGCCACCGCTGGTTCCGGAACCGTGGCGCTGGTTCACGGGCTGTCGGGGAACTCACGATGGTGGGGCAGAGTCATCGATCATCTGCACCGCGACCTCGGCGTGGTGGCGCTGGACATCCGGGGACGTGCCGCCAGTGCAGGTGCGCCTCCGCCGTACGATCTCACCACGATCTCCGATGACATAGCCCGTGCCCTCGACCACTTCGGCATTGAACGCGCCACCGTGGCGGGCTACTCGATGGGTGGCTGGGTGACGGCGCTGTTCGGGATCTCACATCGCGAGCGGGCGGAGCGGATCGTCCTCGTCGATGGCGGCTTCCCCCTACCCCGCGCCCCGGGGGCGGACGTCGAGGAGATCATCGAGGCGATCGTGGGCCCGTCGCTGCGACGTCTGGATTTGGCGTTCGACGATGAGGAGTCGTACTTCGAGTTGTGGAAGTCGCACCCGGCATTCGAACAGCATTGGGATGACTCGATGAAGCCGGCCCTCGGCTATGAGCTGGAACACCGAGGTGACGGCGTGGAGGTCAGGGCCAATGCAGAGGCGATCCGGGTCGGTGCCAGGGAGCTGACCATCGGTATGGAGGCCAACGAGGCGGGCAGCCTCCTCGAAGTTCCGAGCCACTTGATCGTCGTCGAGCGGGGAACCATGGATCAGCCGGGAGGGATGATCCCGCTCGAGACCGCGGAGATGGCCGCGGCGGCCAACCCCCACCTCAGCATGGAGTATCTACCCGACGTCAACCACTACACACTCCTCCTCGGCAAGGGGGCTGCGTCCGTGGCCTCCGCGATCGAGGGCAAGCTCGTTCGGAGGTAAGCCATGTCATCGATCACCAAGACGATCAGGTTGTCAGGGGAGGCAGAAGGCTCCATCGAGGACGCGGTCCGGACCGTGCTCGCCCGCGCTGCGAGCACGATCTCGGACATACACCACTTCGAGATCGTCGACGTTGGCGGTGAGGTCGACTCCTCGGGAGCACCGACGGTGTTCACCGTGACTCTCGACATCACCTTTGGGATAAAGGACGTCCTCGAACACACCTGAGACGTCCCGGCACGATTCAGATCAGATCAGCGGGAGCGCTCCCTGGCGACGTTGACCTTGATCTGACGGCCACCGAAGTCGGACCCGTCGAGTGCCTCGATCGCGTTCTGGGCCTCCTCATCGGAGTCCATCTCGACGAAGCCGAAGCCCCGGGAGCGTCCTGTGTCCCGGTCGGTGATCACCTGGGCACGGGACACCGTGCCGAAACGGGTGAACAGTTCCTCGAGCTCGGGCGAGCCCGTCGTGAAGGGGAGATTCCCCACAAAAAGGTTGGTTGACATTCACGCTCCTTCGTGAGCTTCCCGTCAGTTCTTCGCACCAAGCGTTCCGCAACCGGGGGAAGCCCTCCGGCCGCCTCATGCGGTCTCCGACGGGACAGAGCGCACAGCCAGGCGGGGCACCATCCTCTGGCGCCCGGATGGGGATATTAATCAAAAACCACCACTTCATTTCCAGGATATCCGGACAATTCACCGCGGCGACCGCTCGGAGGGGTAGGGTGATCGGGCGTCGAAGACATCAGTTAGGAGGAGCAAATGAGCGATGTACTGGCGACTCTGCTTTGGGGTCTGTTGGCCGGTGTGATCATCGGGCCACTGGCCAGACTGGTCCTGCCCGGGAAACAGGACATCTCGCTGATCATGACCATCGTCCTCGGTGCCGTTGGCGCCATCGTCGGTGGATTCGTTTACGACGCGCTCGGAGGGACGGACACGTCAGGAATCGACTGGATCAAGCTGCTCATCCAGGTCGGCGTGGCAGCCGTGGTGGTCTTGATCTACGCGAGCGCCCGCAGGTCCTCGGCCACCTGAAAACACTCGATAGTCGTGCTGACGGCCCCGATGCGGGGCCGTCAGCCGCGTCTAGGATCGCGGCCCTCATGAGCGAAACCATGCGCCGGGGGCTGCGTCTCGCCCTCGCCTCGCTCCTCCTGGTGGCTCTGCTGGCTCAACTGGCCATCGGGATGAGCCGATCCTCGCTCACGGTGGCCAACTTCCTCAGCTTCTTCACCGTCCTGAGCACTGGGGCCGCCGTGGTCATGCTCACCCTCCTCGCCGCCAAACCCGACCGCGGTTCCTCACCGACATTCGCCGTCTACCGCGGCGCGGCCACTCTCTACATGACCGTCACCGCACTGATCTATGCCGTCCTGACAGCCCCGGTCGCCAGCGAGGTCGGTTTCTCCGAGCCGTGGATCGACTGGTCCATCCACGTGGTGGGGCCGATCGCCATCTTCGTGGACTGGATCCTGCACCCACCGCCGACACGAATGTCGCGACACGCCATCCTCATCTGGCTCGTCTTCCCGGCCGCCTATCTCGGATACACACTGATCCGGGGGGCCGTCCTCGGGTGGTACCCGTATCCGATCCTCGACCCCTCCGAAGCCGGATACGTCTTGGTGGCCGTGTGGTCGGCGGTAGGGCTCCTCACGACCGTCGTCTTGGGTTTCGCCTATCACTGGTGGTCCAACCGGCGTCTGCAGGCCGCGAGCGCGACATGAGCGGTCTCTCACCACAAAGCCTCGGCAAAGGAATCCATCTCATCCCCGTCCCCCTCCCGTTCGAGTCACCACCGTGGGTGAACACATACGTGATCGAGGACGGTGACGGGCTCCTGCTCATAGATTGTGGAACCGACTGGGAGCCGGGGCGGGCCGCTTTGAGTGAGGGCTTCGTCTCGCTGGGTCTCGACGAGAAAGCGGTTCACACCCTGCTGGTATCCCATCTCCACCCGGATCACGTGGGCATGTCGGCCCGTCTGGTCCGCGAGCTCGGATGCCGATTCGTGATGCATGAGCGAGCAAGCGAGCTCGTCGAGCGATACAACGACACGCCAGGGTATGTGAGGCGGCTCACGACCATCGCCAAGACACATGGCGTGCCCAATCAGGTCCTCGCCGCCACGCCCCCCATCGAGCGAGCCGACTTCATGCCGATCATCGATCCTCCCGATCATCTGGTCGGCGACGGGGACGAGATCTCTCTCGCCGGCGGTCGCAGCCTCACCGTGGTCCACACCCCGGGCCATGAGCCGGCCCACATCTGTCTCCGCGACAGTCTGACCGGGGTGTTCTTCTCGGGGGACCACGTCCTCCCCCGGATCTCACCAGTGATCATGTACGACCTCGACATCGGTGACCCCCTCGGTGACTATCTGAGCTCGCTGCAACGTCTGATCAGCCTCGGTATCGGGCTCACCTATCCCGCTCACGGCACGATCATCGACCATGGCGAGGAACGGGCCCGCCAGATCCTCCTCCACCACGACCGACGTCTGCGCGACATGGCCGACCTCGTCAAAGGAGGCGATACCACCGCGTGGAAGGTCATGTCACAGTCCTTTCGACCCAACCTCGACCCGGTGAGTGCGCGGCTGGCGTTTCTCGAGACCGTTTCTCATCTCGAGCATCTCCGCTCGAGGGGGCGGATCGACTCCGGGGACCGCGACGGCGTCACCCACTACCACACCTGATCGCGCGCGCCGGAGAGGTTGGCATGTGGCTCAAGGTCGGCGAATATGGGGTCGATAGCGGTCATACCGCTCGCTTCTGGGAAGGAATCAGATGCTGTTTGGATACCTCGACGCTGGATCAGGAAGCCTCATCTTGCAGGCGATCCTGGGTGGCGCGGCCGGAATACTCGTGGCCTTCAAGGCCTGGAAGGCTCGTATGATGGGCAAACGGGCCGTCGCCGGCGCCGATTCCGAGTCGAACGTGGACGATTCAGCCGTCCCGACCGAATCCTGACCGGGGTCGTGCACCGGGCCGATCCGGGGTCTTTTCGCGATCCCGCGTCGCACATCGTCTTCGACGGCGACCGGGTTCTTCGTCTCCTCGATGAACGCGGTTTGGCCGGGTGGACCGCACTCTCGGAGACCGAGTTCTTCGCGCGCGCCGTGGGCGACGGGCGTTTGATCGACTCCAAACAAGTCGATCACGACGGGGATGCCACCGCTGCCCTGGAACATCCCCGAATCCCCTTTGTCTCCTATCCCTACGAGTGGACCTTCAGCATGCTGAGGGACGCCGCCCTCCTCCAACTCGATCTGCTCGCCGAGTCATTGGCCGAGGGGATCACCATCAAGGACGCCACCCCATACAACATCCAGTTCGTCGAGGGGACGCCGGTCTTCATCGACATCGGCTCCTTCGAGGCCTACACCGCCGGCGAACCGTGGATCGGCTATCGCCAGTTCACCCGGCAGTTCCTCTTCCCTCTCATGCTCAGGTCCCACGTCGGCGTCCCGTTCCAACCCTGGTTGCGGGGTAATCCCGAAGGGCCCACAGCCGGCGAGATGCGCAAACTCCTCGGGCCGTGGGAACGGCTCAAGCCGTCGACTCTGTTGCACGTATCCCTCCAAGCCCGCATGGAGGAGCGAATGTCGGGCAGGGCCGTGCGCAACGAGTTGCGAACGGCCGGCTTCAACTCCGAGCTGATACTCGCCAACATCCGCAAGCTGCGGCGCCTCGTGGCCGACCTCGACTGGGACGGAAGCCGGGCGGGGTGGATCGAATACGAGTCGTGCCAGCACGTGGGCAGGGATCGAGAGACGAAGAGCGAGTTCCTCGAGCAGGCTCTGGCCGAGTTTCGGCCCGCCCGTGTCGTCGACTTCGGGGCCAACGACGGGCACTTCTCCGAGATCGCGGTGGCGTCCGGGGCGACCACGATCGCCGTCGACGGCGACGAGCCGGTTCTCGACGCTCTCTACCGGAGAGGGACCAAAGCCTCACTGGTGCTCAGTGACCTGACCAACCCCTCACCTTCCCAAGGTTGGGCGGAAGTGGAGAGACCGGGGCTCTCCGAGCGCGCCCGGCCGGACCTCGTGATCGCCTACGGGCTCATCCACCATCTGATCTACACGGCCAGCATCCCGCCGACGGCGGTGATGGAATGGCTCGCCTCGTTCGGATGTCCGGTGGTGGTGGAGTTCGTCTCCCCCGTCGACGAGATGGTGACCAAACTCACCGCCAACAAGATGGACCAAGAGCTGCACACCGGTCGCACCCAGGGCGAGTTCGAGACCATCCTCTCCGCTCATTTCGACATTCAGGCGACCCGGACCCTCGGTGAGGGCAGCCGGGTCCTCTACAGTCTCAGACCTGCCCTCAACGGGTGAACGAGACGGGGTCCGCCACGGCCTCGTCACCGAACTCTGCCACCACCAGGAGCCGATCGACTTCCTCGGGGACGTCCTCGGCGGCGACTTCGAAGCTGAAACCGGACCGCAGGAGGTCGTCGCTGTCGAACCAGCGCACGACGTTGCGGTTGTCGACGTTGGGAGGGCCCGAAGCCAGCAGGCGATCCCCTGCGAACACATAGAACATGTCAGGTGTCAGCTTCTGGCTGACGTCGGCGGCCCAGCCGGACACGTCCCAGCCATGGTCGGTGGGCTCGATGGAGTCGACCTGGACCCGACGGCTCCCCTCTGCCCCGAGCCGGATGACGTGACCGTCATCGGCGACGAGCTCCAATGTGAGATCTTCACTCGCGCCCGCCACCCAACCACCGTCGTCGCCGGGGAGAAGCAGGCTCACGTCATTGGCACCGTCCCTGATCAGCTGTTCAGCCACCAGGCCGGCGACGGCCCCGCTGGTGGGCCCGTCCCGGGTCAGATGGGCCACCCCGGCGACGACGTCGTTGGCGACGATCAGAACCTCGTTCGACTCCGGGAGAGGGTCCGCCTCCACCCGACCCGTGACCAGGGTCTGCACCATCCCCGACGAACGGTCGACCTGGTCCAGTTGAGAGCCCAGTTCCAGCGACCAGCGGAAACCATCGCCGGTGGTGATCTCGATGTCGGTCGTCGGGGAGCCGACGATGGTGCCGTATTCACCTACCGAAGCAACGCCCAGCCAGGAGCCCTGATCGGGTACCCAGGTGTGGTTCCGCTCGACCTGTGAGAAGAGGGCTTCGAGATCGATACTGGCCCCCTCGCCGTTGCAACACCAGTGGATCGGTTGGTGGGGCCGGATGGTCTGCAACTCGAGGAGCGAGGAGCCGTCGAACTCCCAGTCGGTGTCTATCTCCAGCACGTCGACGACGGTGGGCAGCAGATCACTTCCGAAGACGGGGAGGTCCACCGTCTCCCCGGTGGTCTGTCCCGGGTACTTGATGAAGAACGGGACCCGGTAGAGGTCGTCACGGTTGTTCTCGTAAGGCCAGCGACGATGCTCACCAGGGACGAAGGAGGCGCCGTGGTCGGCGATGACCACGACCATGGTGTCCTCCCAGGTGCCGGTCTCGTCGAGATGACTCAACAGACGCCCCAGCATGAGGTCGAGAAACCCGATCTGGTAGAGATGGCGCTGGAAGCCGAGCAGGGCCGCTGCGGGATCGCTCCCCCAACGTCCGTCACCCTCTACCCCGGCGACCTCGGTGTACTCCTCGGGGCGTTCGTAGTGGGTCCCCGACGGGTTGGTCGCCCAGGGCACGTGTGGGGCGCGTAGATGGGCGTAGCTGAGGGTGGGCCCGCGGTCGGCGTCGATGCCGTTGATGAGCCGCTGCACCCAGTCGATCCAGTCCTCGCGCTCGTCTCCGGGCGGGACCGGGAGCCCGTCCACGGCGACTTCCCCTCCGGAGGGAGCGTCCTCCTGGCCCACGAATCCCTTCCAGGCGTTGTCGATGCTGGGCAGCCGTTCACGCACGCCGGCGGGAAGGGTGAGGTGGCCATACACGACGCCCACGTCCTTGATGAGGTTGCTGAACCGGGCGGGGGCGCGACCCGCGTAGTCGGGACAGGTCTCCTCGGGGCACATCTCGGCCACCCACTCGATCACATGCATGTCGTAGACGTCGCCGAGCAAGGTGAAGAGGTTGTTGGGATGGTCCACGTGGGAGGGGCTCAGCTCTTCCCCCCTGCGAACCCCGGTGAGAATGGCCGGGACGCTCTGAGTGGTCGCGATCGAATCCGAGAGAGCATTTCGATACCAGGTTCCCTCGGAGGCGAGCCGGGCGAAGCTGGGGAAGAGCCTCTCGTTGATCGTCCCGTCGGTGTCCATGATCGAGGCCAGGGGCATCTCGTCGAGCTGGAGCATGACGACATGGGCGGGTCTGCCCACCGAGACCCCTTCGGCCTCGACCTCCGGCTCCTCCCAGATGAGACGGGCCGTGGCCGATGTGCCGAGGAACAGGAAGGCGAGCACGGGGACCGCGAGGGCACCGATGACGAACAGGACATCGAGACTCATCACCACCCAGATGACGAAGCCGGCGACACCGAGGGCGAGAAACAGCGCGCCCATCGTGTTGTCCTCCATGACCTGGCGGCTGACGACGAATCCGGAGGCGACGGCACCCAGCACCACCAGCGACCAGTAGGCGACGTCGGGAGTCTTGCCACCGATCGCCTCCGCCGCTGCCAGGACGGCCAGGGAGATGGCCGGGATGAGAAGGGCCACCGCGAAACCGAAGATGAATATCTCCAGAGCGCTGGTCCGATTGGCGACGAATACCTCGGGGTTCTGGCCATAGATGTCGAGGAGCGGGCCGACGAATGCGACCGCGCCCAGACCGGTGATCACGGCCAGCCGTCTCCACATGGAGTTTTCTTCCAATGCTCCCAAGGTCGAAAAAGCTACCTGCGATCGCCACCAATGGGACAATTCGCGCTTCCTGCTTAACTCAAGGGGAGGCGCAGGGAACCGGATCGGGCACCCAAGCGTCTTACACCGAGGAGATGCCGATTTGACCGAGAACCGATCAGGTTTCCTCAAGCGTATCCGCGCCCGGATGCGTCTCGCCTGGCTCTCGGCGACCGCGCAACGATACGCCCCATTCGTCGGCTTCCTCGTCGTCATCGTCCTCGCCATCGACTGGTTGACCGCCTTCGACCGCGGGTTGATGGTCTCAGGGCTCGTCCTCGGGGGATACGCCCTTCTCCTCGTCGCCGGCGCCGTTGCCTTGCGGATCTCCGCCTGGGACGCGTCTCGGGCCGCCGAACGCGGTCTCGACGCACGTGACGCACTGACCACGGCCCTCGAGTTCACCGATCCCGACGACGGCGTCCATCGTCTCATCCAGGAGCGGGCCGACCTTCTCGCCGCCGAGTCACGGGCATCAGAAGCCATCCCGATTCGCGCCGACGCCGTCAGACTCCGTCAGCTCGGGATGGCAGCGGCCCTCGCCGTCGTCATCGGTCTGCTCCCCCCGCTCGGGTCGACACCGGCCCTGTCGTCGGACCTGCGGGCCGCACTCGAAGAGGAGGCACAACAGCTGGAGCGAATCGCACAGGCACTCGAAGAGGGGGACGTGGAGACTTCGGAGGACATCCGCGACGAGTTGGAGCGTCTCGCCGACGAGTTGCGCTCGGCGGAGACCCTGGAGCAGGCCCTGCAGTCACTCGAGGAGTCGGAGACGCGGCTGGGCGAGCAAGTCGATGCCGACTTCCTGTCGCAGAAGACCGCGGTCCAGGGTTTGGCCAGAGATCTGGCGCTCAGACCCCTCGTAGACGGGGCACCGGTCGACGCCACGTCTCAGCTCGAAGCACTGGCCGAGAGTCTCGGGTCCCTGTCCGACCCGGAGCTCGCCGCACTCGAGGATCGGCTCTCCGATCTGGCCGAATCCCAGTCCGCTGGAAACGCCGAGCTGTCGAGCCGGCTGGCCGAGGCGGCTCGCGCCCTGGGGGACGGCGACCTCGACGAAGCCGCCCGCGCCCTCCAGGAGGCCGCCGTCGAACAGGAGAGCGGTCTGGATGGCGCCCGGGGCCAGCAGGCCCTCACCGAGACCCAGCGGGCCCTGGAAGGGGCGCGTTCCCGACTCGGGGGCAGCGGCATCGGCCAGGGCCAGGGTCAAGAGGGAGGCGAGGGTACGGGCGAAGGAGAGGGAGAGGGCCAGGGTGAGGGTGAGGGCGAAGGAGAGGGCCAGGGTGAGGGCGTAGGTGAAGGCGAAGGCCAGGGTGCGGGCCAAGGAGGCCAGCCGGCAGGAGGCGGAGGCGAGATCTCTGGTGTCACCCCCGGGGATGGGTCGTCCCAGGGACAGGGTGGGCCCGGCAACGTCGGAGCCGGTGACGGACAGGATCACGACAGTGATGTGGCCACTGCCGAGGTGTTCAGCCCGATCGAGGAAGGGGCTTTGTCCGATCTCCTCCAGGTGGACATACATGGCGGTGTCGGTGAAGGCGACATCCTGGGGAGGGCCGATGGCCCGACGGGACGCGGCGAGTCGGTGGTCCCATATGCGCAGGTGCTCCCCGAATACCTCAATCAGGCCGCCGACGCCCTCGGAGAGCTCCAGTTGCCGCCGTCGATGCGCGGCATCGTGCAGACTTACTTCGATCTGCTCGCCGACGAGGCAAGGTAGGAGACACCAGTGACGACCCTCGAACAATCCGACCTCGACCGCTACGCCGCCTCCGCCGGGGCCATCGAGGCGGCCGTGGGGAGACGCATCGCCGGTCAGGCAGACCTCATCAGACAGACCCTGGTGGGGTTGTTGGCCGAGGGTCATGTGTTGTTGGAGGGAGTGCCGGGTCTGGGAAAGACCGAATTGGTGAAGGCCTTCTCCGAAGCCATCGGGGTCCACTTCTCTCGAGTCCAGTTCACCCCCGACCTCATGCCTGCCGACATCGTCGGGACCCAGGTGCTCGAAGAAGACGAGTCCGGTCATCGCCGTTTCCAATATCAACCAGGACCGGTGTTCACCAATCTCCTGCTCGCCGACGAGATCAACCGCGCCACACCGAAGACCCAGGCCGCATTGCTCGAAGCCATGCAGGAGCGTCATGTCACGGTCGGAGGCAAGACCCGGCCGCTCCCCCGCCCGTTTCTCGTTCTGGCCACCCAGAACCCGATCGAACTGGAGGGCACCTATCCCCTGCCCGAGGCCCAACTCGACCGGTTCATGTTCAAAGCCACGGTCAATGCCCCTACCGCCGAGGTCCTCGAGGAGATCCTGAGACGGACCACCGGCGGGAGCGTGGCCGACGTCCCCCAGGTCGCCGACATGGACGCAATCGGCGCCATGATCGAGACCACTCCCCGTCTCCCGGTGGCGTCCCATCTCCTCAAGTACGCCTCTCTGATCATCGAGGCCACCCATCCCGACGGGGACAACGCCACGCCACCCGTCAAGAGATATGTGCGCTGGGGCGCGTCGCCTCGAGGGGGACAGGCGATGATCCTGGCGGGCAAAGCGGCCGCCCTGATCGAAGGTCGGCCCCACGTCACGGCCGAAGACATCAGGTGGGCGGCCCCGGCCGCACTGCGACATCGTCTCGTCCTCGGGTACGAGGCGACCGCCGAGGGTGTCGGGACCGACGCCATCATCGACGAGGTCCTGCACGCCGTGGCGGAGCCGAGACCGGAGATACGGGGAGCTCCGTGACCGCTCTGTTGAGCCCGGCGCTGATGGCCAGGCTCGAGAGTCTCCAACTGGCCAGCCGACATCGTCTCGTTGGTCGCTTCGGGGGGGAGCACAAGTCGAGGCGATACGGGAACACCGTCGACTTCGCCGACTTCAGGGAATACCACCCGGGCGACGATTTCCGCCGGATCGACTATCACGTGCTGGCCCGCCTCGACCAGGTGCTCGTCAAATTGTTCGAGGCCGACGACGAGATCACGATCCGTCTCCTCGTCGACACCTCTGCCTCGATGCAGGTTGGAGACAAGATGCTCCAGGCGAAACGTCTGGCGGCCGCTCTGGGATTCGTCGCCCTCACCGCACACGACTCGGTGTCGGTGCACACCTTCCCTGCCCGCGGCCCGGCGCCACGTTTCGCCGGACGGGCCGCCGTGCCGGCCTTCCTCGAATATGTGGATGACCTGGAAGCGATCGGTCTCACTCCGTTTGCCGAGGCGGCCAGTCACCTGCTCGGTCAGAGCGGCCTGCCGGGGCTGACCATCGTCCTCTCCGACCTCTTGACCACCGAGTGGAGGTCGCTGGTGCAGCTGCGGGCTGCGGGATCGGACGTGACCATCCTCCACATCCTGTGTGACGAGGATCTCGACCCCACCTTCACCGGGGATCTGGAATTGGTCGACCGCGAGCTCGGCGACCGCCTGACGGTCAGCGTAACCGACGAGGTCGCCTCCACGTACCGGTCGCGGGTGGGCCTATGGCGCGCGGAGGTGGCCGCCGCCGCCCGTGGCGCCGGCGCCGGCTATCAAACGGTCGATGCCACCGACGACGTGGAAACCCTGCTCCTCCAGACCTGGCGGACCAACGGGGTGCTGCGATGAGTCTCCTCCTCCCCGCCGGCCTCGCCGCGCTCCTGCTCTCCGTTCCCATCGTCATTCTCCACATGCTGACGCCACGCCGCCCGGCCACGTCGGTGTCGTCACTGCTCCACTGGGACGGGCTCCGCCACGCCATCACAGCCGCCGAGCCATGGCAGAGGCTGCGCTGGAGCCTCCTGTTGATCCTGCAGCTGGTCGCGGTGATCCTCTTCGCCCTCGCCCTGTCACGCCCCGCGGTGCTCGCCGAGTCCGAGTTGGCCGAGCACACCGTCTTCATCGTCGATGCCTCCGGCTCGATGTCGGCGATCGACGGTGACCCCGACCGTCTCGCCAGTGCGGTTGAGGAAGCAAAGTCCCTGCGCAGCGCCATGCCAGATGCCGGTGTGGCCAGTTTGGTCGTGGCCTCACCCCGGCCCACGGTGCTCCTCGACGAGAGCGCGGACGAAGACGAGTTCATCACTACGGTGGACACGATCCGCACCAGTGGGGGCACTGCGGACTTCGAGGCGACCTTCGCCCTCGCTGAGTCCCTGGTGGTGGCGGATCGTCAGACCGGGTTCGTTTTGTTGTCCGATGGGCAGCTCACGGAGCCCGAACAGCGACTCGCCCCACTCGGCACTCGATACGTGGCCGTCGGTCGCACCGACACCAACCGTGCCATCACCGACCTCTCCGTGAACTCCGGCCCTGGTGGCCTCCAGGCACGGGTGACCGTGGAATCGACCGGCGGGCCCGACGTCATTCAGACTCTTCGGCTCGATGTGGACGACATCACCGTTCTCACCACGGAGATCGAAGTGCCCGGTGGTGGCGTATTCGAGGAGACCTTCGAGCTGCCCGGCGGGTCGCGGGTGGCCGCCTACCTCGACGGCCAGGACCTGCTGGCCTACGACAACCAGCGCTTCGTGGGAGCACCACTCCTGGGCTCGTTGAACGTCGGGGTCCATGGCGAGAGCCGGTTCTTCATCGACCAACTGTTGGCGGCGATCCCCGAGGTGAACACCGAGGTCGCACCGGGTGATGAGGTCGACTTCGAGATCTACGCCGGTGTTCCGGTGCCGGCGGACCCGACCGTTCCCTTCATCGCCATCGACGTACCCGGGGGCGCTCCGGGGGTGATCCCTGTCGGCCGGGTCGAGAACCCGATCCCCACGCTGGTGGCCAACCACCCCCTGCTCGACGACATCGACGTGGGGCGGATCGCAATCGCGGAGGCCCAGTCTCTCGAGCTGACCTCGGGTGAGGTGGTGCTGGGTGCGCCGGGGGCGCCGCTCATCGTGGAGAGCGAGACCAACGGGGTCCCCTTCTACTACATCGCCTTCACCCTGGAACGGTCCAACCTCCCCATCGACGTCGCATACCCGATCGTCGGCGCCCGGATGGTGGGCGGTCTGGCCACTGCCGAAGGCGTGCCGGACGCCCTCACGATCGGGGACAGTCTCCCGGTGGGAGCCTCCGGCGGCGTCGTGACCGATCCCAGAGGCGGGACGGCCCTCCTCTCGGTGGGGGACTCCGACCCTCTCGCCGACATCGCCGGGTTCTGGACGGTGACGAGAGATGGCGCAGAACCGATCGAGCTCGCTGTGAACCCCTCGGTTGTCGAGTCTGATCTCGCCCCTGTCGAAACACTCCCCGGGATCCGCCCGGCGCCGGAGACCCCCGACATGGTTGACGCCACGACGACCGTTGCCCGCACACTGTTGCCCTGGGTCCTCGCTTTCCTCCTCGGGGTCCTGGCACTCGAGCTCTACGTCAGCTACCGGTCCCGTGGTGTCCCCCTCCGGCAGTGGCGAGCCGGTCTGGCGGTTCGCGGTGTGATATTCGGGCTGATCGTCCTGGCGCTGGTGAATCCGCCGCTCACCTCGTCCTCGGACCAGGTCACCACAGTCTTCGTCGTCGACGTGTCCGACTCGATGGGGGAGACGGGCAAGGATGCGGCCCGGGCCTGGGTCGAGGCCGCAGTCACCGATGCCGGGAATGGGGAATGGGCCGTCGTCGAGTACGGGGCCGATGCCCGGGTGGGAACACCTCTCGAGACCGAGCGATATCGCGGCGCACGGGGAGTCGAGACCGACGCCACCAACGTGGCCCGCGCCCTTCGCCTCGGAGAGTCGATCCTCACCGGTGACACCCGGCAGCGTCTCGTCCTGGTGTCGGACGGCCGATCGAACGTCGGCGATCTCCAGGCCGAGCTCGACCGTCTCGAAACGTTGGGCGTCGTCGTGGACGTGCACACCGTGATGGGGTCCACGGTCGCCGACGCCGCCATCTCAGCAGTCGACATGCCCTCCTCGGTGAGTGTCGGCGACAGTTTCGAGGTGACGGTCGAGGTCCTCTCCACCGTCTCGGCCAATGCCGTCGTGGAGCTGTCGCAGGGCTCGACGGAGGTGGGCGGCCAGGATGTCGCCCTCTCCCCCGGGCCCAACTACGTCTCGTTCACCACGGAGGCCGGAGACCCCGGTCTTCAGGAGTTCAGCGCCACGGTCAGCATGACCGGTGATGGCGTCTCCGAGAACGACAGCCATCGCGCCGGCGTCGAAGTGCGGGGACCGGCGAGCGTGATGATCGTCGAGGGTGATCCGGATGCCGGCGCGATCCTCGAAGATGTCCTCGGATCAAGGGGTCTCGAGGTGGAACGAGTGGGGGTGGCGGACATGCCGGGTCTTCAGGAGCTGGCCATCCACCGCGCCGTCGTGTTGGCAGACGTCAGCGTCCGTGACATGAGCGACGAGAAGATCGCCACCCTGGGAACCTACGTGCGCGATCTCGGTCGGGGGATGGTCGTGGTCGGGGGGACACATTCCTACGGGCTCGGTGGTTACCGGGACACGCCTCTCGAGGCTCTCCTCCCGGTGGAGGCGGAGGCGCCGGACACCCAGCGGGAGGCGGAGGTCGCGGAGGTGTTGCTGATCGACACCTCCGAGTCGATGGGCGCCTGTCACTGTTCAGAAGGAGGGATGGTGGGCACCGAGACGGGAGGGGTGAACAAGACCGACATCTCCCGTGCCGGGGCCATGCGTGCCATCGAGGCGCTGGGCAGCGGTGACGAGGTCGGGGTACTCGCATTCAGTGGCTCCAGCAACTGGGCCGTCCCGTTGCAGGAGTTCCCCGACCGAGCCACGATCGACGCAGGGTTGAGCTCGCTTCGCCCCTTTGGCGAGACCAGGATCGTCCCGGCCATCGAGGAAGCGGCACAGGCGCTCTTGCAGTCGGACAAGGAGCTCAAGCACATCATCCTGTTCACCGACGGTTTCACCACCGAGCTCGACATCGGTGAGGGGTTCGCAAGAGGGGGATTCGTCGGCGATCTCCTCGCCACGGTGGAAGACCTCGCCGCACAAGGGATCACCGTTTCGGTGGTGGGAACGGGGGAAGGGGCCATCCCCGCCCTCGAGCAGGTCGCCGTCGCCGGCAATGGCAGGTTCTACCCGGGGCGCGATCTCGACGAGATCCCCGAGATCTTCGTCCAGGAGGCCCGTCTCGCCTCCCGTAGCTTCATCAACGAAGGTCAGTTCTTCCCGGTGGTGACGTCAACCGCCGAAGCCGTCAGGGAGATCGCCTCGTCCCCGGCGCTCCTCGGCTACGTGGCCACGACGCCGAAACCAACGGCGGAGGTCCAACTCCAGATCGGGGAGATGAGCGACCCCCTCCTCGCCACGTGGCGAATCGGGTTGGGCAAGGTGACCGCCTGGACCTCGGACGGTGGCGAGCGTTGGGCGGCACAATGGGCCGGGTGGGATGGCTTCGGTGACTTCTGGTCCACACTCGTGCGTGACACCTTCCCGCTCGGGGGCTCCGAAGGGGAGCGTGTCGAAGCCTCCATCGCCGACGAGATGATGACCCTGACTTTGGAGAGCGCCGAGGCGATACCCGCGGGTACCCAACCCGTCGCCCGGGTCAGCTACCCGGACGGGACCGCCGAGGAAGTCGAATTGGATCGTGTGTCGGACCTCGAGTTCGCCGCGGTGGTGGCGGCCCGCCAGGGCGGGACCTATGCGGTCGGCGTGCGCGTCGACCGCGCCGGGGGGGAGTCGGTGGTGCTGTCCACGTTGGCGACCCGGTCGTTCGCCGCCGAGTACCTGCCCGGGGGTCCCAATCTCGACCTGATGGCCAGCATCTCGTCCGCCACCGGTGGCCGGGGGGAGATCGCGGCCGATCAGGCTTTCGATCGTGAAGGTCTCGAGTCGGGAGTCACCGAACGACACTTCCGTTGGTGGTATCTCCTCATCGCCGCGCTGCTATGGCCGATCGACGTTGCCTTGCGGCGGCTCCGTCTGTCGCGACGAGAGCAACCAGACCCGCCAAACCCATCAGCGCCGCGCCGAGCCAAACCCAGGACACCAACGGTCGCACGAACACGCTGACTTCCACTGTCTCCGCGTCCGGGAAGAGCAGCGACATGGCCACGATCACATCGTCGACCAGACCCGGTCTGAGTACCGGCTCGGAGACGGGCACTCCCTGGTCCTCGTAGGCTCTGATCTCGGGGCTCATCCGAGCCCCGTCGACGTCGAAATCGCCCCTCACATAGACGAAACGGTCGCCCTCTCCCGTGCTCACCGCCCGCAGGGAGACCTCGTGGCCGGCCACGGTCACGGTGTCACCGGGCATCATCGAACCGGTGAACTGATCGCCGAAGGAGCTTCCCGCTACGGCGGCGAGGAACACCGCCATCCCGAGATGAGCCAGGAAGATGGTGAGTCTGCGACCCTTCACCGGAGCCGTGGCCAACCCGGCGGCGAGGAGACCCACCGCGGCCATTGCCGGCGCGAACAGAACCACACCGACACGAGCGCCCACCACCACGAACACGATGGCCGCGGACAAGGTGGCCACGAAGAGAAACACGACCAGGTTCTCTCTTATCGCCAGTGCCACGGCGACTGCAACGAAGACTCCGATAGGGAGCATGGTGACGACGAAGAACCCGGTGTCGACGGCCACCGACTCCCCCCGGAACACCGAGGCGAACGCCGGATAGGCCGAGCCTGCGGTCACGAAGACCAGTCCTGCAGTGAGCAGCACCCCATTGAGCGCCAACCAGCCACTGCGGTCGAGACGGAGCCCTGCCCACGGCTCACCCCGAGGGGAGCGAAATGCCAGCGTCAGCGCGAAGATCGTCACCACTGCCGCAGAGATCAGGAGCACCCTGCCCACGGCCGGATCCTCGGCGAATGAGTGGATCGACCCGGTCACGCCCGACCTCGTGAGATACACACCCAGGACGGTGAGGGCGAAAGGGATCATGGCGTATGCCAGATTCCATCGGCGCAACCTCCCCGTGGTCTCCTCGACTCGTGAGGTATGGAGGAACACCGTCGCTGCGAGCCACGGCATCAGCGCCGTGTTCTCCACGGGATCCCAGGCCCAATAGCCGCCCCAGCCGAGCTCCACGTAGGCCCAATTGGCCCCGGCCGCCATTCCCACGGTCAGCAGGGTCCAGGACAGGTAGAGCCAGCGTCTCGCTCTCCGCATCCAGATCTCACGCCGCTCCACACCGATGGCCACGTCAACGGTGAGGGCGAAGGGGACGATCAGTGTCGTCAGCCCCAGGTAGAGGATCGGGGGGTGATAGATCATCGCCGGATGCTGCAGAATGGCCAGCAGCCCGTCTCCGTCCACCGCGGGGAGGTCGAGCACCGTGAACGGATTGGCGAATAGGAGTGTGATCGACAGGAGCCCGAGACCGACGGCTCCGGCCGTGCGCACCGGCACCGGTCTCCGCAGGGCAAACGCCGAGACGCCGAGGAGCATGGTGGCGTAGAACAGCATCGAGCCATCCATCCCGCCCCAGAGAGCGGCGAGACGGTAGGGCCACGGGGTGGAGAAGCTGGTGGTCTCGACCACATAGGCCAGGGAGAAGTCACCGGTGAGGAGGGCGCCTGCCAGAACGACCGACGTCGCCGCCGCCGTGGTGGCGGACATCATCAGGGCCCAACGGCGACCCGTGGCCACTGCGGCCACCGCGAAGAAGATGGCCGCCCAGAGGCCAATCGGCCCCAGAACTTCGGCGCTCACGATGAGATCGTACGTGGCAGGCCTCGCTAGCCGGTACCGTGACGATCGATGACCGATCTCTTCGAGGCGCGCGCCGAAGACCTCGCCGCCCGATCTGCCCCCCTGGCGACCCGGATGCGGCCGAGGAACCTCTCGGAGGTCACGGGCCAGCCCAATCTGTTGGCGGAGGGTGCCGCGTTCCGCCACATCGTGGAGTCGGGCGATCCGATATCGATGCTGCTCTGGGGTCCCCCCGGCACCGGCAAGACCACCCTGGCGATGCTGGTGGCCTCACACGCCGAGGCCGCCTTCCGCACCCTCTCCGCGACTTCGGCAGGTGTCAAGGACATCAGAGAGGTCCTCGCCGAGGCGCGCAATCGCCTGGCCACCGAGGAGCGGCGCACCGTCCTCTTCCTCGACGAGATCCACCGATTCGCCAAGAACCAACAGGACGCATTGCTTCCCGGAGTGGAGGACGGGACCCTGATCCTGGTGGGTGCCACCACCGAGAACCCCTACTTCGAGGTCAACAGCCCGTTGATGAGCCGGATGACACTCTTCCGACTCGAGCCGTTGACCGCCGAGGACATCGAGGAGTTGCTGCAACGAGCCATCTCCGACCCCGAGCAGGGGCTCGGCTCGATGGAGATGGAGTTGCCGAGCGAAGCGGCGCTCGAGTTGGCCACCCGCACCGGTGGGGACGCGAGGCAGTCATTGAACGCCCTCGAGGTGGCGGCACGGATGGCCAAGGCAGCGGGCAGGTCGACCATCGAGAGAGACGACATCGCCGAGGCCCTGCAACGACGGCTCATCCGCTACGACAAGACCGGGGACTCCCACTACGACGTCATCTCGGCATTCATCAAGTCGGTGCGGGGGTCCGACCCCGATGCGGCCATGTATTGGCTGATGTTGATGCTGGAGGGGGGCGAGGACCCCGAGTTCATCGCCCGACGTCTGATCGTCCTGGCCTCCGAGGACGTCGGCCTGGCCGACTCCGACGGCCTCAGGGTGGCGATCGCCGCTGCCGACGCCCTCGCCTACGTTGGCCTCCCCGAAGCCACCTATCACCTGGCTCACGCCACCCTCTTCCTCGCCACCTCCCCGAAGTCGAACTCCGTCGCCGGGGCGATCGGCGCCGCCAGAGGTCTGGTCGAGAGCGGCCCGACGCCGTCGGTGCCTCTACATCTCAGAGGGAGCGGCTACCGCGGGGCGGCCGACCTGGGACACGGCGAGGGCTACGAGTACTCCCACGACCACCCCGGCGGTGTGGTGGCTCAGCAGTACTTTCCCGACGGTGTGCCTGCGACAGCGATCTACCACCCCGGAGACCTGGGACGGGAGAAGTACATCAAGGAGCGACTCGCCGAGATAGACGCCGTCCTGGGACGGGAGAGGTGAGCCTCTCTAGGGAAGGGGGCGGGCCCGGCCGCGGCGTCCCCTACGGCCGATGCGACCGCCGTTGGCCACCTCGGCTCTGACCTTGTCCATCCGCTCGTGCACGATGAAGTCCTCGACGACGATCTTGATGAGGGCAGCGAGGGGGAGGGCGAGCAGGGCCCCGATCAGTCCGGCGAGACTCCCACCGACCATCAATGCGATGATCACCGTCGCCGGGCTCAGATCGACCGCCTTGTTCATCACCCGCGGTGCGATCAGGAAGTTCTCCACCTGCTGGTAAACGATAAGCAGCACCATCGACCAGATCAGCGTCTCGGGAGCCTCGACGAATGCGACGGCGGCCACGCCGGCGGCGCCGAGCAGCGCCCCCAACACGGGGATGAGATCGGTGATGGCGACCCAGGCCGCCAAGGCCAGGGCATACGGGACCCCGATGATGCTCAGCCCGGCCCAGGTCACGACACCGGCGACGACGCTCACGATCAGGTTCCCGACTATGAAGTTGGCCATGAGGTCGGTCGAGTCCCCGAGGACCCCGAGAAAGTCCTCCCGGTGCTGGGGTCGGATGAGACGAACGAGCCATCTCTTGATACCGGGCATCGACATGGCGAAGTACGGAGTCACCAGGAGCACGGTGAGGAAGTTGAAGGCGAATCCCGCCACATCGCCGGCGAACTCGAAGGCCGTCGCCGGGTCGGCCGTCGCCTCGGTGGTGATTTGGTCGATATCGATGAGCCCGGCGATACGGGCGAGCAACCCGTCTCCTTCTTGAAGGCTCCCGATCAACACCGGCAACTGCTCGAGCATCTCGCCGACCTGGGAGACGATCAGCGGCAGGGCGAGCGCGAGAAGGCCCCCTAACACCACCAGAAAGCCCATCAACACCAGGCCGAGACCGACGCCACGACGCATACCCCGCCGTTCGAACCACGAGATGGCGGGCTGGAACCCGATGGCGAGGACGAAAGACGCCAGGATGAGCAAGAGGATCCCGCTGAGGATCCCGAGCAGGAAGAGAGATGCGACGGCCCCGATCAGGGCGAGGCCGACCTTGATCCAATACGACGGCGGCGGCCAGTTGTCACGCCACGGTTCGCTCGATTCCGTGGCTGGGCCCCCCGAGGTCTGGGTCACGCCCGGGTCAGGAGTTGGTTCCTCACCGGACGAGCATACCCACCAGGCCAGACGGCCAACCGCGCCCCCGACACGGCAGATAGAGTCGTCCGATGGAGCTGCGAGCGGCCCGTGAGATAGGTCGTCCTGCCGACGAGGTCTTCTCATTCTTCTCCGACGCGTCCAACAACCCCCGGTGGCAGGAGGGGATGGTCTCGTGCGAGTGGACCTCCGAGCCACCCATCAGCGTCGGCTCGACATACCAACAGCGGGCCCGGTTCATGGGACGTGACGTGACGTCGACCTTCGTCGTGACCCGTTTCGAGCCGGGACGTCTCATCGAGATAGAGACGGTCGAGTCGACCTTCCCTATCGGGGTGGTTCGGGCGGTGGAACCCGTGGATGAGAGCTCCTGTCGGGTCTCGGCGCTCATCACTGGAGGACCCGATGGCGGAGTGTGGAAGTTGATGGTCCCGCTGATGCGACGACGGGCCCAGAAGTCGGTGGACGCCGACTATGACCGTCTGGTCCAGCTGCTGGAGTCCTGAGTACGACGGACTCGACCCACCGGCTCAGGAGGTGACGCCGGACACCACAGAGTGCAGCCCGGATGAGAACAGCGGGGCTGGCGATCAGGCCAGCCGGCTCTCCACGGAGAAGTCGCCCTCTGCATAGTCGATCTCCGCGACCCGCCCCGCGGCGAGGAGATCGGCTTCGGCTTTCCGGGAAGAGTCGATCAGGTCGGCGTCGGCGGTGACGCTGACGAACTCGACTTCGGCGCGCATGGAAGCCTTGGCGTCGGACTTGGCCCGTCTGATCTCCCCGAGGATCTGTGAGACAGCACCGAGGACCTCCGGGTCACCGGTCCAGGCGGCGAGCTCGTCGAGTGTCGGCCACGGAGCCCGATGGACCGATCCCGTCCGCCACCAACTCCACACCTCTTCGGTGACGAAAGGCAGAAACGGAGCGAACAGACGCAGATAAACGCTGAGCGCCAGCTGGAGGGCGGCATGCGCCGATGCTGCTCCCGGACCGTCCTCATAGGCCCGGCTCTTGACCAACTCCACGTAGTCGTCGGTCCAGTTCCAGAACGACTTCTCGGCGATCTCGAGGGCCCGGGCATAGTCGTAGTCTTCGAACGCGGCCGTGGCGCCCGCAACGGCCCCCGCCAGGTTGGCCAGCATCGACTCGTCCAGAGCCTCGCTGATCTCCGATGGGTCGACATCGGTGTTGGAGAAGCCGAGGGCGAATCGAGACGCATTCAGGATCTTGATGGCGAGACGACGTCCGATCTTCATCACCCCGAAGTCGACCGCGGTGTCCACGCCAGGTCTCCCGTTGCAGGCCCAGTAGCGGACCGCCTCGGGCCCGTACTCCTCTATGAGGGGCATCGGGGTGACCACGTTGCCGATCGATTTCGACATCTTCTTGCGGTCCGGGTCGAGGATCCACCCGTTGATCGTCGCCGTGTGCCAGGGCAGCATCCCGTGCTCGAAATGGGAGCGGACGGTCGAGGAGAACAGCCACGTCCTGATGATCTCGGGACCCTGGGGACGGATGTCCATCGGGAAGACCCGGGCGAAGAACTCGAGATCGTCGACCCAATGACCGGCGATCTGGGGGGTCAGCGAGGACGTGGCCCAGGTGTCCATGATGTCGGGGTCGCCGATGAACCCACCGGGTTGGCCACGTTGGGACTCCTCGAATCCGTCGGGTGTGTCCGAGCTGGGATCGATCGGCAACCGGTCGTCCGGGGGGACGATCGGGTTGGCGTGGTCGACCTCGCCGCTCTCGGTTATCGGATACCACAGCGGGATGGAGACCCCGAAGTAGCGCTGGCGTGAGATCAGCCAGTCGCCGGTGAGCCCCTCGACCCAGTGCCGGTAGCGAACTCCCATGAAGTCGGGAACCCAGTGCAACTCCTCCCCACGTACAAGCAACTCCTTTCGCAGGGAGTCCTCACGGCCGCCGTTGCGGATGTACCACTGCCGGCTCGTGATGATCTCGAGGGGGCGGTCCCCCTTCTCGTAGAACTTGACCGGATGCATGATTTGGCGTGGCTCTCCGTCGAGGTCCCCCGACTCGGCGAGTAGCTCGGCCATCCTGCTGCGCGCTTGGTTGGCGAAGAGCCCACCGATCTCGGAGTAGACCTCGGCCCCGTCACCGGTCAGCCACTCGGGGGTCTCCTCCTGGAGGCGGCCATCGGGTTGGATCACCGCCCTGGTGGGCAGGTCGAGCTCTCGCCACCAGGTGACGTCGGTCGTGTCGCCGAAGGTGCAGATCATGGCGACACCGGTCCCCTTGTCGGGGTCGGCGAGGTCGTGGGACACGAAGGGGACCTCGACTCCGAAGAGGGGGGTGGTGACCGTCGAGCCGAAGAGGTCCTGGTAGCTCTCGTCGTCGGGATGGGCCACCAGGGCGACACAAGAGCAGATCAGCTCGGGCCGGGTCGTCTCGATGTAGACCGGTGAGCCGTCGGGGCGGTGGAAGGCGATCCGGTGGTAGGCCCCTCCCTTCTCCCGGTCCTCCAACTCGGCCTGGGCGACTGCGGTCTGAAAGTCGATGTCCCACAGGACCGGTGCGTCCTGGGAGTAGGCCTCGCCGCGTTCGAGGTTGTTGAGGAATGCCTTCTGGCTGGTGCGTCGGCTGTGGTCGTCGATCGTGGCGTAGGTCTGTTTCCAGTCGACGGACAGACCCAGAGTTCGCCAGACGCGCTCGAAGACCTTTTCGTCCTCACGGGTGAGCGTGTGGCACAGGTCGATGAAGTTGCGGCGGCTGATCGAGAGCGGAGGATCGTGCGGTGTCTCCCGTAGTGTGAAATCGGGGTCATAGGGAAGGGAGGGGTCGCAGCGGACTCCGTAGTAGTTCTGGACTCGACGCTCGGTGGGCAGCCCGTTGTCGTCCCAGCCCATCGGGTAGAAGACTTCCTTTCCCGCCATCCGTCGATAGCGGGCATGGGCGTCGGTCTGGACGTACCCGAAGGCAGAGCCCATGTGCAGTAAGCCAGAGACCGTCGGCGGCGGAGTGTCGATGGAGAAGATCTCCGAGCGCGTCTTCGAGGGGTCGAAGCGATAGGTGCCTTCGCTCTCCCAGCGCTCGTCCCACTTCGTTTCCAGACCGTCCAGGGTCGGTTTCTCGGGGATGTTCCTGGTCATGTTCCCCGTTGAGGCTAATTGGCGCCCGGGTCGGACACGGAACCGATAATCGTTCCGGGGCATCACCAACTGTCCGTCCTCCGCGGGTCGGCGCTTCCGAGAAGTGTCACAGGCCACGTCTACGCTCGCTCCCATGGAACAACGATTGAGCCTCGTGACTCTCGGTGTCGAAGATCTCGATCGATCCCGTGCGTTCTACCGTGCCCTCGGTTGGGAGGAGGGCCCCCAATCAGGAGACGACATCGCCTTCTTCCAGACAGGAGGGATGGTGCTGGGTCTCTGGGACCGCTCGAGTCTCGCCGAAGACAGCGCCGTGGACGATCCCGGTGGCTGGGGCGGGGTGACCTTCGCCTACAACACGCGGAGCACCGACGAGGTCGATACCGTCATCGAGGAAGCCCGATCGGCCGGAGCCACCATCGGCCGAGAGCCCGGCGAGACCTTCTGGGGCGGGTACTCCGGGGTCTTCGTCGACCCGGACGGTCACCCCTGGGAGGTGGCCCACAACCCGTTTTGGCCGATGGACGAGGACGGGTCGGTGAGACTGACCGAGGGCTGAGTCCGGCAGTTTTGGCCGATGACGAGCCTCGTCATCGGCGGCTTCGAGGCCTGCCTCTTGCAGTTCGACCCTGAAGTTGGCCAACTGCATAGGGTGGTGATGAGTGGAACGTCGCGGTTTCTTCCTGATCGCCGACATCACCGGATACACGACGTATCTGAGTGAGTCTGAGTTGGAGCATGCTCGGCAGACGCTGACCGATCTCCTGGAGTTGGTGGTGGACCAGACTCGGCCTCCGTTGACTGTCGCGCAGTTGGAGGGTGACGCGGTTCTGAGTTACGCCTTCGCTGAGGGTTTCGTGACCGCTCAGACGTTTCTCGAGAGGATCGAGGGGACTTATGTCGAGTTCCGTCGGGCGATCGACTTGATGGTTCTCAACAACACGTGCACTTGCGACGCATGTGCGAATGTGTCGGGTCTCGATCTGAAATTCTTCGTCCACTACGGATCATTCGCGATCCAGCCGATCGGCTCCATCACCCAACTGGTGGGGAGTGACGTGAATCTCGTCCATCGGCTGCTCAAGAACTCGGTCACTTCCAGCACCGGGATGAGGGCCTATTTGTTGTTGACTGAGTCTGCTGTCGAGGCTCTTGGTCTGGATTCGGACGCCGAGGAAATGATTACGCATCTGGAAGTCGTGCCTGACTTCGGCGAGATCACAGTCCTGGTCAAGGACATGCATCCGATCTATGAAGCGACGAAGCGCGTCGAACGAGCCTTTTATCGACCCCAAGATGTACTCATGACTCTGGAAATCGAGGTTCCGATGCCGCTGGAGCATGTTTGGAACTATGCAAACCAATCCGAAATCCGAAACATCATCACCGGCTCTGACAATTACGAGGTGATGGACCGGAAGAACGCACGGATTGGAGCGGGTAGCACGTACCAGTGTTACCACGGAGAGATGATCGTCACTCAGCTAGTGATGGAATGGCGGCCCTTCGAGCGGGTCGTTTTGCAACAAATGGCTCCGATTCCAGGGAGGAGACCAACCCAGTCGATCCTCGATCTCCGGTTCGCGGAGACCGATGAGGGCACTCGCTTCAGTTTGACCGTGACAAAACCGACTGGACCACTTGTGCAGCGCACACTTGCCAGAATCATGATGACAGCCCGACGAGACAGGACGCAGGCCGACATGGACGAGTTCCGAGATCGGATTGTCGAGGATTACAGGGCCAACCATCCGGCCGTCCCGGAAACGCACGTGGCACTGCCCTCCTCACTCATCGACGCCGCCGTCTCGGACAGTCTCAAGAGCCAAACCGACCTCCACGGTTGAGGATCTATGGTCACGGTGCATTCGAACAAACAGCCGGCCGACCCATCTGGCCGGGTGGTGTGTCGCAGTGAACCCAAGCGCTGGGTTGGCTCAGTGGGCCCTCGACTGGTCGAGGTACTGGAGGATGTCGTGGGCGGCCAGCTCCACCTCTTTGTGATCCCACTCGGCGGCGCGATAGACGCAACTGATTATTCCCATCCGGTGTAGGCGTCTGAAGTCTCCATAGACGAAGGCGTAGCGACCTTTGGTCTCGGGTGTCGCCCCGTCGGTCAGCCCGAGATGCCATTCGGCGTATTCGTCCCAGTCGTGTGAGGAGAGGAACTCGTCCTGGTCTGATGCCTTGGGTTGCACCTCGGACCAGTCGCTGCGCAACACGTACTGGCGGCTGTCGATGAGCTCATGGGCCTTTTCGACTGCGGCCTGGTTGACCAGGTATTTGGGCATGACCCGAGTCTTACCCATCGACCTCCCACTACCAACCCGATGTGGATAACCAGCCAGGTAGACGCCATTCGGGCCTCAGTTCCCGGATTCGAGCAGGGCCTTGATGTTGGCAACGCTTCTTCCCATCATGACTCGGATCTGTTCGGCGATCGACTCGTCGATACCGGGTATCTCCCCACCGATGGTGAGTTCGGTCTTCTCATCTCCAACGGACTGGAACGAAGCAAACCCGTCGATTCTCATCGGACCGTCCTGGGTTCTGACTCGCATCACGGTCTCGGGTTCGAACTCGAGCACCTCCATCGTCCCCTCAGTGACGTTCTCGAACCGGTTCACCCGCCGTTTGATGACTGTTCCCACCCCAATCGGCCCGTCAGTCGTGGCCTCCAACTCGATGGTCTCATCCCATCTGGGATGGTTGGCAACGTGGTTGACCGCATAGAACTCCCAGACATCAGCCACAGGCCTGTCAATGGTCGCGGCAGCCTCGATGTGAATGCTCCTCCTTCCTCCCCTACGACCCTACGCGGCGGAGAAGGCCGCCAGCAGGCCACACGAAGGCACGTATCGGATACACCCGGGCGGCTCGACTCGGTCCCGAAGCAGGGGAATGGATGACTCAGGCGAGCTGGCTGAAGAACTCGCTGATCGCCTGGGTGTCGTCAGAGAACGCCCAACGCTCCGCGATCTTGCCGTCTTCGTCCAGGTGATAGATCTCCGCCGTCCGATAGGTGAAGCTCTCAGCGCCGCTACCGATCGTCACCTCGATGAGGGCGATCGTGTGCTCGTCGTTGCCAACTACGTCGTGGAGGTCCATCGAGGACTCGACATCCGCAAATCCACTCATCGAATCGATCACGGACTGCTTCCCCCGAAGGGTGTCTCCCCCGATCTGATGCCAGATGACGTCGTCCGCCAGCCACTCGGCCATTTCTGCCAAGTCGCCTCTTCCGAATCGCTCGCGGATGTGGGCTGCGTTGGGATGCTCCGTCATGTCTCACTCCTTCGCTCCGAGACCAAGCCGAAGCTACTCCGGCCGGTCCTACTCAGCATCCGTCTTCGTCCCGGATGAGCTCGAAGGTCCAAGATACTCGGTCCCACCGGCCGGAGCCCTCTGCGCGGACTGCGATCGTGCCTTCCCGAGCTTCGACAAACCACACCTCTGACACGGATCACGATATTCCCGGCCGTAGTGCTCTCTCATCTGTGAGGATCTCGACAATGGCCACCAAGCTCCGCTATGAGATCGACCTGTCTGATCTGACTCCCGTCGACTCTTCCCCCAACCTGCGTGTCAGAACCATCTCGAGAGACGACCGCGAGGAACTCGCCAGTCTCATGCTCGATGCCTACATGGGCACCATCGACTACGAGGGAGAGAGCCTCGAGGATGCGGTGGAAGAAGTCAGGTCGTTCTTCGGTGACGGCGAGGCGCTCACGGACCGGTCTCATGCGGTCGAAGACGAGGGCACGATTGTCTCGGCAGTTCTCGTCTCGTTGTCTGCCGGCGAACCGTTCATCGGCTATGTGATGACCCGCGCTTCGCACAAGAACCAGGGACTGGCTCGACTCGTCACTCACACCGCCCTGGAGAAGCTGGCCGACGACGGTCACGAGAGGGTCGTCTTCTACATAACCGACGGCAACACCCCGTCCGAGGCTCTATTCGATTCCCTCGGTGCAGTCCGGGTCGATGCCTGATCCGTTTCTTGTCCCACCTGGTTTGTAGGTTTTGGGGTAGAGCGGGGTTGATAGTCAGGGAATCTGTCACTGGTGTTGGATACGTTGGTGGCATGGGGAGGAAGCGATGAGTGGGGTCCGTTCCGCACTCGACGAAATGGCCGGGGTCGACGTCCAGAGGTTATCGGTCGACGAAATTGCCGCTGACGTGGTCGAACTGTCTCATGTCGTCCAGATGGCCGAAGTCCTCCGAGCCCGCAGAATGAAGTCTCTGGTGGATCTGGGTGGCCACCGCGACCTGGGTTATTCGTCTCCCACCGCGTTTCTGGTGGATCAGACCGGGGTGACCCCGGCTCATGCCCGCCGGGTGGTCTCGTATGGCAACACCGCCGAACGTGCCCCTCATGCTTTCCAGGCTTGGGT
>CAZZIG010000082.1:0-6465 GCA_964653975.1 uncultured Acidimicrobiaceae bacterium
CGCCTTGCAGAACTGGAGGAACCCGCCGTAGCCGAACTTCTTCTCGCTGAAGTCGGGCTCGCGTTTTCGCAACTGGTTCTTGAGACCTGACAGCACCACGGGACTGTTGGGCGATGACATTTCGCTGACGGTCTTCTTCAGCAGGTCGAAGGCGCCCTGCTCTCCTGTGCCCGTAGCGGGGAACTGCACCACCGGGTCTCCCCGCCCCGGACCGGAGGTGAGCTCGATGACCCCTTCCGACTCGAGATGTCGCAAGAGCTCCCCGAAGGCTCGGAACCCGTAGTCGGCCTCGGTGAAGGTGGGGTCCTTGCGCAGGATCGCTCTTTTCAGGGACGAGGCGAGGACGTCACCCTGGGTGCTGCGCAGCAGACCGCCCAGGGTGGTGGTCACCAGCGAGTCGAGCTCGAGAGCCTCGTCTTCGCTCTCCTCCTCCGAAGCCGCATCGGGCCCGCGAGCATCCACACCGGCGAGGTTGTCGTAGAAGAGAAACTCGTCGCAGGCAGGCGGGAGGAGGTTCGAGGTCGACGCCTTCACTCCGACGCCGATGACCTTCTTGTTCAACTCACGCAACTTGTGGACCAATGGGGTGAAGTCCGAGTCTCCGGTGCAGATGACGAAAGTGGTCACGTAGTCGCGCTCGAAGGCGAGCTCGATGGCGTCGACCGCCATCTTGATGTCGGCGGCGTTCTTACGGGTGGCGCCCATCCGCTGGGGTATCTCGATGAGCTCGACGTGACTCCGGGTCATCGGCTGGCGGGCTTCGGAGAACATCGACCAATCCGCATACGCCTTGCGTGACACGACTCTCCCCCTCTCCGCCAGCGCGTTGCCGATGGGCTCGAAGTCGAAGGTCATGCCCCCCAGGGCTTCCCTGGCACCGATGGCGAGGTTCTCGAAGTCGATGAACAGGGCTATGCGTTCTTCTTCCATGGGTCTGAATGTAGTGGGCGACCGAGCCGTCGATCCGATAGGTTGACGTCCGCCGGCCGAGGGGACTGTTTGCCGACCGAACTGAGGGTCCACGGCGTCTCGGGAACGCCACCCAACGAGCTGCTCTACACGGCTCCCGTGACCTACGACCAGGGGTGGGACCTGGCCAAGCTCTACGAGCCCCACAGGGACGACTGGGAGGTCAAGGCCTACCACTGGGGAAGCCTCACCTCGAAGTCGTCGCTGACGGCCTTTTGGATCCTGCTCGCCCCCTTCGCGATGGCCAACGTGGCGGGGTGGATGAGCGAGTCACCCAATCTGTGGACCCGTATCTGGGTGCGTGTCGCGGGAATCTCGCTGACCGGCATCTTCTTCGCCCAGGTGGCCAACATGAGTCTCGACATCCCCCTGGCCACGGGGACGTCGCCGACCGCTGTGCGATGGATCTACATCTTGGTGTGTCTGGTCCTGGTCGGTGGCATCGGCTGGCTATCGACGCAGTCGTCGTTCAAGCCGTTGACGTTCGGGGAGCGCATGCGTCACCTGCTGGCTCCGTCGTTGCAGGCGATGAACCCCCTCATGAAAGACCCGGAGTGGGACGACCCGGCCCTGTTCGAGGGGGTCGTCGGCGCCAAGATGTGGAGTGTCCACTCCATCGTCCATCGTCTGCGGAGAATCCATCTCACCTTCGGAATCGCCATCCTCGCCGTGGTCGTGGGAAGGGTGACAGCGAACGCGTCGCTGACGATCAGCTCGCTCGTGCTGGCGGGCTCGATGATGGTGCTGCTCGCCCTCAGCGCAGGGCCCACCGCGGAGAACCGACTGGTCCTCGGCATGACCGCGATCGTGCCCCTCCTCGGAGTCGCCCTCCTGGCCTGGGCGTTGATCACACTGTCACCGGGTGAGATCACCACCCCGTTGAGTGTCTCCGATGACCTGACCTACGAGATCGCCCTGGTGTTGGGTATCGCGTCTGGAGCCGGCCTCCTCGGCGAGATGCTGATCGGGGGGATACGCCACGGCTGGGTGCCCCTGGGCCTCCTCGCCGTCGCCACCCTCGTCGGGGGGACCTATGGCCTCACCGGTGCGATGTTGGTGGAGACCTACCTATCGGAGTCGGGCACCACCTCGGAGACGTTCGACGGTGGGGCCACTTTCGTCACCGTCGGCATGGCGGGTCTCGTGCTGGCGATGGCGATCACCTTCGTGGTGGCTATGTTCCTCCCCGGGCGAGCCACGGACGGTTCCCGGGTGAGGAGGGGCGTCCTCAGAGCACGGACCATCCTCGGGGTTGCCGGGTTGTACGGGCTGGCGGTGGGGGTCATTGCGGTGATCCTGTCCTGCCGCGGAGACCTGGAAGGTTGCTCGCATCACAACATCGTCATGCCCGCGTGGATGTTGGAAGACCCGGACGGCATGACGGTGCTCTTCGGGTTGCCCTTCGACCCCGCATCCTTGCTCGGATGGGCGAAGATCCTGATGGTCGCCGTCCCCGCGGTGGTCATCGTCCGTTCCATCGTCGGCGGGCTGCTCAACGGGCAGGACTCGAGAAGACAGGTTGGCATCCTTTGGGATCTTGGCTCGTTCTGGCCCCGCTGGTTCCACCCCCTCGGCCCGCCGGCATATGGGCCCTATGCAGTGACCCGGCTGCAAACGATCATCTCCGAGGTCCGGCCCGAGGTCCTCGCCGCACACTCCCAAGGATCGCTGATCTCCGCCGTGGCCCTGTGTCTGGCCGACGAGGACGCCAGACCCGATCTCTTCATCACCTATGGATCACAACTCGGGGACCTCTACCCGTCACTGTTCCCCGCGGTCGGCCTCGACGGCCTCGTCGATTCGGCAGCTTTCCAGGTCGAGGACCGCTGGCTCAACCTGTGGCGCGACACCGACGCCATCGGTGGACAGCCCATAGCCGTATTGGGAGCCCGGAACTGGGAGGTGCGAACAGGGTCGGGGCACTCCCGCTACGAGCTGACCCCCGAGTTCTGCGCCGCCCGCAAGACCCACCTCTCCGCTGACCTCACCCGACCCCCTGATCGCGACATGGCGGGCTGCTGGGGTCAGTGATCCTCGTAGTCGGTGCCCCCCACACTGTGGCCGGCAACGGCTCCAGGGCCGTGGGGTGACGACATTCGCTTCCTCGCCCATAGAGCCACCCCGATCGCCGCCATCGCCCCCAGACCGAGTGCGAACCTCGGCCCCAGATACTCACCTATCCAGCCGACGATGGGGGCGCCGAACGGGCGGGCGCCGAGGATTGCAGTCGCCCTCATGCCGACGACGCGACCACGCATCTGCGGGGTGGACTCCAGTTGCAAGACGGAGTTGCTCAGGGTGAGGAACGCCGAAGAAGAGATCCCCACCATGAACAGCGTCGCATAGGCGACCCACACCCGGGGTGCGGCGGCGGTGGCCGCGATGCTGACACCCATCGCGGTGGCCGCGACGAGGATCGCCCGGGGAGAGGTCCGGCCCCGATTGGCGACGAAGAGCCCTCCGATGACCGCACCGATGCCCATGGCTGCGAACATCGCCCCGAAGGTGTCGGCGTCGCCACCGAAGGTGAATCGGGCCAGGAGCGGAAGCACCACCTCGAACTCGTATGCGAACAGGCCAATGACCGCGCTCATCACCAGTGTGGAGCGAAGCACCGGGTGCCGGGTCACATATCGGATCGCTTCCCGTAGCTGGCCCCGCTGACGGATCTCGGGCTCGGACCGGTCGATGTCCTCCGAGCGCATCAAAGAGATGGCGGTGATGAAGAAGAGATAGCTGGTGGCGTTGATGATGAAGCACCACCCGATCCCGACCGTCACGATGAGCAGCCCTCCGATGGCCGGACCCACCACGCGCGCCGAGTTCACCAGGACAGAGTTCAGAGCCACGGCGTTGGCCAGTTTCGAGCGCCCCACCATCTCCATGACGAACGAGTTGCGGGTCGGGTTGTCGACGCTGCCCACGATGCCCAGGGCGAGGGCCAGGGCGAAGACCATCCAGAGCTCGACCGTCTCGGTGAGAACCAGCAGACCGAGGGTCAGCGCGATGGAGGCGGCGAGGACCTGGGTGAAGTAGAGGACCTTTCTCTTTTCGAGACGGTCGGCGACGAGCCCTCCCAACGGAGCCAGCAGCAGGATGGGCACGAACTGGACCGCGGTGAGGGCTCCCACCATCGCTCCACTGTCAGTCAGCTCGAGAACCAACCACGATTGGGCGACCCGCTGCATCCACGCACCCGAAACCGACAGCACCTGGCCGCCGAAGTAGAGGCGGAAGTTGTGAACGGAGAATGCGGCGAAGGTCTGGCGGGCGAGCTCGGCCGGAGACGTCATCGTTCTTCGACCATCGCTTCGAGGATCTCCAAGGCTCGCTCCAGGGCCTCACGATCATGAGCCTCGAGCGACGCCACCCGGCTGGCGAGGTAGGCGGTGCGCTCCCTCCTTCTCTGCTCCAGAAGCCGGCTACCCACCGGGGTGATGGTGACGATCGAAGAGCGCCCGTCGTCCGGGTCCTGGGTTTTCTCCACCATGCCCTTGTCGACGAGCCTCCCGACGATGCCGGTGACCGACGGTTTGGAGATGCCTTCTTCCTCGGCGAGCTGGCTCATCGACATGGGGCCGGTGCGGTCGAGTGTCGCCAGGACCGAGCCCTGGGACGGCGTCAGCCCTCCGAGAGACTGTTGCCGCAGACGGCGGGCCAGTCTCCCCACCGCGACACGCAACCGGTCAGCCAACGAAGCAGTAGTTAGCATGCCTAACCAATTTACCCGATACTCGATGTTGCCGAAAGACGACTAGATCCCTGGCGGGGCCTCTCCGGTGACCGCCTCCCACGCTTCGCCGGCGCCGCGTCTCGCCAGCACCCGGGCAGTGGCGGCGATGACGCCTGCGATGACCGCCCATGCGACCGCTTCGCCCCATGACGAGTCGCCGTCTATCGCGTCGACTGGGTCGTGACCATCACTGAGTCGAACCCACACCGCGCTGGTGGCCTTACGGGCTGCCCAGGCCGCTCCGGCAGCCGCCACCCATGCCCACACATTCCACGCCGTCTGCTTTCTCATAGTGCTACCTCGGGATCGGCCCGGCGGAAGTGGCTACCCGTTCCTGCCGCCAGGCAAACGCACTCCGCCGATTCAAGGTTCGGTCCACTCGATGCCGATGGAGAGTGTGAATGCCAACGGTCACCGTGGACAGCACAGAAGGCCTGGCCTGCATGAGATGCGGCCGGCGGGCATCGTTCCACACTCCTATCGGCCCTTTCTGTCCCACCGACGCCCTTCTCGCCGCGGCATTCCACGACTGGATCCCGACCCGGATCCAGAACGAGCACGAAGCGGGTGGAGATCCGAGCCACCCTCCTTCAGCCGACGCCTGATCGAGGCTCGCGCAATCGAGAGGGCTCCGGTCACGTCTCTATAGGTGCAAGCCGGCTGTGAAGACGCGTACCAAGGAGAACACTGATGCCACTACGGTCAAGACCAGGAACGGAATCGACGTAGAGCAGCTCGTCGAGACGATCGCGGCGATCGGGGACGACCCATCGCTTGCTTCGTTCACCTTCAAGGCACGGAGCACGTGGCGAGACGGCACCCACAACACGGGTCAGATCGCCCGCTTCGCCCACGCCGGCCAGGTCAACTTGTGGGAGGAGACCGCTTGGCAGGGTCTGGTTCAACGCCATTGGACGGCGCGATTCGGTCTTGGCAGGGGAGCCCTGCTGACTGCCGTGCCTTTCGCAGTCATTCATCTGCCGCTGGGTTTCGTCGGCGGGACGACGCTGGATGAGGCACTGATCGCCAGCATCCTGGTGCTGGTCATGGCACCGCCTCTCCGGTATCTGCTGGGTCGCACCGACCAGGCCACCGGGGGGAGCCTGCTCGCCGTCGGTGTTCTGCACGCCTCATTCAACGCCAGCGGGGCTCTCGACGTGTTGGTCGGCGGCTGGCAGCACATTGTCGGCGTGGCGGTCGTCACCGGAGTGGCCCTATTGCTCGATGCCCGTCGCCGCACTGCCTCCCCACGCACATCGATCGACGCCCAGCTCGTCCACGTCGATCACCTGACCATCGGTCGCTGATCCATCACGCAGTCGATCCACCGCGATCCAAGCCAGACGCAACCGCCGGCCTGACCCCGGCGGTTGCGCCATATGGTCGATTCCGGCCGCCAACAAATTGCCTTCCGGCGCCTACCCTTAACTCTGAGAGCGACGACCCTCGGTTCCAGCCGCGTTCTCGACCAATCCCGCCCTCGTAGCTCAGGGGATAGAGCACCGGTTTCCTAAACCGGGTGTCCCAGGTTCGAATCCTGGCGAGGGCGCAACTCGCACTTGGGCGTTTGGTGCCCGCTGGTGGCCCCAGCGATGGGGCCGGGACGGCTACCTTGGTGTGCCCATGCACGAAATCGAGATCGTCTACTGCGTCGCCTGAAACTATCTAGACCGCGCCGTGAGCGCGGCCAATGACATCCTCTCGCGATATCAGCACATCGTCCGGTCTCTGACGTTCACCACAGGATCCAAAGGAGTGTTCGA
>CAZZIG010000083.1:0-12727 GCA_964653975.1 uncultured Acidimicrobiaceae bacterium
CTCGAGGTGGCCAACATCAACGCACCCGGCCAGGTCGTGGTGGCCGGCTCCGAGCGAGATCTCGAATGGCTGACCGGGAACGCACGCGAACTGGGGGTGAGGAGAGTTATTCCTCTCAATGTCGCCGGGGCGTTCCACTCCGCCTTCATGGCCTCGGCGGCTGATGAGGTTGGCGCCGCGCTCGCCGACGTCGTCTTCTCCGGCCCCCGATTCCCGGTCTGGTCGAACACTTCGGCGAGACCCCACCAGGCGCCGACCATTGCGGAGAGCCTCCGCTCCCAGGTGGTGTCCACCGTCCGATTCGAGGAGAGTCTGACGGACATGGCGCGGACCGGTGTGGACACCTTCGTTCACGTCGGCCCGGGCGACGTGACCGCCGGGATGGCGAAGAGGACCGTGGACGGGGCGTCGACCCACGTGATATCCGAAGTCGCCGACATCCCGGCCGTGGCCGACTCTCTCGTTACAGTTACCTGACCCTGGAGCAGCGATGAAGAACTCAGAGATAACCGGATGGGGTAAGTGCATGCCCCCCAACGTGCTGTCCAACCACGACCTCGAGCAACTCGTCGACACTTCCGACGAGTGGATCACGTCGAGGACCGGCATCAAAGAGCGGCGGATAAGCCATGTCGAGACCTCCGACATGGCGGCGATAGCCGGTCTCCGTGCTCTGGCTGCAGCGGGGAAACGGCCGGAGGACGTCGACCTGCTGCTTGTCGCCACGTGCACCCCCGACTCTCTCATTCCCTCGACCGCCTCCCTCGTCCAGAAGAAGATCGGCGCTCTCAACTGCGCGGCGATGGACCTCAACGCCGCCTGCTCTGGCTTCGTTTACGGTCTCGTCGTCGGCTCCAACATGATCCGGGCGGGGACGAATCGGACGGTTCTGCTGATAGGAGCGGAGAAACTCCACTACGTGATGGACTTCACCGATCGCACCACGTGCGTGCTGTTCGGTGACGGGGCCGGGGCGGTCGTCCTGGAGCCGACCGATGGCCCACACGGGTTGCTCGCTTCGGACCTGGGCCTGGACGGCTCGGTCTATCACATCCTCGAGGTGCCGGTCGACGGGACCAAGGGGGACCGTGGTCACCCCGATCCCTCTCAAAGTGGGGTGTCGATGGAAGGCCAGGAGGTCTTCCGTCGCGCGGTCACCAAGATGAGCGAGTCGTCGTTGATCTCCCTCGACCGGGCGGGTGTCGGTCTCGAAGAGGTCGACCTCCTCATCCCGCATCAGGCCAATGTGCGGATCATCGATGCCACTGCCCGGCGTCTCGGCCTCGACGAGTCCAAGGTCTACGTCAATATCCACTCCTACGGAAACACCTCCGCGGCCACGATCCCCGTCGCCCTCACCGAAGCCCTGGAGGAGGGGCGTATCGGCCCCGGATCCACGGTGGTCTTCGCTGCCTTCGGCGGTGGTCTCAGCTGGGGCTCTGCCGTCTACAGATGGGGGTCGAGGATCGACCCGATCGGTGAGTCCGACGCCGCCCTACCGCCACCGGACCGCAGCACGATGGAGCTGCTGCAACCCAACTTCGACTTCTTCGGCTTGCCGGAGAAGTTGTCGTGAATGGCGACGCGGGTGAAAGGGTCGCACTGGTAACCGGAGGCTCTCGGGGGATCGGACGCGAATTGTCCAAGAGCCTGGCTGCCACCGGCCACCGCGTGGTGGTCAACTACTCCGCCAACCAGGCTGCCGCCGACGAGCTGATCGCCGAGATCGAAGCAGATGGGGGAGAGGCGCTGGCGGTTCGAGCCGACGTGGCTGACGAGGGTGCGGTCGCAGATCTGTTCGCCACCATCGGCGACGAGTTCGGCCCTCCGGCCGTATTGGTCAACAACGCCGGGATCACCCGGGACCAGCTGCTCTTGCGCATGCCTGCCAGCGTCTTCGACGAGGTGGTGGCGACCAACCTCCGATCGGCTTTCCTCTGCACCAAGTTGGCCCTCCGCGGGATGATCAAGGCCAGGTGGGGCCGGGTCATCTCGATCGCCTCGGTGGCCGGCATCACCGGGAATGCCGGACAGGCGAACTACGCCGCGTCCAAGGCCGGGATGATCGGGTTCAGCAAGTCGGTAGCCAAAGAGGTCGGCTCGCGGGGGATCACCGTGAACGTCGTTGCCCCCGGGTTCATCGAGACAGATCTCACCTCCGACCTGACCGACCAGGTGAAAACACAGGCCAGGGAGGCGACCAGCTTGGGAAGATTCGGCCAACCTCACGAGGTCGCTGGTTTGGTCTCATTCCTCGCTTCGGACGAGGCCTCGTACATAACCGGGCAGGTGATCGCCGTGGACGGCGGGTTGGCGTTGTAAGTTCTCGCAAGCAATACGAGAAGGAGATAGGGAAATGGACAGGAGCGAAGTCTCGGAGCGCCTCACGGGGGTGCTGGTTTCGGAGCTCGGGCTCGACGGGTCGAAGATCAAAGACGACGCGCACTTCGAGGAGGATCTCGACGTGGACAGTCTCGGCGTGGTGGAGTTGCTGATGGCGCTCGAGGACGAGTTCGACGTGAAGATTCCCGATGAGGAAGCCGAGTCGATCGTCACTGTCGGCCAGGCCGTCGACCTCGTGCACCAGAAGCTGAGCTGACCCGGTCCTATCGCGAACGAACGGGTGGGGGTCAGCGTTGCCGTTGGCCCTCCCGCCACTCGGCCAGGCTGCGGTAGACGAGCACCAGCATGAGCGCCACCCCGACCGTCACCACCAGGAACGAGAGGATGGCGAAGAAGGTCGCCCATCCGATGCAACCGGTGATGAGCCCGGGCGCGTCGGTCTGACGACAGCTGACGTCGGTCACGACCCAGCCCAGGACGCCGGCCAGGACACCCATCGACAGCGCCGGGATGGTGATCCACGGGTTGGGGCTTCGTCTCAAACCGGATGCCCCTTGTCGTCGATCCGGGCGGCGTCGAGGACTTCCTTTGGCGCCAGCTCGGGTGGGATGGGAAAGGTGGAGCCCACCTCACGGGGCGGGTGGTAGGAGGCTTTGACCGATCCATGCCATGAGAGCACTGCCACCGTCGCGGCGACGGTCACGGCGGCCCCACCGGCGAGCCAACCGAGCAAGGGGGAGAGGGCGAGAGCTAGAAGAGGCCACACCACCCTGATCACGATGAGACCGCCCGGCAGCACCCTGCTGTAGAGGAACGCTGTCACCGGGGCCGAGGCCCCCACCGCCACCAGGGCCCACGGCTCTGCGGAGTGGCCGACGAGACCGAGCACGGCCGGGGTCATCAACAGGATCAGAGGTGGGAGGACGGCACGTGGCGGAGGTCCAGCGGCCGCCGGCAGCTTGCGGATTGCGCGGGTCACGGTCGGGGAGAGGAAGGCCGCCAATGCCAGCCCTGACGTCGCCAGCGCCACGATCCAGAGGGTGTCGACACGACGCACCCCGGCCAGCACGAGGGTGATAGCGATAGCGGTGAGCCCCAACCGATGTGCCCACCGGCCTCCGACGACGACCATCCCGATGGTTGCCACCGTCGCGGTCGCCAGCATGCCGAGACCGATGAGGACCACCCCGGCCGGGCCGAAAGGGTCTCCGTCGACGAGCAGGGCCACGGTCCAGGCCAGAGCTGCCACCAGGCCCGATGCGGCGAAGAGGGCTGACTTCACACGCCAAGTCTGCCAGCGGTGGGAGTCAATTCGAATTCCCGCCGCCGCGGGGACGGTCAAGCCGAGCTAGGGCCCTCCGGCGATCCGGCCGTGGTGACCACCCGCAACTCGGACTTCTCCCCGAACCGTGGCGAGTCGCCGGGCTCCCAAGAGGTCTCCTCGCGCCAGGTGGGCCCGGGTCGAAGTGTGACCACGGCGCCATGTGGGGGACGGTCTTGATGCAGGGACTCGAGACCGGCGCCGGTCAGGTAGAGACGAGCCGCCTGCAGCGGGTCTTCGTGGGACACGATCACGACATCGCCGTGAGGGTGCTCCTCGTCGAGTCGTCGGGCCACCCCGGCCACCCTCTCCGCGACGTCGAAGATCTGCTCTTGGACGAAGTCGAGGTGGGTTGGGCTCTCCAGGTACTTCTCCAGTTCGCCCGGGAAACGTGAGGAGATCGTGTTCCAGGGGTGACCCTTCCAGCGCTCGGTCACCTCCCAGTCGGTGAGATCGGGATGCACCCGAACCGGCACCGTGGAGCGGGCGGCGATCTCCTCGGCGGTGCGCAATGCTCTCTGCTGGGGTGACGACCAAATGGCCACCACCGGTCGCGGCCCCAGGTAGCGGCCCACCCGGCGCGCCTGTTCCAGACCGTGTGGGGAGAGATCGAACCCGGGCATCGAACCGGTGACGAGGTGATCGGGATTGTCGACTTCTGCGTGTCGTACGAGATGAACCAATGCGGCCATATGACACCAGTTTGGTGCCTCGCCCCCGGAACACGGGGTAATCGCCGGTAACTTGACCCCCACAGTGTGGACCGAGCCCATCCTCCACGTCGACATGGACAGCTTCTTCGTCGAGGTGGAGCGTCTCGACAGACCAGAGTTGGTCGGCAGGCCGGTGGCCGTCGGTGGTGCCGGGCCCCGCGGTGTGATCGCCAGCGCCTCCTACGAGGCCCGCCGGTTCGGGGTGCGTTCGGCACAGCCCACTGCGACGGCGCGCCGTCTCTGCGACGGTCTCATCGTGATCCCTCCCCGGCATCGTCGCTACGCGGAGATTTCGGAGGAGGTCTTCGAGGTGTTCAGAGACTTCACCCCGAAGGTCGAAGGTCTCAGCCTCGACGAGGCGTTCCTCGACGTGAGCGGGCTCCGTCTCCACTATGGGTCATCGGTCGCCGTCGGGGAGGCGGTCAGGCGGAGGATCCGCTCCGAGTTGGGTCTCCCCGCGTCGGTGGGGGTGGCGTCGGTCAAGTTCCTCGCCAAGTTGGCGTCGGAGGCTGCCAAGCCCGACGGACTGCGTCACATCCCAGTTGCCGGCCAACTCGTCTTCCTCCACGCCCTGCCGGCACGTGCGATGTGGGGAGTGGGGCCTGCCACCCTGGCGGCCCTGGCAAAGCTGGGTGTGGAGACCATCGGAGACATCGCCTCGCTGCCCGAGGAGGCTCTGGCCACCGCAATAGGGCCGACTGCGGGCCATCACCTCCACGAGCTCGCTGCGGGACGAGACCCTCGCGTGGTGATCCCCGACATCGCCGCCAAGTCGATCTCGGTGGAGGAGACCTACGACGAGGATCTCGATGGGAGAGACGTCGTCGAGACGGCGCTCCTGGCGCATGCCCAGCGGCTCTCCAACCGGCTGCGCCGTGCCGGTCTCAAGGCCCGCACGGTGACCCTGAAGATCCGCTATCCGGATTTCACCACCGTCACCAGGTCGCATACCGCACCGGGTCCCGTCGACGGGTCACGTCAACTCTTCCGGATTGCGGTCGAGTTGGTGCGCAGCCTCGACGAGGATGACCGCCCGGTGCGTCTTCTCGGTCTCGGCGGAAGCGGGCTCGAGCGCGCCACCGCCCCGACGCAGCTGGATCTCGAGACGGAGGCGGAGTGGGAGAGAGTCGAGGACGCCGTCGCCGGGATCAGGGAGCGTTTCGGCGACGACTCGGTGGGACCGGCGAGATTGATCGGTGGGCGAGAACAACCCGAATCCGGTCTCGAACCCTGATGTCTGTCTCCTCAGGCGGTGTATTGTTTCCAGTGAGCGCCTCGCCGGATCAGTGTGGGTGACCGAATGCCATTGGACGACAAAGAACAGAGGATTCTCGCAGAGATCGAGAGACAGTTCTACGAGGAAGATCCCGAACTGGCTCGCGCCGTGAAGAAGATCGAGCGGCCTTCCCGGATCGGCGTCAAACTCTCCCTGCTCGGGGTGATCGTCGGTCTGGCCATCGTCATCGCGTATCTGAGCGTCACCTGGGTCGCCGTCGTCGGCTTCGCTCTCATCGTTGCCTCGGCCACTTCGTTGGTCAACGCGTTGCGGATTCGCGGGTGGCGCTACGAGCGGTCAGAGTCCGATTCCATCCCCGAATAGGGGACTCCAACCCGATCTGCGGCGCCCTTCCGAAGCCGCTAGTGTTTCCGCCCCGTCGGCCGTCGTTCCGGGTTGGTGCCGGTCGAGGGAGTAGGTGCGAACCATGCCCCGGTTCGCCTAACGAGGTTTGGAAGGACAGAGTGGAGCAAGCGTTCACCGCCGAGCAGGCATGCCGGCTGAGTAATTGCACTCATCATCAGCTTCGTTACTGGGACAAGGTGGGGCTCGTAACGCCATCAGTTCAACCGACGGGGGGACGCCCGGGGGTAAGACGTCTCTACAGTTTTCGCGATCTCGTCGCCCTCCGCGTTGTGAGGAGCCTCCTCGACAACGGCATGTCTCTACAACGTGTGCGTCGTGCCTGGGACTACCTGCGTCGGGAAGGGAACATGGAGACCCACCTCTCCGACGTGAAGCTGGTCACCGACGGCCAGAGCATCTTCCGGGTCAGTAGCGACGAGGGTGAGCTGATGGACGCACTGCGCGAAGGGCAACTGGCCTTCTTCGTCGCCATCGACGAGATCGCCCGCGAAGTCGAGGAGGATGTCACCCGGTTCGAGCTGGACCGGGATCAGTTCCTCACCATGCTGCGGCGTGTGGAAGACGACATCGAAGAGGAGCGCCGCGTTTCGGGCCACTGACGGCTAGTCCCGGACCAGCAACGAGCGCAGGCTGAACGCGGCCATCAGCCGCTGGGGGCCCTCGAAGTTGTTGTGGATCCACCATTCGACTCCGGTGAGGTCGACTTCGCGGGCTTGACCGGTTCGACCTCCGTAGATCGTCGCGGCATAGCTGTGGGCCAGGGGCAACAAGACCCGGTCGGTGGTGTGCGCCAGCTCCACCGGCGTCTTGGCCGGTGAGACTTCGACCCCGAGGTCGGTGAGACGGTCGATGATCTCGTCCCAGGCGGCCGTGATGTCACCGTTGCGCACCATGGCGAGACGATGTCGTCGACGCCAGGTCTTGAAGACGGGGATGGAGCCCGCCAGCGGCACCAGGACCACCAGACCGATGAGCCACCACCGTGGTGTCCCTCCACCGCCGACGTCGAAGGCATCCGGCGCCAACTCCTCGAACGACTCCGGACCGATCCCCGGTGGGGCGGTGACGACGGTGGGATTGTCCTCCGGGCTCTCCAGATAGACGGTGGGGTCGAGACCGGCTGTGATGCTGGGCGGCTGGGAGTCGAACCCGGTCTGCTCTGCTCGCGGAGTGGGGTCGAAGGGGAACCAGCCGTAGGGCTCGATCCACAACTCGACCCAGGCGTGGGCGTTGGTGTCGCGGACGGTGACGACGCCGTTGCCGTCGACCTCTCCGGGGGTGAAGCCCCAAACCACCCTGGAGGGGATCCCCAAGGCCCGGGCCAGGACCGCCATCGCCGCGGCGAATTGCTCGCAGTAGCCGGTTCGGTAGTTGGTCGAGGTCGTGTCGTTGAGCCAGTCGTCGAGGATCAGAGCGTCGTGGCCGGTGCTCACCTCCACCGAGTACTCGAAGTTGCCCAGATCCCGGAACCAGGACTGCAGTATCCAGGCGGCTTCGAAGTCGGTGCTGCTACCTGCGGTCACGACCCGGGCCCGGTTTCCGATCCCGGCCGGTGTGTTGTCCGGGAGCTCGAGGTAACGCTCGCGGCCATCGAGGCTCGCCCGTCCTGCGGCCGTCGGCCCCGGCTGGTAGGGGAAGGCACCCTGGGCCTGGGCGGCGGCGAAGATCGGGCTCAGATCCCCGCTCTCGTCGGTGGCGAGGGCACCGAGATCGGTGGTCCGGTCGATGACGGCCGTCCGAATTTGATACTGGTCGAGCCTGTCGAGACCCCCGGTGACGGCGAGGGATACACCGCCGACCGCGTAGAACTCGCTGGCGAGGCGGGGGCTGTCGACACCTTCGGCCGGGTCCTGGACCTCGATTGGGATGCCCGCGGTTGGGGCGAGAACAGAGTTCAAAGCCTGTATTTGGACGGTCTGCAGCACCTCCACCGTCGTTCCCTGGTAATGGTTCGCGGAGTCGACGACAGGCGAGTCCGACTCGTAACGCCGGCTCGTCGTGTCCGACCGGCTCCACTCCACCCCGTCGAACGCGTCGAGAGTGTCGACTTTCCAGTAGGGGTTGACTTCGTCGGGGGTGTCGCTGGCGAAGCGAGCGGTGAATACCGGCACCTCGCTCTGATTGAGGATGCGCTGACGGAGCTCGACCAGACCGTCGTAGCTGACACCGCTGCCCGGGCCGGGACCGAGGCCGTCTCCTCGACGCCAGGGTGCGTTCCCGTACTCGTCGACGATATCGGAGGCGCTGCTCGCCACCGCGATCGAGACGAAACCGAGGATCGACGCCATGGCCGCGGCCACGGTGACGGACCGTCGCGACAGTGGACGTCCCTTGTCGTCCCGAGCCCGCCCGGTCTCTTCCCGTCGCTCCAGGGCCATCGAGACCACGGCGAGGGCGAGCGCCAGGGTCGAGAGGAGCAGCCAACCGAACCCGGCTTCGGAACGATCGAACACGGCGAACTGGTAGTAGAGGACGAGGGCAGGGACGAACATGGCGGCGTTGGGCCCGCCGGTCCTCCCCCAGGTGTAGAGAGCGCCTCCAGCCCACATCCCCACCGCGATGACCGCCAGCAGCCCGGCGAAAGGCTCCACCGGGGGTATGCCGGTCTGGATGGTTCGCCATGCGAGATCGAACTCGGCGCCCAATGCCTCGGGTGTGGTCGTCGACGGGAGGAAACCGGCGATCAACGTGGACGGAACGCTGATCCGCAAGACGAGCAACACCGCCCCGGCCGCGAAGACGGAGAGCTTGACGGCACGGTTGGAACTCAGTTGGCTGAGCAGCCACCAGGCCACACCGCCGAGGAAGGCGGACGCGACGAGGATGAGTTGCCACGGGGCCGTCTCGTTCCCGCCCTCCAGCAGACGACCCAGACGGCCGATGGCGAGGGTGAAGGCGAGCAGCCCGCTCAGCTGGCCGACTCGACGTCCCATGTGTCTCCCATCGAAGTCATCCACTGGTTGCCCCAGCTCCCGCCGGGCGGGATGATCACGGTGGCGACCCCAAGCCGGTGAAAACCTGCGAGTGTCTGTGGTGTGGTGCTCGACACGCCGAGCAGAGCTGATGTCGGATAGTCGCCTGAGAGCAACTGCTGCACCGAGATCAGTGCCCGGTCGGCGGTGCCGGTGACGATCACCAGGGCGCCACCCCCTCCGCGATGTCGGATGTGGGTGGCGACCGAAACCAGGTCGATCGAGGTGCTCATCTCCACCAGGGCGAGACGCTCCATGGCCGCGCCGTAACGTGAGGCGTCGATGGCGTTCGGGTCGCCGGCCCAGAGGTCGGCATCGAACCCCGACTTGACGAGATGGGTTATCACCGAGGCAGCACCAGACACTGCCGTCTCGAAGGCCTCGTCCGACTCGTAGACCCCGGCCCGGACGTCGAGCAGGACCAGGGCGCGCGACTGCCACGGTGTCTCCAGCTGGCGGATCATCAGCTGGTCGGTCTTCGCAGACGAGGGCCAATGCACCCGCCGCAGGTCGTCTCCGCGCTGGTATTCACGCAACGTGTAGAAGTCCTCTCCACCACGTTGGGAGTGCTCGGGTTTGGACGCTGCCATCGAGGGGTCGCGGCCACGGACCACGGGAAAGCCCTCGAGCGCCTCGACGGTGGGGTAGACGACGAGGTTGTCGATGGGGCCATCGGGTGCTGGGAGCTCGGCCAGACCGAGCGGGTCCGAGGCGGTGGCCCGTGCCGGGCCGATTCGGTAGAGCCCTCGGGGCCGGCACAGCACCCGGTATGTCGCAGTGGCGACGTCGTTCCCGGCGATCCGCGCCAGCTCGAAGGAGGCCACGCCGAGACTCTCCACCTCGTCGATCACCGACAGGTTGCGCACAGGTTTGCGCCCCGGGTTCCTCAGTGAGAGGGTCACCTGGACGGTGTCACCGTTGTGGACCGCAGTGGAGCCGAGTCTCCGCCCGATGAGGAGCACCGGCTGATGCAGTTGCACGTAAGCCAGCGCAGCTCCGGTGCCGAGTATGAAGAAGGCCCCCGCCAGCAGCAGTTCCTCGTCGCCCAGCAGCCACCAGAGGACCACCAGCGCGAGGCCGGCTCCGAGAAGAGCCCAGCCACGCGTCGTTGGCATCAGGTGGCTATCCGGGAGGTGGTCCCGGGGACACGGAGACGTCCGAGCACGTCCTGGATGATGTCGGTGATGGCCTCGCCGCGCATTTGGGCCTCGGGGCGGAGCCCGAGCCGGTGCTCCAGGACCGACCCGGCCAGCTCTTTGATGTCGTCGGGCATGACGTAGTCGCGCCCTGAGGCCGCCGCCCGGCTCCTGGCGATCCGCTGCAAGAACAACGCCGACCTGGGGGAGGCTCCGAGGAGGATATCGGGGTGGAGCCTGGTCCCTTCGACCAGGTCGACGATGTAGTTCTTGACGGAGCTGGAGACGTTGACCCTGCGGGCGATGTCGACCATCTCCAACACCTCTTCGAGCGAAGCCACCGGGTCGAGGTCGAGGAATGTGGAGCGGATACCGTGGGTGTCGAGAATCTCCAGCTCCTTCTCGCGACTCGGGTAGCCAATCACTACGCGCATCATGAACCGGTCGAGCTGCGCCTCGGGCAACGGATAGGTCCCCTCGTGCTCCAGGGGGTTCTGGGTGGCGATCACCATGAACGGGGGCTCGAGGGCTCTGGTGACCCCGTCGGAGGTCACCTGTCTCTCCTCCATCGCCTCGAGCAGCGCCGATTGGGTCTTGGGGCTGGCCCGGTTGATCTCGTCCCCGACGACGACATTGGCGAAGATCGGCCCCGGCTTGAAGTCGAAGCGCCCGGCGCTGCGATTCCAGATGGAGACCCCGGTGACGTCGGAGGGGAGGAGATCCGGGGTGAACTGGATCCGGTGGAACTCACCATGGATCGACCGTGCCAGCGACTTGGCCAGCTGGGTCTTGCCGACCCCTGGCACATCCTCGATCAGCACGTGGCCCTCGGACACCATCGCCAGGACGAGCAGCTCGATCGCATCCCGTTTCCCCTGGATGACCGTCTCCACGTTGGAGACGATCTTGTCGAACCTCTTCCCGAACGTGTCGATCGCCATGGTTGACATGTCGGCCAAGCCGCAACCCTCCGGTCGAGTGGAATGTCGAACTCTAACGGTGATCCCGTTATGTGGGGCAGGGTGACAAGGCGGGGAATGACATGGGAACATCACTACAATCAGGGTCACAACGCCAGGGAGGCACGCGTGGGTTTCGAACGAGGTGTGGTGCTCGCACTGCTCCGTCGCCCTTCCCTGATCATCGAGGCGCTGCGAGCCCGGGCGAGCCTGCGTCGCAGCGGAGGGCTCGCGGTGGCGGAGGGCTATCTGAGCTGGCGACGCGCCACCGCATACGGTGATTCCTTGACCACCATGAGCGCGCACGATGTGGTTAACTATCTCTCGTGGCGTAGGGAGATGCGCACTATCCGAAAGTGGGAGCGGATGGCATGAAGTCCAGTCTGGCGAGCCGGCTGGGGGAGATTCCAGGGGTGGCCTCGGTCGTCGTCGACCTCGAGGGCTTCGGTCGGGGCATCGACGTTCGTCTCGAGCCCGGCGCCGATGAGGCTGCTGTCATGGAGGAGCTGCGTGCCCTCCTCGCAGCCTACGGGGTGAGACGGGAACGTGAGCCCTCCACCAAGCACGATCAGTCCCGTGTTCCACTACCCGACGTCGGCGTGCAGGTGAGTATCACTCCGATCAACAGTGGCGCCCGGATCGAGGTGGCGACTTCGTCGGTGAAGTCGTTCCGGATCGTGGCAGCCACACCTCTCGCCATCGCCCAGGGTCTCACCGATGCTTGGTGCCAGGTGATAGGGCGGGTCCCCGTGGAGATCGTCGGCGTCACTGTCGACGATGAGAACCGTCTCACCGTCACAGCATCCGACGGCGAGCGGGAGACCAGTGGGAGCGGTGAGCTGTCCGGAGGGTGGATCGACGCTCTGACCGGGGCAGTGGGCACCGTCCTCGATGACTCTGGTCTCTCCGATCTGCGCAGGGCGGCCAGCTGAGCCCGGGATGAGCCCTCCAAGTCGGAGCTGGTATTACTCTTCCCTTCGGTAGGACTCATCAGATGACACGAGCCCTAGTACTGAACGCAAGCTTCGAACCGCTGTCTGTGGTGAGTGAACGGCGGGCGGTCATCCTCGTCCTCAACAAGAAGGCCAGCGTCGTCGTCGGCCGTGATGAGATCTGGGCGTCGGAATCGACACTCGTCGAGCTCCCTTCGGTGGTCCGGCTCAACCGGTATGTCAAGGTTCCCTATCGCAGGGTCGTCCCGGTGACCCGTCGCGCCGTCTTCGGGAGGGATGGGCACACCTGTCAGTACTGCGGTGGTCCCGCCGAGTCCCTCGACCATGTCCAGCCTCGTTCCCGCGGCGGTGACCACAGCTGGGAGAACGTGGTGGCTTGTTGCCGCCCCTGCAATGTGCGCAAGGGCTCCCGGACCCTCGCCGAGAGTGGGCTCTATCTCCGGAGTCAGCCCGGCCCGCCACGACGTTTCGCCTGGATCTACGCCTCCACCGGTTTCCAGGTCGACCCGTCCTGGCACCCCTATCTGCTGGCCGAGAGCGCGTAGGCAACCAACCGGTACCTGGTACGCGGAGGGTGCCCATTCGTTTGCGCTGCACCGGGTGACACCGGCCCCATCTTGTTTGCGCTGCATTGGGTGACGGCCGGCGCCACGTCGTGCAGCGCGGAGGAGTCGCCCCCGGCTCCCTC
>CAZZIG010000084.1:0-10069 GCA_964653975.1 uncultured Acidimicrobiaceae bacterium
GTCGGGAGCGAGGGCCTTCGACCTCGCCGCGGCCATCTCGATGGCGAGCGGCAGGTAGTCGAGCTCCTCACAGAGCATGTCGAGCGTCGACGCCGGGGCATCGAAATCGGGGTCGACGCTCCGGGCACGGTCGCGGAACAGCTCGATGGCGCTGTTGGGGTCGAGCGGGCCCAGGGTCATAACGACCTCGCCGGGTGTGCTCAGTGGCTCCCGAGAGGTCACCAGGATCGACACGTCCGTCGTGGCCACCGCTTCGCTCGCCAGGGAGGCGGTGGCGTCGATCACGTGTTCCACATTGTCCAAGACCACCAGCGCCGTGCCCATGCGGGAGAGTTGGGCGATGACCGATTCGGTCGGGTCGCCGCGTGTCTCACCTCCGATGGCGTGGAGGACGGTGGCCGCCACCTCCCGATCGTCTCCCAGGCTCTCCAACCTGACGAACACGACTTCGGCCCGGGCCGATGCGACCTCCAAGGCGAGACGGGTCTTCCCCATCCCCCCGGGCCCGACGATGGTGACCAGCCGGTTGCCTTCGAGGAGACCCTCGAGCTCGGAGACTTCGTCTTCCCGACCTACGAAGGAAGTGGTCGCCCTGAGGATCGCCGACCGGGGCGGTGCCTGCAGAGCCTCGAACACCTCGACCTCGGCTGCGGTGAACTGAGGGCCGGGTGTCAACCCGATGTCGCCCAGCCGGGCCCGATATCGATCGAGGGCCCGCACCGCGTCGGCTTGTCGGCCCATCCGGGCTAGGACGAGGGCGAGGGTCACCGCGGCGGACTCACGAAGCGGCTCGACGGCGGTAACCCTCTCCAGGATCCCGAGCGCTGCCGATCCGTGACCTGCGGCGGTGAGGAGTTGGGCCTGCTCCTCCTCCATGTCGTATCTCGTCTCCGTGAGACGTCGGCTGGCAAACTCGACATGGTGGAAGTCCTCGAAGGCCGGGCCCCTCCACAGTCCCAGGGCGGCCTCGATGGTTTGCAGGCGCGCCGCCGGCTCGGTGGGTAGCTCTGACGTCAGCTTCAAGAACTCGAGACTGTCGACCTCCACGTTGGCGCCGGCGAGCCGATAGCCGGGTGCGGTGGTCTCGATGACGTCGGGGCCGAGCGCCCGGCGCAGCCGCGACACATACGACTGGATCGACGCCGGCCCCGAAGGAGGAGGATCTTCGCCCCACAGGTCCTCGAGGAGCGACGTGACCGAAACCACCTGTCCCGGCTCGGCGACCAGCGAGGCGAGGAGCCGCCGCTGGGTGGGCCCACCCAAGTCGAGCGGTTTCCCGTCGCGGAATCCCTGGATGGGGCCGAGAACCCTGATCTCCACCACGGCGGCGATGTTACGTCTCTCAAGGGGCCGTCAAGGTGTCTGCAAGGTGGGATCAATACCTTCCCGGAGTCAATCAGAAAACGAGAAGGGAGACGTCGTGGCTACGACATTGGAGAAGCCAGACACAGAAGAGGTAGAGGCATTCGCCGGGCGGGTTTTCGAAACCGTGCTCGGGATGATCGACGGCTGGTCGATGTACCTGGGCGAGAAACTGGGTCTCTACGACGCACTAGCCGAAGGGTGGAAGACTCGAGACGACCTCGTCTCCGAGACCGGAACCAACTGGCGCTACGTCAGCGAGTGGCTGGAGCAGCAGGTGACCGCCGGGATCCTGGAAGTCGACGACCCCTCACTACCGGAAGAGACGCGGACCTACACGCTGCCCGCGGCGCAACGGGAAGTGCTGACCGAACGCGACTCGTTGAACTACCTGGCGCCATTCGTGCGGTTGATGACCGCCGCCGGGCTGCAACTGCCCGCCCTGGTCGAGGTCTACCGCAACGGTGGGGGAGTGCCCTGGGAGCAATACGGTGACGACATGCGCACCGGCCAGGCCGAGATGAACCGGCCCTGGTTCGTCAACGCTCTCGGGACCGAGTGGTTCCCCAAGGTCCCCGCCCTCGATGCGCGTCTCCGCCGGGATGACGTCCGGGTTGCCGACATCGGCTGTGGTGAGGGCTGGTCCTCGATCGCCATGGCTCGGGCCTACCCGGGGCTCACCGTCGACGGCTTCGACATCGACGAGGCCTCGGTGGTGGCTGCACGGGAGCACGCTCGCGACGCAGGTGTGGCCGACCGGGTCCGGTTCCATCATGTCGACGGAGCCGAGGTCAGCGATGACAGTCAGTACGACGTGGTCACCCTGTTCGAGAGTGTCCACGACATGGCTCACCCCGTCGACGTTCTGCAGACCGCCCATCGTTTGGTCAAGTCCGACGGTCACGTCGTCGTCATGGACGAGGCTGTCGCAGACTCCTTCGGGGAGCGGACCGACGAGGTGGAACGGCTCATGTACGGGTTCTCGCTGTTCGTATGTCTCCCCGACGGGATGTCCCACGAGGGCAGTGTGGGCACCGGGACCGTGATGCGCCCCTCGCAACTGGCCGAGTACGCCAAGGCCGCCGGTTTCAGCGACGTCACGGTCCTCCCCATCGAGAACGACCTGTGGCGGTTCTACGAGCTGACCTAGCGCGCAGTGGGGCGTGGGGGGTGGACGCCTGCGGGGTGGACGCCTGGGGGTGGACGCCTGCAACCCTGGGTTACACACGTCGCTGGGCGACGTCTGCAACCCAGGGTTCGGCTCTCCCGGCCCGGTGGTTCGATGTCTGGGCCGTGCACGTCGCTGGGCGACGTCTGCAACCCAGGGTTCAGGACGTCTGCGCTCGCTGTCGCAGCAGGAAGGCGACCGAGTTGACGACCTGCTGCGGGGACTTGGTGACCTCTTCCCACGTGAACCGGGCCACGAACCACCCATACATCGCCGCCTCTCGATCCCGGGAGCGGTCCGACGTCATCGCTGCCCGCTGCTCATGCCATGCCCGGGAGTCCCACTCGATAGCCAAGGTGGCGTCCGGATAGGCGTCGTCGAACCGCCGGCGAGGGCTCCACGGAATCGGGAACTGGGGGATCGGGGTAGGGAGGCCGGCGCTAGCCAGGACTGCCCTCCCCCTCCGCTCCAGCGTGGTGGACTTGGGATCCCGTCCCCTCCTGATGTCGATGAAGTCGTGTACCGAGCGGCTTCCTCTCTTTCCTCGTCTGGCGAGTTCGTTCTCCATCCGTTCCAGATGACGTGGCTCCATCCGCCCCGCCAGGACCAGTGCTTCGGCGATGGCGTCGAACTCGTCGAATTCGAGGATCCCGGCGAGGTCGAACGCGGTGCGTGTCACGTTGGTGACTCTGAGACGTTGGACAGTCGTCATATGGGAGCGTTCCAGGTCCTGGCAGCGACGGACGGTGACGCCGGGAAACTTGTGTGTCGTGTGGCTGGCAACGGTCACCGTCGGCTCCAGCTCAGGCAGCACTGGGAATTCGAGGAGGTGCGCTGCCGACTGATGCGACACCACGGCGTCGGGAAGTGTCAGAACGGCTCCACGGATCAGGTCGATGTGATCATCGGACGCGAAGACCTGGTACGTCCCATGAGACACGACCAGGAGGTCGGCGGAGCGAACCATCCGATCTACGACACTCTCGGAGTGGCCCGCATCAAGGAGCTGTTGCCGGGTTATGTATCCCCCCTGTCGGCTCGCCCGTTCGACGATCGACCTCGTGATCCCCATGGGGATCACCTTGCCGTTCATGACACCGCGATGGAAGCCCCTCGTGTCGTGCCCCCGAACTTTGGGCCACAGACGTCGCTGGGCGACGTGTGTAACCCAGGGTTGGCCAACTCAGGCCCGGGTGCTGGAACTTTGGGCCAGAGACGTCGCTGGGCGACGTGTGTAACCCAGGGTTGCCAGACGGGCCAGGGTTGTCAGACGGGCCAGGGTTGCCAGACGGGCCAGGGTTGGCAAACGGCTACTTCACGATGGCGATCACCTGGCCCGAGGCCACGGTGTCGCCGGGCTCCACCCGGAGGTCGACGACGTCGCCGTCGGCGGGTGCCGACACTTCGTTCTCCATCTTCATGGCCTCGAGGACACATATCGGGTCCCCGGACTTCACCTTGTCACCCGCCTTGACGTGCACTTTGACGATGGTGCCTTGCATCGGTGCGGTGATGACCCCGTCAGAGACTCCTGACCGGTTCGAGGCGGCCAGCCGAGGTGGACGACGCCGTACCTGACCGGCCACACCGGGCTCTGGGGCCCAATAGGACACCCGGAAACGTCGCCCTCCGATCTCGACGGTGATGTCGCGTTTGGTGAGTTCCTCGTCTTCGGGGAGCGAAGGCGCCCCCGCGGGAGGAGACCCGTCGAGAACGACGACATCTTCCAGCCACGTGGTGTGGTGCTCCCCGGCGATGAAGTCCTCGTGCTCCAGCACGGCGAGATGGGCCGGGATGGTGGTGGCCACCCCCTGCACTGTGAACTCCTCGAGGGCACGACGGCCACGGCTGATCGCGGCCGCCCGGTCCGGCCCCCAGACGATCAGCTTCGCCAACAGGTTGTCGTAGTACTGGGTCACCGTGGTCCCGGGACGCACCCAGGAGTCGACTCTGACCCCCGGACCCGCCGGCTCCTGCCACTCCACGACCTGACCCGGGGTGGGGAGGTACTCCTGATGGGGGTCCTCGGCGTTGATCCGGAACTCGATGGCGTGGCCACGTGGCTCTACGTCACCGAGATCGAGTTTCTCGCCGTTGGCGATGCGAAGCTGCCAGGCGACCAGGTCGAGCCCCGTGACCATCTCGGTGACCGTGTGCTCGACTTGCAGCCGGGTGTTCATCTCCAGGAAGTAGAAGTCCCCGCTCTGGTCGACCAGGAATTCCACCGTCCCCGCGTTGACGTAGTTGCAGGACCGGCCGGCGTCGAGCGCCGCCTTGGCCAGGGTCTTCCTCTGTCTTGCGGTGAGCCCGGGCGACGGCGTCTCCTCGATCAGCTTCTGATGACGGCGTTGCACGGAGCAGTCGCGCTCACCCAGGAACACACCGTGGCCGTGGGTGTCGAAAAGGACCTGGGCCTCGACGTGACGGGGTCTCTCCAAGTACTTCTCGACGTAGACCTCCGGGTTGCCGAAGTAGGCGTCCGCCTCCCTCCGCGCCCCTTCGAACGCGTCGTCGACCTCGCCGGCGTCCCGCACCACCCGCAGCCCCTTTCCTCCGCCACCGTGGGCGGCCTTGATGGCGACGGGATAGCCGAACTCCTCGGCGAGGGCCAGGACCTCGTCCACCGTCGTCACCGGGTCGGTGATGCCGGGGACCGTGGGCACGCCATGGGACTCGGCGTTGCGTCGAGAGGTGATCTTGTCGCCCATCGCCTCGATGGCGTCCCCGGATGGTCCCACCCATATCAGCCCGGCCTGCTCGACGGCCCGGGCGAAACTCGCATTCTCGGACAGGAAGCCATATCCGGGGTGCACCGCCTCGGCTCCCGACTCATGGGCGATGCGAAGGATCGCCTCCTGGTTCAGATAGCTCTCCGACGCCGGGGCCGGACCGGCGTTCCAGGCCTCGTCGGCCAGGTCGACATGGAGGGCGTCCCGGTCGAGTTCGCTGAAGACGGCGATGGTCCGCATCCCCATCTCCCGGGCGGTGCGGATGACCCGGACGGCGATCTCACCGCGATTGGCGACGAGGAGGCTCTTCATCATTGCGGTCCGTTGCCGTGCTTCTTCGGTGGCAAGGTCTCCCGCTTGGTGCGCAGCATCTCCATGGCGCGGATGAGTTTGAACCTGGTCTGACGCGGTTCGATGATCTCGTCGACGAGCCCGAGTTCGGCGGCGACGTAGGGGTTGTTGAACCTGGTCTCGTAGTCGGCGATCAACTCCGCCCTCCGAGATTCCGGGTCTTGGGAGGAGGCGAGCTCACGACGATGGATGATATTCACCGCACCCTGCGCACCCATCACCGCGATCTCCGCCGAGGGCCAGGCAAAGACGAGGTCGGCACGTACCCCCCGGGCGTTCATGACCAGGTAGGCGCCGCCGTACGCCTTCCGGGTGATCACAGAGATGCGGGGCACCGTGGCCTCACAGTATGCGTAGAGGAGCTTGGCCCCATGTCTGATGATACCGCCGTGCTCTTGGTCGACACCGGGCATGAACCCGGGCACGTCGACGAAGGTGAGGATGGGGATGTTGAAGGCGTCGCAGAAGCGGACGAAACGGGCCGCCTTCTCGGAAGCGGAGATGTCGAGGGTGCCGGCGAGAACCGCCGGCTGGTTGGCCACGATCCCGACCGCATGTCCGTCCAACCTGCCGAAACCAACGATGATGTTCTTGGCCCACTGTTCGTGGACCTCGAAGAACTCCTCTGAGTCGAGCACCGTCTCGATGACGGTCCTCATGTCGTAGGGCTGGTTGGACTCGTCGGGGATGATCGAGTCGAGGGCGTCGTCGGCGCGGTCGCTGCGGTCGGCGGGTGCGTAGTAGGGGGGCCGCTCCATGTTGTTGCGGGGGAGGAACGAGATCAGGTAGCGGACCGCCTCCAGGGCGTCCTTGCCGGTGGGGTAGACGAAGTGGGTGACGCCGGACTTGGAGGCGTGGGCCTCGGCGCCACCGAGCTCCTCCATGGTCACCTCCTCGCCGGTGACCGCCTTGATGACGTCGGGGCCGGTGATGAACATGTGGGATGTCTGGTCGACCTGGAACACGAAGTCGGTGAGGGCGGGGGAGTAGACCGCCCCCCCGGCGCACGGTCCCATGATCACCGAGATCTGCGGTATGACACCGCTCGCCCGGACGTTTCGCTCGAAGATCCGCCCGTACCCGTCGAGCGATGACACCCCTTCCTGGATTCGGGCACCGCCGGAGTCCTTGAGACCGATGACGGGAGCCCCGGTGTCCAAGGCCATGTCGAGGATCTTGCAGATCTTGTCCGCCACGACCTTGCCGAGGCTCCCACCGAACACGGTGAAATCCTCGGCGAACACGAATACGGGGCGGCCGTCGATGGTCCCGTGCCCGGTGACCACCGCATCACCCGGAGGCTTTTTGTCCTCGATGCCGAACCCGGTCGACTGGTGTTTGACGAACTGGTCGACCTCCTGGAACGAGTCCTTGTCGAGGAGGACGTCTATCCGCTCCCGGGCGGTGAGCTTGCCCGCCTCGTGTTGACGGGCAACCGCGCGTTGAGTACCGGCATGCATGGCCTCATCTTTGAGAGTCCTCAATTGTTCGATGCGCGCCTCTGTGCCCAATACTCCTCCGTAACCTCATATAAGACTCATCCGGAGACGAGTTGGCTACACCCTATTTCCAGTTGCGTGTCGAACACGTGCCATCCACCCAGGATGTCGCCCGTGCCGAGCTCGAGGACCTGCCGGTGCTGGTCATCGCGGCGGGTCAGACACATGGCCGGGGCCGGTCCGGTGCGGAGTGGCTGAACGCGGATCGGGCACTGGCCGTGTCGTTGGCCTACCGCCACGACCCCGACGACCGCCGCCCCGTCTCGTTGATGGCGGGGGTGGCCGCGGTGAGGACGGTCGAGGGCGCCACGTTGAAGTGGCCGAATGACGTGTTGGTCGACGGAGCCAAGGTGGGCGGGATCCTGGTGGAGCGCTCAGACGGGGTGACCGTGGTCGGGTTGGGTCTCAACCTGTGGTGGCCGGATGCGCCGGAAGGCGCCGCTGCCATCTTCGAGGACGATCCGGGAGAGGAGGCACATGCCGAGATCGGAGCGCTGTGGGGTGCGGAGCTGATGGAGGTGCTCGACTCCGAAGGTTGGCCACGTTCCGCCTACCGCGACAACTGCGAGACCATCGGGCGACATATCACCTGGGAGCCTGAAGGGTCGGGGAGGGCCGTCGACGTCGATGAGGATGGCGGTCTGGTAGTGGAGACTCCCGAAGGGCAGGAGACGCTGCATTCGGGCGCAGTTCGACACATAAGGTGACAGGAGCGGAGTACAGGAGAATTTAGGCCACTCGATCCATTGTGTCTCGGCTTCGCATCTGCTTGAATAAAGCCAGCATGAGGCAATCCGATGAGGGGGCGCGGGCTATGCCTGACGAGGTACCTGAGGTAGAGGCGGGGATCTCCCGTAGGGATGTCCTGAAACGAGGCACCATGGCCGGGCTCGGTCTGGTGTGGGTGGCTCCGAAAGTGTCATCGTTCAGCATGACCGCGCAGTACGCGCAGGCGACCAGCCCGGTTCCTGAGAACACCACCGTTCCCGACAACGAGACCACCGGGCCCACGACCGACGACACCACCATCGAGTCATCGACACCGAGCACCGAGGGCGAGAAGACGTCACCCAGCGATCCAACCGATCCGACCGAACCCGAAGTGGCGGGGACGGTCATCGAGAACACGACCCAACCCGAGGTCGCCGGTGGTCAGGTCGAGGCCGGATCCGAAGTCAAAGACGAGGTGCTGGCGAGCCAGCTTCCCTTCACCGGGCTCCCGCTCGAACAGCTTATCCCCCTCGCGGGGGGCGCGGTAGCCACCGGCGCCGCCGTGGTGCGCATTGCCCGGGAGAAGAAAGAGCCGGAAGCCGAGACCGCCGAGTAGCGAACCTCGGTCGTCCTACTCGCTGCTCACCCGAGATCTTCGATCTCGGCCTTGGCCAGGGACGCACCGAAGAAGGCGACGATCCGGGCGAATGCGTCATCGGCCGCCGACTGATCGAAGTTGTCCCCGTCGATGTCGAGGAACCCGTGGCCGACCCCCTCGTATAGAAGCCATTGCCCGTGCTCGTTTCGACGCTGCGCCTCGTCGACCGTTGCGTTGTCGATCCACTCGTCTTCGGCACCGTAGAGACCGAGAACCGGGATCGGCAGATGCTCGAGGTAGTCCGCCACCTGGTGCTCCCTGTCCTCGTCTCCGGTCAGGGGAGTGTGGGCGAGGACGAGGGAGCGCGCCCAGTCCCGGGTAGCCGCCTTGATGAGGCCCAACCTGCCGCCGACGTCGAGGCCGAGCAACCCGACGCGGTCTTCGACGTTCCACGAGACGTCATCGGAGGTCACGAACTGATGGACCTCGTCGAGGACCGACAATGCCCGGTCGTCGCTCATCGTGTTATAGAGGTCGATCCCCTCGCCCTTCTCCCCGTACAAGTCGATGCTGAGGGCGGCGAACCCGGATCGAGCGAGACGACGGCAGATGTCTTTCTCGAAGCTCCCCAACCCGTCCAGGCCGGGTATCACGAACACGACCGGCACCCTGCCCGCCTCGTCAGGTCGTGCTATGTATCCGTTTCGATGCCCCGAGCCCACCGGGATGGGCCAGGTGCCATACATGATCGGGTAGGTCCCCTCGTGGGACAGGACTGCCAACGAAACCTCCGTGCGTGTGTGGGGGCGTGAGGTTAACGGGTGATCGGTGACGGCCCGACTTTGCACGGTTGGCGCCGGGACGTGCCGCGGATAAGGACGGAACCGGAGTTAACCTCCGGCCGTCTAATCATTCGATGACGACCCCCGCACCTCCATCCGCACCACCGACGCGCTCTGGGCTACCCAGGTGGTTGAAGATCACGATTGTCACCCTCCTCGTCGTGGCCAATATCGCCGTCCTCGGGTTCATCTGGGTGGTGCAGACCGGCAACTCCCTCCTCGGTGGGGCGAACACCGACGACGAGGTGACCCGTGTTCTCGACCCGCTCTCGGGGGACGCCCGGACCTTCGTCATCGTCGGGTCCGACTCCCGCGCCGGGCTCGACGACCTGACCAACTTCGGTAGTGCCGGCGGCGAGCGAGGCGACGTAGTCATATTGGTGCGGCTCGACCCACGGACGGGAGACGCACAGATGCTCAGCATCCCCCGCGACCTCAGAGTGGAGATCCCCGGGCGGGGCACCGACAAGATCAACGCCGCCTATGCCTACGGCGGGCCCTCGTTGTTGGTGGAGACCTTGAAGGCCAACCTCGACGTCGAGATCAACAACTATGTCGAGGTCGGTTTCGTCGGATTCCGGGCGATGATCGACGAGCTCGGCGGTATCGAGATGTCGTTCCCCTATCAGGCGCGGGACGCCAAGTCAGGGCTCGACGTGCCCGCCGGACAGCAGACACTGGACGGTGACCAAGCTCTCGCCTACGCCAGGTCACGCTCCTATCAGGAGCTGCAAAACGGCTCCTGGGTCTCGGTGGAGGCCAACGACATCGGGCGGGCCTCCCGTCAGCAGGAAGTGATCAGGGCGATC
>CAZZIG010000085.1:0-12267 GCA_964653975.1 uncultured Acidimicrobiaceae bacterium
ATGAGAAGTCCCCGGGGCCGTTGCTCTTGTCGCGGCCAACCTCGTATGGGTTGTTGACTCGGTAGACCATGCCGTCACGGTAGATGACGGAGGGGCCACGGCTGTAAGCACCCAGCATCCTGGATCCAGCGGCGAGACAACAGATGAAGCTGATCATCGTCGGGCCGGGGAGGGCCGGCGGGGCCGTTGGGCTCGCCGCTGAGCGGGCCGGCCACGAGATCGTCGGCGTCCTCACTCGACGCGAAGCCCATCCCCGGTGGCGGGTTCTCGACTGGGACACCGAGATGCCCGAAGCCGATGTCGTCCTGGTTGCGGTGCGCGACGAGGCGATCGCCGAGGTCGCTGAGAGGATCGCCCCTCACGTGTCGAGAATCGGCGTCGTCGCCCATCTCTCCGGATTCACCCCGGTGCTCGCCCTCCATGCGATCAGAGAGCGCGGTACCGGCGTCGGCGGATTTCACCCGCTACAGAGCCTGCCGGACCCGGAGACCGGTGCCGCCGCACTGGCCGGAGCCTTCGTCGGGATCGACGGCGATGAGCTGGGCAGCGACATGCTGACTCATCTCGCCAGCTCCCTGGGCATGGAGCCGTTCACCCTCGACGACACGGCCCGGCCCGCCTATCACGCCGCGGCAGCTGCCGCGGCGAACTTCGTCGTGACCGCCCTGGCGGTCTCCGCCGACCTCTATGACTCGGCCGGCATCGATCCGCGGGTTTCCCGACCCCTGGTGGAGCGTGCCGTCGCCAACGCATTCGAGAAGGGACCGGCGGCAGCATTGACAGGGCCAATCGCACGCGGGGACGTCGACACGGTGATCGGCCACCTCGAGGCGGCTCACGCCGTCTCCGAGCATGTGGGCCGCCAGTTCCGCCTCATGGCCGAGGCCACCACGCTGAGAGCAGGGCGAGAAGAGGACCTCCACCGATGGAAGTGACCCGGACTTTCGCCGATACCCGGTCCCAATATCGGGGCCGGGTTGGTCTGCTCCCGACCCTCGGATACTTCCACGAGGGGCATCTCGAGCTGATGGATCTGCTCCGGATGCAGTGCGACACGCTCGTTGTGTCCCTCTTCGTGAACCCGACGCAGTTCAACGAGGCCGACGACTTCGCCGCATACCCCCGCAATGAGGCACGCGACGCCGCCCTGGCCGCCGACCACGGGGTGGACGTCCTCTTCGCTCCCGATGAGGTGGAGGTCTATCCGGGTGTCTCGGTCACGACCGTCGAGGTGGTCGGGGTGACCGACGAGATGGAGGGACGGCACCGTCCCGGGCACTTCGTCGGGGTGGCCACCGTCGTGGCCAAGCTCTTTGCCGGTCTCCGCACGGACCTCTCCATGTTCGGGAGAAAGGACGCACAGCAGGTCGCGGTGCTCAAGGCGATGGTTCGTGACCTCAGGTTCCCCATCGAGATAGTGGAGGCGCCGGTGGTTCGCGAGCCCGACGGTCTCGCCCTGTCCAGCCGAAACGTCCGGCTCACCAAAGAGGACCGGTACGAGGCTCTCGCCATTTCGCGGGGGCTGTTCCAGGCGTCGGAGCAGGTGGATGCCGGTGAGCGCCGGGGGGAGCGTCTCGAGGCCACCGTGGAGCGGTCGATGAGGGGCCTCGAGGTCGACTACGTCAAACTCGCCACCCAGGAGACCATGAAACCCCTGGCCACGCTGGATCAGCCCGCGGTCCTGGCGGTGGCGGCCCACGTCGGCGCGGTCAGGCTGATCGACAACGTGGCATTCGACATGGTCGACGGTCGACCGGTAGCCGATCGCGGGATCCTGCTCGACGAGCCGAGCGAGTTGACTGCCCTGCCATGATCGACTCTTCCCCATGAGCGAACCACTCGAGCCCAGCGAAGACCGGCTCATCGAGGGCAGGCGGGCCAAGCACGAGGCCGAGGCGGCCCGGGGCTACCCCCACCGATTCGAGAGGTCCCACCTGGCCGCTGAACTGCACGAGAAGTACTCCGGGCTCGAACCGGGGTCCGCAACCGGGGACCGTGTCACCGTGGCGGGGCGTCTCATGCTCCACCGGTCGTTCGGAAAGCTCCAGTTCGGCACGCTGCAGGACGTCAGCGGCACCATCCAGTTGTTCATCGAGGAGGAGACGGCGGGCGAGGAGACAGCCGACCGTTTCACCGATCTCGACCTGGGGGACTGGGTCGGTGTTTCCGGGACGGTGATGACGACGAAGCGAGGTGAGCTCAGCGTCAATGTCGACACCCTCACCGTCCTCCAGAAGGCGTTGCGCCCTCTCCCGGACAAGTGGCACGGCCTGGTCGATGTCGAGACCCGGAGCCGACAGCGCTATGTCGACCTGATGGTCAATCGGGAGGCCCGTGAGACCGCATTGACCAGGGCGAAGGTCGTGTCCGCGTTACGTCGGGAGTTCGAGGCGCGCGACTTCGTCGAGGTGGAGACCCCGGTGCTCCTCACTCAGGCGACGGGAGCACTGGCCCGCCCGTTCACGACCCACCACAACGCCCTGGATATCGATCTCCAACTCAGGATCGCCACCGAACTGCATCTGAAACGACTCGTCGTAGGGGGTTTGGAGAAGGTCTTCGAGATCGGGAGGATCTTTCGCAACGAGGGCGTCGATGCAACTCACAATCCCGAGTTCACCATGCTCGAGGCCTATCAGGCCTTCGCCGATTATGGCGACATCATGGTCCTCGTCGAGGAGATCATGGGTGCGGTCGCCGTAGCCGCGACCGGCAACGCCGAGATCGTCTATCAGGGTCGTGATCTCTCCTTCGCCCCTCCCTACGCCCGGGTGACCCTGATCGACCTCGTCTCCGAATTCGTCGGTGAGGAGGTCGATCTCGACAGTGACCCCGACCTCCTGGGTCGGCTCCTCGTCGCCCGTGGCGTCCATGTGGACGAGGCATGGAGCACGGGAAAACGTCTATTCGAGCTATACGAGTTGGCTCACAAGGACGTCTGGGAGCCGACCTTCGTCATGGACTTCCCAACCGAGGTGTCCCCGCTGTCGCGGAAGAGCCCGGACGATGCCAGGCTCACCGAGCGGTTCGAGTTGGTGATTGCGGGGTCGGAGTACTGCAACGCCTTCTCCGAGCTCAACGATGCCGACGACCAGCGGGCCCGTTTCGAGATGCAGGCCGCGGCCCGCCGCGCCGGGGATGAGGAAGCCCATGCCATCGATGACGACTACATCAGGGCGCTCGAATACGGGCTGCCCCCGACGGGGGGTCTCGGGATCGGAGTCGACCGTCTCGTCATGCTGCTCACCGACCAGGCTCACATCCGCGAGGTGATCCTCTTCCCGACGCTACGTCCCCTCTGACGCCCGCTCCGACGCGCCACGTCGCGGAGAAGGGGATGGCCTCGGACTACGTGCGGGCGAACTCGACCCGGTCGAGCAGGTAGGCACCCAGCTTTTCGAGGATCTCCTTGGCCGGTGAGTCCTCGAGCCTGCGGAGCGCCTCGTCGGCGACGGTGAGCCTCGCCGCGGCCGTCTCGAGGGCGGCGTCGATGTGGCCCCCCTCCCGGACCAGTGCGATGACCTCGGACACCACCCTGTCGCTGTGGGGCCGCTCCTGGGAGAGCAGTTGGCGAACCCGGTCGCCTTGGGACCCGGCTACCGCCCGGAGAACTGGCTCGGTGAAGGTGCCTTCCCGGATGTCAGAGCCCGCCGGCTTGCCGATGGCCTCCTCGTCGGCCACCAGATCCAGAGCATCGTCGGCGATCTGGAAGACCATTCCCACCTCCCAGGCCCAGGTCGAGAGGGCCTCCACGACCTCGTCGTCGGCGTCTGCGGCCATCGCGCCCAGCCGGGCCGAGGTGCGGATCAGGGAAGCGGTCTTGCCACCGATCACCTGCTGGTAGTCCTCGAGGGAGTGAGTCAGGTCGTCAGCCAGTTGCAGCTCTCTCGTCTGGCCTTCAACCAGCTCGGCGTAGGTGGAGGCGAGCAATCGCACCGACTCCTGGCTGAGATGGGTGGCGGCCACCTCCGAAGCCCGGGCCATGAGGAAGTCACCGGCGAGAATGGCCACCGAGTTGGTCCAGTTGGCGTTGGCCGAGCTGGCCCCTCGCCGGGTGTCGGCCTCGTCGATGACGTCATCGTGGTAGAGCGACCCGACATGGATCAGTTCCACGGCGACCCCGGCCTCGACGGGACGGCGGTCTGCCGACTCCCCGAACTCGGCGGCGAGCAAGGCGAGCAGGGGCCGGAAGCGTTTGCCTCCGGCGATGAGGAGATGCTGTGCGATCTTGGTCAAGTAGGCGTCGTCCGCCGTCGAAGCCTCCAGCAGCCGCTCCTCGACTTTCTCGAGGTCCTGCCAGATTCGGGGAATACCGACGAGGCTTTGGAGGTCTTCCATCGGTGACGATGGTATTACGGATCGGTGGCCTCGGAAACGGGTGGCCGCGAGGGCTTTGGGGAACCTGCAGCGGTTCAGTCACCGGTCGATGCTAAAATTGCATATGCCAGGCCCAGGAGAAGCGAATGTTTGAACGCTTTACGGACCGGGCCCGAAGGGTCGTTGTGCTGGCCCAGGAAGAAGCCCGGTTCCTCAACCACAATTACATCGGCACAGAACACATCCTTCTCGGTTTGCTGAACGAGGGCGAGGGGATCGCCGCCCAAGCGCTGGAGAGTCTCGACATCGATCTCGCCTCCGTTCGCGACGAAGTCGTCAAGATCATCGGTCAGGGCCAGCAGTCGCCGTCGGGCCACATCCCCTTCACGCCTCGTGCCAAGAAGGTGCTCGAGCTCTCCCTGCGCGAAGCCCTCCAGCTGGGCCACAACTACATCGGGACCGAGCACATCCTGCTCGGGCTGATCCGCGAGGGCGAAGGTGTCGCCGCCCAGGTCCTGCAGCAGCTCGGAGCCGAGCTGCAGAAGGTGCGTCAAACCGTCATCCAGTTGCTGTCGGGGCCGGGGGGAAGTGAGGAGCAACAGCCCAAATCGGCAGGTGCCGGCGGCCGTGAGTCCTCCGGTTCAGGCTCGACGGTCCTCGACCAGTTCGGTCGCAATCTGACCCAGTCCGCCCGTGAGGCCACCCTCGACCCCGTCATCGGACGCACGCGTGAGATCGAGCGGGTCATGCAGATCCTCTCCCGGCGCACCAAGAACAACCCCGTCCTCATCGGAGAGCCCGGGGTGGGCAAGACTGCCATCGTCGAAGGACTGGCCCAGCGCATCGTCTCCGACGAGGTCCCCGACAACCTCAAAGGCAAGAACCTCTACACCCTCGACCTCGGTGCCCTCGTCGCCGGGTCCAGGTACCGGGGCGACTTCGAAGAGCGACTCAAGAAGGTCCTCAAGGAGATCAAGAGCCGCGGTGACATCATCCTCTTCATCGACGAGATCCACACTCTCGTGGGTGCAGGAGCCGCAGAGGGCGCCATCGACGCTGCCTCGATCCTCAAGCCGATGCTGGCCCGGGGCGAACTGCAGACCGTGGGGGCGACCACGCTCGAGGAATATCGCAAGTACCTGGAGAAGGACTCTGCGTTGGAGCGGCGTTTCCAGCCCGTCCAGGTGGACGAGCCTTCGCTGACCGACACCATCGAGATCCTGATGGGTCTCAAGGACCGTTACGAAGAGCATCACTCGGTCCGTTTCACCGACCAGGCCATCGTGTCCGCCGCCAACCTGGCCGACCGCTATCTGGCCGATCGGTTCCTGCCCGACAAGGCCATCGATCTCATCGATGAGGCCGGTTCGCGGATGAGGATCCATCGCAAGAGCGAGATACCCGAGATCATCGAGATCGACGGAAGACTCGCGGGCATCCGCAGGGACAAGAGCGACGCGGTCAGCGGAGAGAACTACGAGCGAGCCGCCACTCTGCGCGACGAGGAGCGCACGTTGCTCATGGAGCGAGCCGAGCAAGAGGCCGCCTCCGATGACGTCGGATGGGTCATCGACGAGGAGGAGATCGCCGAGGTGCTGGCGCAGTGGACCGGGATCCCCGTGCACCGTCTCACCGAGGAGGAGACCTCCCGGCTGGTTCACATGGAAGACGAGCTCCACAAGCGGATCATCGGACAGCACGACGCCATCCAGGCGGTGTCCAAGGCGATCCGCAGGACCCGGGCCGGTCTCAAGGACCCGCGTCGCCCGTCCGGCTCTTTCATCTTCCTCGGCCCTTCCGGAGTCGGGAAGACGGAGACCGCCAAGGCGCTGACCGAGTTCCTCTTCGGCAAGGAAGACGCTCTCATCCAGCTCGACATGTCCGAGTACATGGAGAAGCACACAGTCAGCCGTCTCGTCGGCTCCCCACCCGGATACGTCGGCTACGACGAGGGTGGGCAGCTCACCGAGGCGGTGCGTCGCAAGCCCTTCTCCGTTGTGCTGTTCGACGAGATCGAGAAGGCCCACCCCGATGTCTTCAACACCCTGCTCCAGATCCTGGAGGAGGGTCGGCTCACCGATGCGCAGGGACGCACGGTCGACTTCAAGAACACCGTGATCATCATGACTTCCAACCTCGGGACCCGCGACCTCCACAAGAAGTCGGTCGGGTTCCACATGGAAGACCAGCAGATGTCCTATGAGCACATGAAGGAGCGGGTCACCGACGAGCTGAAGAAGCACTTCCGGCCCGAGTTCATCAACCGGCTCGACGAGATCATCGTCTTCCACGAGCTCGAGATGGACGAGCTCAAGCTGATCGTCGATCTGATGCTGACCCGGGTGCGTGACCAACTCGCCGGCCAGCACCTCGACCTGGCCCTCACCGACAGCGCCAAGGAGTACCTCGGCAACGAGGGTTACGACCCCGAGCTGGGGGCCCGACCGTTGCGTCGGGCGATCCAGCGTCTGCTCGAAGACCCTCTGTCCGAGCGGGTTCTGCTCGGAGAGTTCAAGGCGGGCACCACGATCCTGGTCGGCTTCGACAGCGAGAACCAAGAGCTCACCTTCGAAGGCATCGCCTCGCCGGAGAGCCCACCCGTCGAACTGGCCGGCCAGGAGTGACGACCCCGACCCTCTAGGTGCCTTGAGCCCGGGGTTGTACTGCTCGAAATTTCTTCGAGGCATGGCTAAAGCGAGGGCCGAGAACGGCCGATCTGGTACCTGCGCTGCATATGCCAATCGTTTTCGCCCTCATCGTCGCCTTGGTCGCGGGGCTCTCCCCTGGGGAGGAGCCTGAATACGCCCCTGCCGGAAGCGAGGCCTACACACTCGACCTCCAACTCGACGGCTACGTCAACGGGAGGATGGATCCCGACCGGATGATGACCGTCGCCGGCTGCACGTTGGAGAGAGACGCTGCCTATCTCTACTCACTGATGGTGGCGGCAGCGAAGGCCGATGGGGTCTACCTGTATGAGGAGGATTGCTACCGGAGTTACAGCTCACAGGCGGCGGCATACGAGCGTCGCTGTCCGGTCGTTGAGACCCCGATCTTCGAAGTCGACGCCGAGACCGGGGAGAAGGTGCAGACCGGGGTGACCCGGGAGCGTGAGTGCAGCGGGCCACCGGTGGCGCCGGCCGGCCGCTCCAACCACGGGTGGGGCCGGGCTGTCGACGTTTCCACGGGTCGGGCGGTGTTGACCTGTTATGACGAGGAGTTCCACTGGCTCAAGCTGAACGCGCACCGTTTCGGCTGGGTCCACCCTCCGTGGGCACACTGCGGCCGGTCGACCCAGGAGCCGTGGCATTGGGAGTTCGCGGGTGTGACCGACCCGATCCTGGTCGCCTTCGTCGCGATCGACCCCACCCTCGTCCCCGCCCTCGAGTAGCGGCCGGCGGCCCCCCAACTTTCCTCAGGAAGTGGGACCCGTATCCGGGTCCCACTGCCTCGAGAAATGTGGGTCTCTGCGCCTCGAGAAATTCTCGAGGCGCAGAGACCCACATACGGGTCGTACTACCTGAGGTTTGCGGACCCACCGTCTAGCGTCAGCTGCCGTGGGTTTCGACGTGGTCGTAATCGGTTCGTTGAACCGGGACATCAGCGTGATGACGCCGCGTCTGCCCCGACCCGGGGAGAGCGTCACCGGGACCGACCACTTCTTCGGACCGGGTGGCAAAGGAGCCAACCAGGCAGTGGCGGTCGCCCGTCTCGGTGGCGAGGTGGCGATTGTGGGGAGGGTGGGCGACGACGAGCATGGTCGCGCCCTGGTGTCGGGTCTCGCCGACGAAGGGGTCGACGTGTCCGCTGTGGGCGTGGACGACACGGCCGGGACCGGTCTCGCCGTCATCACCATCGACGAGAGCGCGGAGAACACCATCGTCGTCAGCCCCGGGGCCAATGCCACGCTCACGGCCCGGCAACTCGACGAGCACGGCAGCCTCATTGGCTCGGCCCGGGTGGTCCTGGCCCAATTGGAGGTGCCTCTGGAGGCGGTCACCGCCGCCGCCGAGATGGCCACCGGCACCTTGTGTCTCAATCCGGCCCCCGCCCGCCGGCTTCCCGGTGCGCTGATGGAGCGGATCGATGTGCTCATTCCCAATCGGTCCGAACTGGGCCATTTGGCCGGGTCGGGGGAACCGGTGACGACGAGTGACGCTGCAGAGATGGCCAGCCGTCTCGCTCATCCCGGCCACACCGTCGTGACTCTCGGATCGGAGGGTGCGGTGTTGATTCGAGGAGACGACGTAGTGGAGGTGTCTCCGCCACCAGTCGATCCGGTGGATCCCACCGGGGCCGGTGACGCCTTCTGCGGTGCGCTCGCCTATTCGCTGAGCCGGGGACGATCCCTCGAGGAGGCGGTCCGGCTGGCGGTGGCCGCCGGAGCAGTAGCGGTGACACGACGGGGAGCGCAGACGGCCATGCCGTCACTCGACGAGGTGGAGGCCGTTGCTTCCGGGTGATACCGTCCCCGCCATCACCAGACCCATCATCATCGACACCGACCCCGGCCAGGACGACGCGGTCGCGTTACTGGTGGCCCTCGCCTCGCCCGACGAGCTCGACGTGCTCGCCATCACCGCGGTGGCGGGAAACGTCCCACTCGATCTGACCGTGACCAATAGCCTGGCTCTGGTCGAATTGGCCGATCGCCGCGATGTCCCCGTCTATCGCGGTTCGGTGCGACCCATGGTCAAAGAGCTGGTCACCGCCGAATATGTCCACGGGCCCACCGGGATCGACGGCGCCGACCTGCCGCCGCCGACGCTGGAGGAATCCCCCGGCCATGCGGTCGATCGGATCGTCGAGATCGTCCAGTCATCGCCGCGACCCGTGACCTTGTGCACGCTGGGCCCGCTCACCAACGTAGGGCTTGCTCTGGTCCGCGAGCCGGGCATCGTCGCCAACATCGAACAGGTCGTGCTGATGGGGGGCGGGTTCTTCGAGGGAGGCAACACCACTCCTGCTGCCGAGTTCAACATCTATGTCGATCCACATGCCGCCCATGTGGTGTTTACCAGCGGGATCCCGATCGTGATGATGCCCCTCGACGTCACCCACAAGGCTCTCACCACTCCCGACCGGTTGCAGAGATTCGAGGCACTCGGCACCGCTGCCGGCGAGGCCGTCGCCGGGATGCTCGGGTTCTACGACCGCTGGGACAAGGAGAAGTACGGGTTGCCCGGCGGCCCCCTTCACGATCCGACCGTGGTCGCATATCTGCTCCGGCCTGAGCTGTTCGGGGGCCGGAAGGTCTCGGTCGAGATCGACATCGCCCCGGGCCCCACGTTGGGGATGACCGTCGTCGACTGGTGGGGTGTCACCGATGCCTCGCCCAATGCCCTGGTGATGAATGAGATCGATGCGGACGGCTTCTTCGACCTCCTCGTGGAGCGGGTCGGGCGGCTCTGACCTCATGCGCGACCCCTCCCACGTCGCATTAGTCGGCTGTCGACCACTAATCTGGCTGCCCGCATGGACTCGACGTCCATTTCTATGAGATCACGGAGGAATATCAACGTGAAACGCTTTATGAGGCTCTTCGCTCTCGCCGCGGTGTTCGCACTCGTCCTCGCGGCGTGTGGCGACAACGGCGAGGGTGGCGATGACGGAGGCGATGGCGAGGGAGTCGTCACTTGTCTCGTGACCGACCTGGCCGGGGTGGATGATCGCAGCTTCAACGCGGCTGCTTGGCAGGGTGTGAACGACGCGGTCGACGCCGGTTTCGCGGCGGCGGGCCCGATCCTGTTGGAGTCGGATGCGCAAGCTGACTATCAGCCCAACATCGACCAGTGCATCGAGCAGGGTGCTGAGCACATCGTCACGGTCGGTTTCGAGTTGGGTGAAGCGACGCAGACCAACGCCGAGGCGAACCCCGACATCACCTGGACGATCGTGGACTTCGGCTACGACCCCGATATCGAGAACGTGCGTGAGCTCGTCTATCAGACCGACGAGGCGGCTTTCGCCGCCGGGTATCTGGCGGCTGGAGTCACCCAGTCGGGGGTCATCGGCACTTATGGCGGGTTGAACATCCCGACGGTGGCCATCTTCATGGATGGTCTGGCCCGAGGTGTCGCCCACCACAACGAGGTGAAGGGCACCGACGTTCGTGTCGTTGGTTGGGATATCGAGGCTCAAGACGGTGCGTTCACGGGAACATTCGATCCCGCCGATCCGACGGTTCGCGCCACCTGTGAGAGCCAGTTGGACGAGGGTGCGGACATCATGTTGCCGGTTGGTGGCGCCATCAACCTGCCTTGTGGGACGGCGATTCAGGATCGTGGCGTCGAGGCTGCCCTGATCGGGGTCGACCAGGACGCGTTCGAGGCAGCTCCCGCGGAGTACCAGGACCTGTGGCTGGTCACGATCGAGAAGGGCATCGCCGTCCAGGTGACCCGTTCCATCGAGGACCATGCCAACGGTGAGTGGAGTCCAGGTGGAGAGGTCGGGAATCTGGCCAACGATGGTGTCGGGCTCTCCGAATACCACTCGTGGGCCGACCGTGTGCCCGACGAGCTCGACGCCGAGGTGCAGCAGATCCTCGAAGACATCGCCAACGGCGACATCGACGCTGCCAACTTCGAGGTCGGATAGTAGATCTCGACAGCGACCTGAACCTTGAACAGGCCCCGGTGTACACCGCCGGGGCCTGGTTCGTTCTAAGGTATCGACCGATGCGGCGAGCCAGGAGATCGAGGTGGCGCTGGAGCTGACTGGAGTGACCAAGCGGTTCCCAGGCGTCATCGCCAATGACCGTGTGTCCATGTCGTTGGGCGCCGGCGAGGTCGTCGCCTTGCTCGGCGAGAACGGGGCGGGCAAGACGACATTGATGAACATCCTCTACGGGCTGTACACGCCGGACGAAGGAACCATCACCGTCGACGGGGAAGAGAAGACATTCGATTCCTCGGCCGACGCGATCGCGGCCGGTATCGGGATGGTGCACCAGCACTTCATGCTGGTACCGGTATTCACGGTCACCGAGAACGTGGTTCTCGGTCAGGAGCCCACAGGTTTCGGGGGTGTGATCGACCGGGACGAGGCACGGAAGACGGTCATGGACATCTCGGAGCGCTACAACCTGCGTGTCGAGCCCGACGCCCTCATCGAAAACATCTCGGTGGGAGTGCAGCAGCGTGTGGAGATCATCAAGGTCCTCGATCGGGAGGCCCGGTTCGTCATCTTCGACGAGCCCACCGCGGTCCTCACCCCTCAGGAGGTAGACGAGTTCTTCGGCATCGTGGATGGCCTCAAGAAGGACGGGAAAGGCATCATCTTCATCACCCACAAGCTGGGAGAAGCCCTCGAGATCGCCGACCGCATCGTGGTGATGCGGGCCGGCAAAGTGGTCGCCGAGGTGCGACCTGACGAGGTGTCCGAACAGGACCTGGCCGACCTGATGGTGGGCAGGTCAGTCGACCTCACCGTGGACAAGGAACCCCCCGAGCCGAAAGAGATCGTCCTCCAGGTCAGGGGTTTGGTTGTCGTGGACGACCGCAGGGTGAAGGCCGTCGACGGGGTGAGCTTCGAAGTGAGAGCCGGCGAGATAGTGGGCGTCGCCGGTGTCCAGGGCAATGGTCAGACCGAGCTCATCGAAGGGATCACAGGTCTTCGGCCGGTCGTCTCCGGCTCTGTGGTCATCGGAGACACGGACGTGACCGATGCCCGTCCCCGGACACTGCATCGTGTCGGCGTCTCTCACATCCCCGAGGACCGCCAGGGCAGCGGGCTTGTGCTCGACTTCACCGTGGCAGAGAACCTGGTGCTGGACTCCTACTACGACAGGCCCTACTCACGCGGGTTGGTCATGGATTGGGATGTCATCCACGACACGGCCCGGAGTCTCGTCGAGCAGTACGACGTGAGGACTCCGGGCGTAGACGTGCCCGTGTCGAATCTCTCCGGGGGCAACCAGCAGAAGGTCATCGTGGCACGGGAATTCGCCCG
>CAZZIG010000086.1:0-24814 GCA_964653975.1 uncultured Acidimicrobiaceae bacterium
GTCTGGCGAGCTCGTAGGTGAACATCACGTTGGCGAGTTTCGACTGGTTGTAGGCCCGCTGTCCCGAGTAGTCCTGTTCGCCCATCAGGTCGTCGAAGTCGATCTTCCCCATCGACTGGGCCCCGGAAGACACCGTCACGATACGAGCCGGGGCTGAGTCCGTGAGCCGTTCCAGCAGGAGGCTGGTCAGCAGAAACGGCGCCAGATGGTTGAGAGCGAAGGTGTGCTCCAACCCATCGGCTGTGGTGTGGCGGTGAGACCAGAACCCGCCGACATTGTTGACGAGCACATCTAGCCGCGGGTAGGCGGCGAGTACCTCGCCGGCCATACGCCGGACCTCGGCCTGAGATGACAAGTCGGCGACGAATACATCCACGGCCGGATTGCCCGACTCGGCTTCGATATCAGCAGCGGCCCGCTCGGCCCGTGCCCGATCGCGACCGGTGATGCCCACCCGGGCACCCGTCGAGGCAAGACCGACCGCAGCCGCCTTGCCGATCCCGCCGGTCCCTCCGGTGATCAACACGGTCTTGCCCGTCATGGGCTTCATGACACCAACGTGTTCGGCTCAACAGGTCGTCGCTCCGCCATGTGTCCACCATTGGGTTCAGTTTCAGAGGGGAACCCTTTGATAGCTCTCCAGATGAGCCAGAAAATCAGCAGTGCCTCGCCCACGAAGGTGAACAGGCTGATGTTGAACTCGAAATCAGAAACGAGGATCCTCGCGAACGTATCGGCCACGTATCCAACTCCGGCAACGACCACCAGCACTCCGAGGAATCTGGGGAAGTCCACTGACTTGAAAAGCAGATATCCGAGGCCCAGTAGATGCAGCCCGAAGATGGCCAGGCTCATGTCCCAACCGTTTCCGAACGATGCGACCGAGGCCATCACCTGAGCTCCGAGCTGGTCCGGCGACAGTGCAGACGACTCAGCGCTCCCGAGAAGGTTTGCCACGTCGAGGAGGTTCGCCAGCGCCACCGCGAACACAGCGGGCGCGGCCAGGCGCAGCCATCCCACCAGCATGGCGAGGGTTGGGTGCACTGGCTTCATCAAGACATACAGCGCCCAGGCAACCACGATGTCCAGGAAGGTCACGACCAGGAGAGCCGCGATAGCAAGGCGAAATAGCCCCTCGTCAGCCACGATGTTACCCACCGTCGTCGCCGCGTCACCCGTCACCACCAGGTTCTCGAGCACACCAAAATGTGCGATCGGGGCCAGTACTGCCATGAGCAGGAGGCCGATGCCCGCCGTCAGGGCCACCCTTCGCCGGGAGCTGCCCGGGGCCGTGGGCCGATTTGGCAGCGCGAGATTGCCCGTTGTGTCGATCGCGTCGGTCGTTGATGTCATTTTCGTCCGTCCTGTCGATGCGACACGTCGGTGCCGCGAGGGTTGTGTTCTCTCAACTTCGCCTTCCGGGCCTGAGGATCGACGTTGCTTGCCTTCGGGATCAACTCGTCACATCCCGTCTCGCCAGAACCGTCCCCGAGATCGCGAGGCTGAGAAGGCCGTAGCCAACTGCGAGGAGTGCCGCGGTGCCGTAGGCGATCACCGGCGCGGCTCCCCCCATCGAGCCCGCCCCGCCGGCACCTCCAACTGCGAGGGCATTGGTGACAGCAGCCGGGCCCCACTCGGCGAGGCTCTTCCAGAAGGTGCCGAGGAGTACCTCACCGAGGATGAACCAGGCGGCGCCCACCGAGATGGCGATCGCCGAGGACCGGGTGATCACGGCGATGGTGGCCGCGATCAATGCGGGCACGAGCGCCGCTGCGGTGAGGTTCACGTAGGCAGAGCCGATGGCGGCCAGCCCGTCGGATGTCCACCAGGCGGAGGTTTCTACTCCTGCGCCAGGAGCCAACAGCGCACCGACGCCGATAGTGGCCACCAGCGTCGCCGCCACCCCGACCGCGACGAACGAGATCAACGCTGCCACTTTTCCCGCCAGTAGCTTCAGTCGGTTGGGCTCGGTGACGAACAGCATCCGGATGGTGCCCTTGTTGAACTCACCGGCCAGGTTGGAGGCGAACAGTGCCAGGGCGATGATGCCCAGGAAACCGCCGACACTGGTGATGGCGAACACAGAGCCTTCGGGAAGCGAGAGGATCGCTGCGGAGACGAAGTCTTCGGACTCGCCTCCGTCGAGGTCTACGTTCCCGCCGCCGGCATTGACGAACGCCAGGATCGTGAACAGCAAGGCAAAGCCGACCATGGCTCCGCCGAAGCCGAGCAGGGTGTTGCGTCGGCTGAGCTTGACCCATTCGGAGCGAAAGGCACGCATTATTCGGTTCCTGTCTTGTTGTTGCCGGTCATGGCGAAGAAGGCATGTTCCAAGTCGGCCGAAGTGGCCTGGAGCTCTTTGAGAGTGATGCCTGCCCGCCATGCCAGGCGGTTCAGTTCAGGGGCCCAGACGCTGGGAGCATCGATCTCGATGGCTCCGTTCACCCTGGTCGAGGTATACCCCGCGGTTGTGGCCAACTCGATCAAACGGATGGTGTCGTTGTCGTTCTCGGCTGCAGCTCGGATCGTGGGTGAGTTTCGGTTGAGCAGGTCGACCATCGTCCCGGCGAAGACGACGCCACCATGATCGATCATCACGATCGAGTCACAGGCCGCCTGGATCTCGGCAAGGAGGTGACTCGACACGAACACGGTCTTTCCGCCGGCACCGAGTTTCATGAGCAGGCTGCGAATCTCGACGATCCCCTGTGGGTCCAACCCGTTGGTTGGCTCGTCGAGCACCAGCAGATCAGGATCGGGAAGGAGGGCGAGGGCGATCCCGAGACGTTGCTTCATCCCCAATGAGTAGTTCTTGTATTTGTCCCCGCCCCGGTCGCCGAGACCCACGACCTCCAGCATCTCGACGATCCGACCCCGGGCAAATCCCCCCAAGGCGGCGAACACACGAAGGTTCTCCTCGCCCGTCAGTGACGGATAGAACGCGGGCGCCTCGATGAGCCCTCCTACGCGGTGCAGATATGCGGAAGGGTTCTCGATCGAGTGGCCGAGCACCTCGGCTTCGCCTTTGGTCGGCTTGATCAGACCCAGCAGCATGCGGATCGTGGTGCTTTTGCCCGATCCGTTGGGACCGACGAAACCAGCCACCCCTCCTCGAGGGAGGTCCATGTCGATGTTGTCGACGGCCCGGAGGTCGCCGAAGTCCTTGGTCAAGCCGTTCGTACGAATCGAAGTCATTTGTCTGCTCTCTCTATTGGATTCCGGACCCGCTGAGTGGCCCGGATCATCCGACTGGCTCGTTGGTTCGTATTGACGAGACGACGTCACGGATCGCTTCAGTGGTGGCGGCTGCGCCCGCCTCGTCCCCAATCAGATCTGCGTGGATGGCGCCCTCGATCACTCGGTGTGCCCTGTTCGAAGACAACGTTGCCAAGTGCTCCTGCGCCGTCATCCAGGCGGCATCGCTCCCAATGCCCGCCGTCAGAACGATCAGAGGCCTGTCTGCGAAGTCGACGAGGGTCGCAGCTGCTCTGCTCGACGAGCCCGCCCGGACGTACTCGTCAATCGTGCTGCGCACGTGGCTTGCGGGCACGCCGGCCAGACGGCCCAGACCGAGGCGAGCTGAGGTCGAGATCAGTGCGGAGACACGGCCGGTCAGGTCGTAGGAGTCCCCGTCGCTACTCGGTGATGCACCTGGCTTCGACGCCGGTGCGGTGGAGTCCACCAACACCATTCCGGCGACTTTGTCCGGATAGCGGGCGGCGTAAGTGAGTGTGTAGAGGCCGCCGAAGGAGTGGCCCGCCAGGACATAGGGCCCCGGAACGTCTCCACGGGCCAACAACGTGTGTAGGTCAGTCGCTATCTGCGTGGCGTCATGGGGGGTGTCAGCCGATTCGCTCCACCCGCGGCCCGCACGGTCGTAGACGCAGACGCGGGTGTCACGAGCGACGGCTTCGGCTACGAGTCCGAGGTCCGACGACATCCCGCCCCCGCCCGGTTCGAGCACGACCGTCGGGATGCCTGAGCCGGTGCAGCTCAGGTGCAGGCGGTGTCCGCCGACGTCGATCAACTGACCAGGCATCGGGTTGGCGTTCGCTTCGGCCGCTTCGACCACGGTCTCGTAGGCCCCACCCACCGAGGCGAGAAGCAGAACAGCGAACACCGGGTAGAGCAACCATCGAATACCGCTTCGCAGCTGCTGACGGGAGCGGACGATCATCCAGACCACCAACACCAACAGCGCTGGGGGCCACACCCACATGAGAACACTCTGCACCGAAGAGCCGAACGCCAATAGGGAAAGACCGCCGAGACCCATGAACAGGGCAGGAGCCACCGCCCACCGCTGTGGCTGATCGCTGAACCTCATAGACAGCACGGCCAGCAGCGCCCAGCCAAACGCGAATCCACACAAGAGAGCACCTGTCACAGCGCTCTCCGCCGCCGGAATGAATGGGGCGGCAACAAGCAGCAGACCGACAACAAGTCCTGTGACCAACGATCCGGCCACGATCCAACCTATGCGTCGTCTCGGCCCGGGACCTGGACGGGACGGACCCTCCTGGCTCCCCTCCTTGCGTGTGGGCGTCGTGGGAGCGGTAGTCACAATGAACTCGATTCGATACGCAGCTGGCGTCGCGCGAGTAGAGCCATGTCCCGAACCCGCAAAGTGTGCGGCGAGCCGTAGGTGACATCGCCGACCCTCAAACTGGTGTCGCCGAAGTCCTTGGTCAATTCACTTGTCCGGTTTGAAGTCATATGTTCTCTTGCTGTATTGGGGTCAGATCGTGATGGCGATCTTTCCCCGTGCCAACCCGGCTTCGAGATGCCTCATGGCCTCGGGAACTTCCGAAAGTGAGAAGGTCCGGTCGACGACAGGAGTGACCTGGCCGGCCTCGAAATAGGGGCGAAGCGCTTCGAGGTCCGTGGAGCGCTCCTTGGAAACGAGCATGGTCAGTCGCTGGGCCACGAAGCGGTTCAGGACGAGTGCCCGGAGCTGGCGGCCGAAACCTCCGGTGAGGTTGCCCCCGTCTTCTCCACCCACGAGAACCAGGGTCCCCTGGGGAGTCAAAGCACGCCTCAGATCAGAAAGACTGTTGTTTCCGCCGATGTCGAGGATCAGGTCGTATTTCCTCGAACCGTCCAGGTACTCGTCCCGTGTGTAGTCCAGTGCGTGGTCGGCACCGATGGAGCGAACCAGCTCGAGCTTCGCAGTGCTGCTCACACCGGTGACCTCGGCTCCAACTGCCTTGGCCAACTGGACGGCATAGGTGCCCACACCACCTGAGGCACCGATGATCAGGAGCTTCTGACCTGCCTGGACCTGCCCGGCGTCGCGCAGGGCCTGGATGGCGGTCCCCCCGGAGATCGGGACGACGGCGGCCTGCTCGAAACTGAGATTGGCCGGCTTGTGAGCGAGCTTGTCTTCCCGGACGGCTGCGTACTCGGCGAAGGCCCCTCGACTGATGCCGAACACCTCGTCGCCGGGTTGGAACCTTCTCACCTCGGCGCCGACCGCGACCACAGTGCCCGAGACATCCAATCCGGGCACCAGATTCTTGGGCCGCCTGAATCCGAAGCCGATGATTCGCATCAGATACGGCTTGCCCGCCATGAGGTGCCAGGTTCCGCGGTCCATCCCGGCCGCAGCCACATGGATGAGCACTTCGTTCGCCGCGATCTCGGGTCGGTCGATTTCTGCAGAACGCAGGACGTCGCTCGAGCCATATGCGTCCTGGACGATTGCTCGCATCTCCTCGCCCGTCGACATCGAGGAGGACGGAGTGGAACTCTCCACAGGACTGTCGGCTATCGGGGGGACTACTGGGTCCACTGTCATGACGTCTCGCTTTTCGTTTGATTCATTGCAGGCTGAACGGCGGGTACCGGTCGGTGATCAGGAGAGTGGCGTAGGCCTGGACTCGCAGCGCCCATCTCCCCACCCCCACCACATAGTCGAAGAGCGCTCGTGGGTAGCGACCGGTGAAGAGGATGGCGAACCAGGCGATCAAAATCGCCAAGATCGCTCCTACGACCAGCACCGCGAGGATGATGTAGTGGGGGATGGCCAGGAGCCATTTCACCAACGGCATCCAGCGGCTCAGTTCCTGTTCCACATCCGGGAAGTCGAGGTCGAGATGCACCGACTGCTCGTCCTCGGTCGATGGATACCGATCGGTGAGAAGAGCCATGTAGGCACCTACCCGGTTCGAGAACCGGTTCAGATTCAGGGCGAAGTCGAACCACCAGCGGGGATACCGCTGCCGGATGACGATCATCAGCATCGTCGCCACGAACAGCCCGCCGGTGATCCCCAACCCCGTCGTGGTGATCTTGGACACCACCTCGCCGCTGTCGGTGATCACAGTGACGGTGTCACTGGCGGTGGCTGTGAGCAGGGTGAGGATTATGAGGATCGGGATCGCAAAGATGAGTCGGAAGAAGCTGGAGACCCGGTCTAGCTGCTCGGGGTAATCGATGGCCAAGCGAGCGGGGTAGGACTGGGGTTGTGTGACCATGTCGATTTCTCCTTTATTGTGTTGGGTTGGTCCCGCGTCGGGAAGGGGAGTTCCCCGGCGATCTAATATTTCGTCCGCGTACTATACGTGCGTGAACGGTGTTACGTCGAAGTTAGTGTCCTGAACGATGAGTCGATTGAATTTCTCTCGAGAGACCGTGGATGGCTGGCTACGCCTCCGCCCCGATGACGACTTGCTCGGTCTGGGAGTCGTCCACAGCCTGATTTGGAGCGGGCGACTCGCCCAGGAGCTGTTGGAAAACACCGCTATCGCTTCGGGCTTGCGACGGCGCGGCGACTACGAGGTCCTGGCGTTGTTGCGACGGACGGAACCGGAACTGCTCAGCCCTATCCAGGTCGCCCAGCAGCTCCAGACCTCACAATCGGGCATGACTGGCAAACTCGATCGGCTCGAACGACAGGCGCTCATCCAGCGCAGCCCAGATCCAGACGATCGCCGAGCGATCAAGTTGGGCATCACCGATTCCGGCCGCACCCTGATCGACGACGCCTTCACCACGAGCCTCGCGGTCTACCGGTCCATGCTCAGCGAGTTCACCACTGCCGAGGTGAAGACCTTCGAGCGCCTGCTCGAAAAGCTCCTATCGAAATTGGACCAACTCTCAGAGCTCAGCCCGCCGTGGACGCAATCGGGATGAGAACCCGGCTGGACGCCTTGTGCGATGTGCAAAGCGTCGCGTTCGTGAGGGCCGATTTGGTTCCGCTCGGCGTCACCCATAGGTGAGGTGGGATCGTCGTGGTCGCCCCGCTACTCGAGACGAAGCTGCATGTCCCGAACCCCAGACCAGAACTGGTGGTGCGTCCCAGGCTGGTTGAAAGACTGCGACGTGGAACAACAGCCAGGCTGACCCTGATTTCGGCTCCGCCGGGGTCGGGAAAGACGACCCTTCTCGCCGATTGGGTTGCGGGCTCTGCCAGCGAACACGCCTCCTTGGGTTGGCTGTCCCTCGATACAAACGACAATGAGTCGACCACGTTCTGGACGTACGTGATCGCCGCTCTCCAGACGGGAGCTCCGGGCGTCGGGGCAAGCACCCTCAACCTCCTTCAGGAAGATCAACAGCCGATCTCCGAAGCTGACCTCACATCACTGATCAATGACCTGAGCGGCCTCCCCCACCACGTCACACTCGTCCTCGATGACTACCACGTGATTCACGCCCCAGAGGTCCAAGCCGGAATGGTGTTCTTTCTCGAACACTTGCCTGAGCAGGTCAATCTGGTGATCGCCACTCGCTCGGACCCTGCTCTGCCCTTGGCGCGACTGCGGGGACGGCGGGAGCTCGTCGAGATTCGCGCTGCCGATCTTCGCTTCACCTCGAGTGAAGCCGACGCCTACCTCCACGACATGGGGGTCGTCCTGACGAGCGACGAGCTTGCCGTGCTAGACGAGCGCACCGAGGGCTGGATCGCCGCGTTGCAGTTGGCAGCCCTCTCCATGCAGAGCAGCGAGGACGTCTCCGGCTTCATCGCCGGATTCGCCGGCAGCAACCGGTACATCGTCGATTACCTGGTCGAGGAGGTCCTCCAGAACCAGCCTGACGACGTCAGGAGCTTCCTTCTGCAAACCTCGGTCTTGGACCGGCTGAGCGGACCACTCTGCGACGCGGTGACCGGAAAGATGGGTGGCAAGGCGATGCTGGAGAGGCTCGACCGAGCCAACCTCTTCACGGTCCCACTCGACGATCACCGGCACTGGTACCGGTACCACCACCTCTTCGCCGATGTTCTCCACGCGCGCCTGCTCGACGAGCACCCAGACCGCGTCCGCGATTTGCACCGGAAGGCAAGCGCTTGGTGGGAGCGGAACGGAGAACAAGCCGAAGCCCTGCGACACGCTCTCAACGGCGAGGACTACGACAGAGCCGCCGACTTGGTCGAACTGGCCTTACCTGACCTTGCCGGAAGACGTCAGGAACACACGATGCGGGAGTGGCTCGACTCGATCCCAGACGACCTGTACGAGACAAGGCCCGTATTGGCGGTCGGATACGTGGGGTCACGACTTGTCAGTGGCGATCTCCAAGGCGTCGAAACCCGCCTGCGCCAGGCGGAGCAATGGGTCGATGGCGGACATTCCGACGCCGGATCCCCGCACCGGCCCGACGACATGGTCGTCCTGGACCACGAGGCGTTCCGACGCCTCCCAGGGTCGATTGCCGTGTACCGAACGGCGCTCGCCCTCTCGAGAGGAGATGTGGACGACACAATCGATCAGGCCCGGCGGGCGTTGAGTGTCATTGGCGAGGAGGACCACCTCGAACGAGGTAGTGCGGCCGGATTTCTCGCTCTGGCGCACTGGTCCCGTGGAGAGCTCCACGACTCGTACCACTTGTGGTCCGAGGCCGCCAAGAGCCTGGAGAAGGCCGGCCACGTCGCGGACGTCATCGGAATCCACATTGCACTGGCCGACATCCTCATCGAGCAAGGGCAACTCCGTGAGGCGAGCAGGACATACGAACGCGGTTTGGAGTTCGCCTCGGGTCATTCCGAGTCCGAGATTCGGGGTGTCGCCGACATGCACGTCGGGCTGGCTGAGCTATTCAGGGAGTGGAACGACCTTGCAGCGGCCCGCGAACACCTGGAGGTCAGCGAGGAGCTTGGTGCGCAGGCCGGCCTGCCTCAGAATGCCTATCGGTCGAAGGTCGTCTGGGCTCGGGTTCGAGAAGCTGAAGGCCACTTCGACGAGGCGGTCGAATTCCTCGACGAGGCGGAACGGCTCTACACCAGCGACTATTTCCCCGACGTCCGACCCATCCCCGCCATGCGCACCAGGGTCTGGATCCGGCAGGGCAACCTGGTGGCGACTCATGACTGGGCGCTGGAGCATGGACTGTCGATCCAGGACGAGCCCAGCTATCTGCGAGAGTTCGAGCACATCACACTCGTCAAGAACCTCCTGGCGAGCGGCACACCGGAAGCATATGAGGTAGGCCCCTTCCTGGAACGGCTGCTGACTCAGGCCGAACGCGGCGGGAGGACGGGACGCGTCATCGAGATTCTCACCCTCCAGGCCATCGCTCGCATCGAGGATCGACCAGCCGCCCTCACTTCGCTGGAGAGGGCGATGGCGTTGGCTGAGCCAGAGGGATACGTAAGGGTATTCGCAGACCACGATGCGAAGATCGCCCCGCTGCTCGAGGTGCTCGCAGAGAACTCGGCGGGCTATGCGAGTGAGCTCCTCGCAGCCTCGAAGAGCACCGCGACCCAGACGCCGTCGCAGCGAGGGTTGGTCGAACCGCTCACCGAACGCGAGCTCGAGGTCCTGAGACTGTTGAACACCGACCTGGCCGGCCCCGAGATCGCTCGCCAGCTGTTCGTGTCACTCAACACCCTGCGAACCCACACCAAGAGCATCTACACCAAGCTCGGGGCGACCAGCCGCCGAACGGCGATTCGCAGGGCCGGCGAACTCGGACTGCTCCCCCTCAGATAACCCTTCCGGCAAAGGTCCACGGCTCACGTTCGCCCGCGTGATCTCACCACATCGGATCACCAGATGTGGCGATGTGCTCTCACCACTTCTGGTCGTACGTTCGCCAACACGGGACAGGACCCAGACAGAAGGAGCCGAGTGAGCAGCATCGAACCAAACAACCCCACCAGAACCGAGACTTACGCGATCAGCATCACAGGGGAGCTCGGTGAGCACTGGCAAGCCTGGTTCGAAGGAATGACCGTCGAACAACCGGGAGACGGGACCACCGTCATCACCGGCCAAGTTGCGGACCAATCCGCCCTCCACGGCCTGCTCCAGCGGATCAGCGACCTCGGCTTGCCACTCGATTCGGTCAAGCGCATCAGCGCCGAAGACCCCACGACCCGACCTGCACCTATTCAACCCAACGAGAAAGGAACTCAACCATGACCACATGGAAAACCACGAAGAGGACAAGTACGGCGAAATCGCCCGATCGGATGAGGAAGGCATCGCTCTGGTCTGGCGTCATGTACCTCCTCACCTTCATGTCGATCCCAACCCTCGCTCTCTACGAGTCGGTGAAGAGCGCCGGCTATGTAGCCGGCACCGGCCCGGACACCGGAGTCCTCGTCGGCGGGGCCCTGGAGCTGATCGTCGGGCTCGCCTGCATAGGCACGGCCGTTGCGTTGTACCCGGTGGTGAGGAGGCAGAGCGAGGCACTGGCAATGGGCTTCGTCGGAGCCAGGATCCTCGAGGCCGCGCTCATCTTCGTGGGCGTTGCGAGCCTCTGGACGATCGTCACCCTGCGACAAGGTGGAGCAGGAACAGAAGCCACGCTGATGGGCGAGACCCTGGTGGCGTTCTACGACCGGGCCTTCCTCGTCAGCCAGGGCTTCATCCCGACCTTGAACGCCCTGTTGCTCGGTTCCTTGCTGTACCGGTCGCGACTGGTCCCTCGGGTCCTTCCCGTGCTCGGGTTCATCGGTGCAGCCACGCTCCTCGCCTACAACGCCGCCACCCTTCTCGGGTTCTCCGGTGACGTGGCCACGGTCGTTGCGCTGGTCGCAGTCCTTCCGATCGCGACGTGGGAGTTCTCGCTCGGCGTCTACCTGGTCGTCAAGGGCTTCAGGCCGGCCGCCGTCGCCGAGCTCGACACACTCCCTGCGATGCCCGGCACCCCGTGGGCCGGTTCCAACGCATACGCGCAAAGCGGGACGACGTCATGACAATCACACCAAGAGAGAAGCCGAGGATCGTCCCGCGGCCCGTGCTCCGCATGCTCTGGGCGATCCACCGGGCGGCCTATCTGATCACCGGCGGTCGATTCGGCCTCACCCGGCCAAAGGTGGGCGAACGGTTCGGGATGATGCGCCTCCACACGGTCGGCCGCCGGACCGGCAAGGAGCACACAGTGATCGTCGGCTACGTCGCCGACGGCACGAACCTGGTCAGCCTCGCCATGAACGGATGGGCCGACGACGACCCGGCTTGGTGGCTGAACCTCCAGGCGACTCCCAAGACAACGGTCGACCTCACCGACGGCAAGCAGGCGGTCACGGCACGACAGGCATCCGAAGCGGAACGCCACCGGCTCTGGGCTCGATTCGGCGACTACCCGGGCTGGGGGGAGGACCTCGACCTGCTCGCCGCACGCCGAACGAAGGCAACCGCCGTGGTCGTGTTCGAACCCCGTGACGACAACGAGTGGGCGGTATCGGAATGACCGACCCCACCTCGAACGAGAATGCAGTGCCAACAGCACACCAAGGAGGAGCCATGCACACACCAGAAACAGATCTCACGAACACACGCCCAACCGACGGAGCCGCCCGACACCGGACGGCTCCGTCCAAGTCGCTGCCGACCTCCCGCCTGAACCTGATGCGGATTGGCTACCTAGTCATGGCAGTCGGGCTGGCGCTCGTCAAGTGGCCTCTCTTCTTCCAGGACGGCGGCGTTGGTACGCTTCCTGTGTTCGAGGGAGTGGTGGCGGCTCTTCTGGCGGCGATGTCGCTTCTTGCCTTCCTGGGCCTGAGGCACCCCGTTCAGATGTTGCCGCTGCTCGTGTTCGAGTCGCTCTGGAAGCTGATCTGGCTCGGCGTCGTCGGAGTCCCCCACCTGCTGGCGGGCGACATGGACCCCCAGATGCGCAGCACGCTGTTCAACGTGTCGCTGGTCGTGATCATCCTCGCCGTCACACCCTGGGACTACGTCTGGAAGCAATACGTCAGGGCACCCGGAGCACCGTGGCGCCGCTAGGCCGGCGGACGGATCGATCGGACCGAATGGAGAGAACTGAAAGTGACCGACACATTCGAACTGTTGATACGCGGGGTGCTCATCGGTGTCGGTGGTGCCGCACTCATGGACATCTGGGGCTTGGTAGCTCGTCGGGTCTTCGACATCAGAGGCCTCGACTATGCCCTCCTGGGACGCTGGATCGGGCACCTCGGCCGGGGTCGCTTCTTTCATGAGAGCATGGCCTCGGCCGAGCCGATCAGGGGTGAACGCGCACTCGGCTGGATTGCGCACTACTCGATCGGGATCGCCTTCGCGCTCCTGCTGCTCGCTGTTCAGGGGCTCGAGTGGGCACACGCGCCGACTTTCTGGCCAGCATTACTCACCGGGTGGGTGACCATCGTTGCCCCCTGGCTCATCATGCAACCGGGCATGGGAGCCGGTATCGCGGCATCGAAGACGCCAAACCCTCGAGCGGCCAGACTCCGGAATGTCGTCACCCACACGGTGTACGGGATCGGTCTCTTCGCTACGGCTGTCGTTCTCTCAGTCCTCTGGTCTTGAGACAACTCCAAGACAGAGAAAAACCCAGGCAAGGCCCGGGTCTTTCTCGCTCGTAGCGGGGGCGGGATTTGAACCCGCGACCTTCGGGTTATGAGCCCGACGAGCTACCAGACTGCTCCACCCCGCGTCGGGTGAGGTATCAATTCTAAGACGCTCGTGGGCCTAGTTCAAAGACGTCAAAACAGATGGTCCAACCAGATCGAGGCCAACGAGAACACGCCCACGATCACAGTCATGAGACCGGCCACGACGGCTCCGACAACGGTGACGATATCCATGACCGTATCGTCCTACCCGGGTGGGACACATTCCATCACTCCACCCCTAGAGTCGGCGCATCACAAGCCCCAGCACCGTCTGCGTGAGAACGACTTGACCGACACACCCGCCCTCCGCGATCCCCGACTCGAGTCCTTGCCCCATCAGGTGGTGCGACACGGGCCGGTTGGCTCACTCGAAGAGGCGGCCGTGGCCCGGGGCGTGACCCCGTCCCAGGTCATCAAGACCCTGGTGGTCCGCCGCGCCGAGGACGACTACCTGTTCGTGTTGGTGCCCGGCGACCGGGTGATCTCCTGGCCAAAGCTCAGGTCCCATCTCGGAGTGAGTCGTCTCTCCATGCCCGATGCCGAAGACGCCCGCGTGGTGACCGGCTACGAGCGGGGGACGATCACACCGCTGGGATCCACCACACCGTGGCCGGTGATCGCGGACCGACGACTGGCGGGTGTCGTCTCCATCGGAGGAGGCGCTCACGGCGTCTCGGTCACCGTCGACGGTGACGACCTGATCCGGGTGCTCGCAGCCGATGTCGCCGACGTCACCGAACCCGTTTGAGAAGGATCGATGCGGGTAAGTGTGGGCTCATGGAAGCGATGGTCAAAACCAAGGAGGACGGCGAGTCCCAAACCCTGGTCGGGATCACCATCTGTAGGGGTCCCGGCCGATTCCGCATGGTGCTCACCCGCCCCTACCACGAGGCAGGACGGATCGTGGAAATCCCGAGACAGGACATCGAGTCTGTCGAGCCCATCGCTCCCGGTGCACTCGGAGAGACCCCGGCACCGAGCAGCTGACCTCCGGTCACATCGGCTGGCGGCGATATCCTGACCAGATGCGCTCTCCCAAGGTCCGAGGGATTGCTTCGCTCGCACTGCTTCTGGTCGTCGTCGGGTGCAGTTCAGACGACCGCCCCGATCCGGCCATCTGGCTGCGGAGTTGGAACGCCATCGTGTCCATCGTGCCCGAGCAGGCCGACATCGGCGACCCACCCGACCAGTCGATGTGCCAGAACACACTCGCCGCCATACGGGAGCGCAGCGATGGTCTCCTCCCCACCCCGTCCGCCACGGTCGACGGTCTCGCCCAGGAGTGGGTGTCGATAGCCGAGACCGCCTTCTTCGAATGCCCACCGGAGGAAGAAGGGCTCGAGACTTTCGACGCCGTCTACGACGAGCTGCGCCGTGTCGAGGAGTCGGTCCAGACCTCCCTCTCCAACTGAGGAGACATCAGACCCACCCGGTGACACTGGCCAGATGGCCGTCGGGATCGCGGAAATGCGACGCCCACAGCTCGTGGCTCCCATCGGTGGTGACCGGCCGCAACTCCACCTCGAAGGGCACGCCTCGTGCCAGGAGCTCGTCGTAGGAGGCACGCACGTCGTCGACCTCGAACACGATCTCGGTGAGGGACTCGTCGTCTGGCCGTCGCTCCACCTGATTGAGAGCGAGTTGGACACCCTCGCCGGCGAGAAACGCGAAGGTGCCACCCCGAGCGGACGGCTCGAGCCCCACCTTCTCGGTCCAGAAGGCAACCGACTCGTCGAGGTCGGCCACCCTGAGGATGATCCTGCCGATACGCATCCGGAGGAGGCTACGCGGCCCGGTGGTGGGAAGGTCTTATCGGTAGCGCCAGACGATGCGGCCTCTGGTGGGGTCGTACGTCGACACCTCGACGTCGACCTGATCACCGGGGAGCACACGAATACCCCGTCCCCGTCGCATCCTTCCCGACGGCTTGGCGAGCAGTTCGAAACCGCTCTCCAGCTTCACCTCGAAGGTGGAGTCGGGGAGCATCTTGGTGACGGTGCCACGCATCCGGATGTATTCGTCAGAGTCCTTGGCCATGTGAGACAGAGATTAGGCCATCGAGACTGTCTAGTCCCAGAGCAGGTGTGTCGCCGAGGCGTCTTGCTGGTCTTCACCGAGGAGATCGGCGATCTGGCCGAGGACTCTCTGCGCCTCGTTCACCCAGCGCTGGTAGGCGGCGAGGTCTCCCGAACGCAACGCGGCGTCGGCATTGGCGAACGCCGTCTCCGCCTCGGATATCAGCTCTTCGATCGTCCCCGCCTCTCCGGGCGGGATCTCACCGTCGCCGTCATCACCATCTGCGGTGCCGAAGACGAGGTTCAGGGCTCCGTCGAGGGTGTCGTCCCATTCGACACGGTCGGCGAACACAACGGCAACCCGCCTGAACTCGGGGAAGGCGCCTCCGTTCTCCTCGAGGAAGATGGGTTGGAGGTAGACGACCGAGTCCTCGATGGGGACCACCAACAGGTCACCTTTGATCACATCCGAGCCCTCCCCGCGCCACAGACTCAGCTGCTGGGCGATCTCGGCGTCCTGCTCGATGCGTTGGCCGGCCTGCTCGGCCCCGTCGACCAACTCGCCTTCGGGCATGCGGAAGTCGATGAGCCTGCCGTAGCTCCCCGGAGTGGAGTCGGCCACCAGGAACGCAACCATGTTCCGCCTGGCTCTGGGGCTGAACGGCTGCAGCAACAGGTAGGAGAGCTGATCTTCGCCGGGCAACTCGGTGAGCAGGTAATACGGCATCAGCTGGGACAGCGGGGTCCCGTCGGGAGACCGTACATCGCCCCAGAGTTGGTCGTTGCCCGACCGGAGGGCCCCCGAGGGGTCCCTGGGCAGGGCCCACTCGTCGTTGCCGGAGAACAACTGGCTCTCCTCGTTGACGTGGTAGTCGAGGTAGATGTGGGTTTGGATCCGGAACAGATCCTGGGGATAGCGGAGATGGTCCTCGATCCCCTCCGGCATCTGTGAGGCGTCGGCGAACAACTCGGGATGGGTGGCCTCCCACACATTCACGATCGGGTCGGCGTCGTCGACCTTGTAGAAGGTGACATCACCGTTCTCGGCGTCGATGACCGCTTTCACCGAGTTGCGCACGTAGTTCGCCCCCAACGGGAGCCTCGTGTTGACGGTCAGACGATCGCGGGCGACGAGGTCGACCGGCTGGGAGTAGGGATAGAACGACGTGGTCGTGTACATGTCGAGGACCCACAGGATCCTGCCGTCGAGGATCACCGGGTAGGGGTCGGCATCGGCGGAGAGGAACGGCGCCAGTTGGTCGACGATGCCCATGATGTTCCGCTCCACCAGGACCCGGCTGTCGGGTCGCATCTGGTTGGAAATCAACAGGTTGATGTCCCGGTAGCGGAAGGCGAAGGCGACCCTCTTGAAAAAGTTGTCGAGGACCACACCGGCGTCGCCCTCGTACTCGTTGAAGCCGGTGCCGGTGGCCAGGGGCCGGTCGATCTCCTGGGGTTGGGTGCCGGTCCTGACGATCACGGGACGTCCCGGCTGGTAGCTCTCGCCGAAGTAGACCTTGTTCTCCTCCAGCTCCAACACCTCGGTCGACGCGACGGGCGGGACGTCACGAAGGAGGAACACGGGTTGACCGTCGTTCTGCACCACGTTGGCCTGGTTGACGACCGCGCCGTAGCCGTGGGTGTAGAACAAATGCTGGTTCTGCCAGTCGTCGGGCACCTCCGGCTCGTCCAGCTCGCGTACCGCCAGCATCACCTGGTTGGGCAAGCCTTCGTCGGGATATCGATCGGTGTCGACCTCGGACAAGTGGTAATAGGGCTCCAGCTCCTGGAAGTTCTGATAGGTCCGGGGGAGGACCGACGTGTTCCAGATCCGGAGATTGTCGATGATGCTCCGGTTGGCCTCGATGTCATCGGCGCTGAGGTCGTCGGCCGCCGCGAAGTCGCGGACTTCGATGTCGTCGAGCATCCACGCCGCTTGGGTCGCGTCGATGTTGTGGCCGATGTACTCCCGCTCCTTGTTCAACTGGTCGGGCTCGACGCTGAATCTCTGGATGATCGCCGGGTAGATCGTGCCGGCCGCGATGGAGACGACGATCCACGAGCCCACCGACACCGCGGCGAGCGTCCAGCCACGGCGGAAGATGTTGACGATGAACAGGACCGCACCAATCACTGCCACGATCATCAGAAGCCTGATGGCGGGCAGTCTGGCGGCGATGTCGGTGTGGCCGGGGCCGAAGAAGATCGCGGTGCCGTTGGAGTAGAGCAACTCGAACATGTCGAGCTGGTAGGTGAGGGCGCGGAGCAGGGCAATGAGGGCGAACAGCGAGGAGAGGTAGACCTTGGCTCCCCTCGTGGCGGTCACCCGTCTCCCCGTGAAGCGAATCGCCCCATTGAGATAGAGGGCGACGGCAACGATGATGGTTGCCAGGACGAGGAGGTTGAACACCCAGTCGACCACCGTGCCCCAGAGCGGGAGACGGAACACGTAGAAGGCGATGTCGGTGTCGAAGATCGGGTCGTTCTCCCCGAAGTTCCTCGAATTCATGAAGAGGAAGACCTCGTCACGCCAGGTGGCGACGGTGAGACCCATGATCACTGCCAGGCCACCGGTGACCAGAATCCGGATCTGACGCATCCTGGGCTCGACCCACTCCCGGAACCGCTCGACCAGTTCCTCTTCTTCGGTGAGATCGAAGGGTGCCCAACGTGGGGAGAACCGGTCGACCAGACGCAACGTCCCCCAGATCACGAGAAAAGCGACGCCGACGCCCGCCGTACCGAGGAGGATCGACAGCCCCCAGTTGCGCAACCAGACCTGGCGAACTCCGACAGAATCGAACCAGAGGAAGTCCGTCCACAACGTCCCGGCAGCAGTCAGCAGCAGGTAGACGGTGGCGACGAGGACGACGATGAAGGTCCACGGGCGTCGTCTCCCCGGCGAGTAATTGGATGGGACCCTGGTGAACATCGGTGCCCGAGTCTAAAACCAGTGGAATCCGTACCGACCAGGGGCCTTGGCCACCGGTCAACCCGTGGTCACGCTCCGTGACTTCTCGATACCCGTTTCGTAACCGAGCAGGGCGATGTCCCTGATCCTGCGTTCGGCCTCGTCGCTGCGCCAGACACGAAACACCCGCGACGCGGCAGCTTGCCGCTCCCTGGGCCCATTCCCGGCGTTCTCCAAGGCACGCGACAGGGCCGAGGCGAAGTCGGTGGCAAACGTGTCGTCAGCGTGGGAGGCAGGGGTCTTGGGACGTTTCAGACGTTCTCCCTCCATCTCTTCGGCCACCGCGTGGCCGGCGGCGAAACTCTCGGTCCAGACGGCGACCAGTTCGGCGTGGACCGACTCGGCGATGGCGGCTTCCTCGGGAGCCCACTCCTCGTCGGTGCGCAGCCCGTCCAAAGCCACGTTCTGCACCTCGGTCATCGCCTTCTTCACCCCGCGCAGGGCACGGTTGGTGATCGGGAGGAGCCGTGTGTCGCGAACCGCCATCCAATCGGTCCCCTCGTCATCGTCGCCCGCTTCGGCCACCTCGTCGGACTCGACGGCAATGGGGGTCGGCGTGTCGTCGTCGACGGGCGAATCCGGCCCGTTGTCGTCTCCACCGCCACGCAGGGAGGCGAACAGGGCTTCGACGTCATCGGAGTCGCCGGCGATCGCCGCAACCCCGGGTCGAGCCGCTTCAGCGGCGCTCCCCTCGGGCTCGGTCTCCGGGGCGGGCTCGGTCTCCGGGGTTGGCTCAGGCTCGGGGACCGGCTCGGTCTCGGGGACGGGCTCGGTCTCGGGCTCGGGTCGCGAGGTTCGTTCCGGCGTCGACTCCTGAATCCGGGCCACCTGCTCGCTGACCTCTTCGGCCATGCCGGCTTGCGGATCGCCGCCTTTCGGGTCGTCGGCCGGTACCACCCTCACGGTCTCCCCCAGCTCCCATTGCTTCTTGGCGTCGGCGGGTGGATGTACCACACGGACACTGGACGGCTCAGGCGCCCTGGTGAGGTCGAGTGCCTCCCGCCGCTCCTCGAGGGACCCTTCCAGACGGGTCAGGGTCGCCCGCACGTTCTCCAACTCCTCGAGCAGTTCCTCCCTGCGGTTCTCCAGTGCGCGGGTCCGCTCCTGGGCGGCGGCCGACTGACGGTTGGCCCCGTCGATGATCTCGTCGCGGCGGGTGGCGGCGTCGGCGATCATGTTCTCGGCGTCCATGCTGGCGTTGCGCACCAGATCCTCGGCCTCGCGTCGCGCTCCGGACGTCAAACGGTGCGCCTCCCGCTCCGCCTCACCCATGACTGTGAGCACATCACGTTCGGCCGATGCCCGCATCGCCTCGGCGTTGGCCTGGGCCTGGTCGAGGAGCTCGGTGCCGGTGACCCAGGCGTCTCGGCGCAGCGCCTCGGCATCGGCTGCTGCCTCGCGCCGGGTGGTGTCGGCCTCCTCGGTGGCCTCGCGTCGCCAACGGGCAGCGTCGAGGCTGGCTCTCTCCCGCATCGACTCAGCGGCCTCACGAGCAGCCTGGAGGATCGAAGTCACTTCCTTGCCGATGGTCTCGAACTCGGATTCGAGACTCTGTGCGGGCATGTCGGAGAGACGGGCCTGCAGCTTGGCCCGCTCCGCCTCGAGCCGCTCGAGTCGGTCGGCGACCAGACGCAGTGTCTCCTCTACCTCGGACCGCTCGAATCCGCGCAGGCTGGTGCGAAACTCGGCTTTCCGGATCTCGTCGGGGGTGACTTCGCGGGCCATCGGTTATAGAAGATACTTACAGCTCCTGGCTGTTTCTGGAACCCTCGACCTCGCAAATGCTCAAAATGCTCGACTCGGGCGACCGCTGGGCGACCCTCGAAGAGTCGGGTCAGAGATCCTCCAGGAACTCGATCGCCTCGTGGAGAGTGGCCACCGGGACGATCTCGATGCTTTCCCGCGGTGCGGTCAGGGCAGACTCGTAGTTCCCCGCTGGAACCAGGATGAACTCGGCCCCCGCCGCTTCGGCGCCCACGACCTTCTGTCTGATGCCTCCGATGTTGCCCACGTTGCCGTCGAAATCGATCGTGCCCGTGCCGGCCACGATACGGCCGTTGGTGAGCTCGCCTTCGGTGAGGGCATCGACGATGGCGATGGTGTGCATCATGCCCGCGGAAGGGCCTCCGACGTCACCTGCTTCTATGTCGATCGGAAACGGCGGTTCGGTGAGCTCGCCGAGGACTATCCCGATCATGGGGACACCCGGCTCATCCTCTCGCTCGGCGAGCTCGACGTCCAGCTCGACGAGCTCGCCGTCGCGCCGGACGGTGAGCTCAGCGAGATCTCCCACCTGTTGGCCGTCGAGAGCAGGGGAGACGTCGCCGAGCGTGGCGACGGTGATCCCGTTCACCGAGACGATGGTGTCGCCCAGTTCGAGCAGGGCTGCCGCCGGCACACCCTCGACGATGTCGTTGATGACCACCTCGGTCGGCACCAGCTCGTAGCCGAGATAGTCGAGAGCCACCGCGATCGAACGGAAGTTGGAGTCGTCCATCTGCTGCAACACCCGGTTGCGATACTGCTCGTCGGTCTCGCCGGCGCGTCTCACCGCCTGTTTGCGAACCAGGTCGATGGTGGGGTCGAACCCGGCGATCAACGCCTCGAAGATGTTGACGTCCTGGGTGATCACCGTCAGCATCAGCAGCTCACCTTCGGGAGGGAAGAAGTCGACCTCCTCGGCGACCACGGTGTCGGCCGCGTCCGAGACGGGTCCCGCGGAGTAGGCCAGGTAGGGCAGTTCGACATTCCACGCGACGACACTGAGCGTGGCCGCGGCGAGAAGGCCCCCGATGAGATAGACGGGCCACGACGCGCTCTTCTGGCGACTGCTCTCGGTGTCCATGGGGAAGAGGATGAGAGTAACGATGACCGGTCGCTACGGGTCTGAGACGTAATCTCACCTGTAACGGTTCCGAGGAGCTCGAACGATGACGTCAGCAGTGATCAGCCAGAGGACACTCCCACGCTCGGGGGTGGTAACGGTGTTGTTGGTGGTGGCGGCGGCGGCTTTGACCGCACTGGCCGCACAATGGAGGGTCTACCTCCCCTTCACCCCGGTCCCCATCACCGGCCAGACCTTCGCCGTCTTGCTCACCGGTGCCGCCCTCGGCTGGAAGCTGGGTGCAGCCGGACAACTCCTCTACCTCGCCGTTGGCGCACTCGGTGCCCCCGTGTTCAGCGACTCCTCCGGCGGAGTCGAGGTGATCACCGGCGCAACCGGTGGGTACCTGATCGGGTTCATCTTCGCGGCCGGTCTGGTGGGGTGGATGGCCGAGCACCGCCAGGACCGAACCTTCCCAACCATGTTCACCGCTTTCATTCTCGGCTCGGTGGTGATCTATGTCTTCGGTGTGACCGGTCTGATGATCAGCGCCGAGATGTCTCTGAGCGCCGCTGTGGAGGCGGGGGTGGTTCCGTTCCTGTTGGGTGATCTGATCAAGGCGTCAGCAGCCGGGATCCTGCTTCCAGGAGCCTGGAGACTCCTGGAAGGTAGAAGGTAGAGAGTATGGAGTAGAGGGCAAGAGCTGACTCGTGGTCAGCTGCTCACTCGGGACCGGCGATTCCCCTGGCGGACCGAGACCGAGAAACCGAGCAGTCTCTCTACTCTCTACTCAATACCCTCTACAGGGAGCGAAGCGACCTCCAACTCCTCGCCGAGATAGGCCTTGATCACGTTGGGGTTGGCCTGCACTTCGGCGGGTTTGCCGGTGGCGATGGCCTTTCCGAAGTCGACGACAAGGACCCGGTCGGCGATGTCCATGACCAGTCCCATGTCGTGCTCCACGAGGATGATGGCGATTCCCAGCTCGTCCTGGACGTCGAGGATGAACCGGGCCATGTCCTCGGTCTCCTCGAGGTTCATCCCGGCAACCGGTTCGTCGAGCATCAACAGCTCGGGGTCCATGGCCAGGGCGCGACCCAACTCGACACGTTTCTGGATTCCGTAGGGAAGTAGCCCCACGGGGTACTTGCGCCACTGTTCGATCTCGAGGAAGTCGATGATCGACTCGACGATCTCGCGGTTGGCGATCTCTTCCTGCTTCGCTCGCCCCACCCAGAGCGAGCCGGCGAGCCAACCTGTTTCCATGCGGATGTGGCGACCGGTGAGGATGTTCTCCAACACCGTCATGTGGGGATACAAGGCGATGTTCTGGAAGGTGCGGGCGATGCCTCTCTCCGCGGTGACGTTGGGCTTGACGTCCATCATCGACTCGCCCTTCCAGAGGACCTCGCCCTCCTGGGGTCGATACACCTGGTTGATGATGTTGAACAGCGAGGTCTTGCCGGCTCCGTTGGGGCCGATGATGGCGAAGAGCTCGCCATCGTCGACGTGGAACGACACCCCGTCGACCGCCTTGATTCCCTTGAAGGAGAGATGGATGTCACGGACTTCGAGCAGATGCTCATACTCGGCCGGACCGTAAGGATCGGCCCGTCTCTGCAACAACTGACGTCTCATGGGCTCGCTCCGCTCGCTATAGAGAGTATCGGGTAGAGAGTATGGCGACTGCCGGGTTTCCCGGTTTCAGTCTTCCAGGGGCATCGCCGGTCCCGAGGGAAAAGCCGACCACGAGACCAGCCCGTACCCTCTACCCCGCACCCTCTACCCTCTACTCTCAAGACAGCCACCGTTTCCTCCGCTTGTAGTGCTTGACGTCGCGGAACGACTTCTTCTCCCCGCCGGTGTGCAGACCCAGATAGAACTCCTTGACGTCTTCGTCCTTGAGCAACTTCTCGGGCATACCGTCCATGACCATCTTCCCGGTCTCCATGATGTAGCCGTGGTCGGCGATCGACAACGCCATGGAGGCGTTCTGCTCGATGAGGAGCACCGACGTCCCCTGCTCGTTGATCTCGACGATGATGTCACGAACCTCCTGGACGAGGAGCGGCGCCAGACCCAGCGAGGGCTCGTCCAAGATCAGCACCTTCGGGTCTTGCATGAGGGCACGCCCGATGGCGAGCATCTGCTGCTCACCGCCGGACAGGTATCCCGCGGTGGCCTTGCGTCGCTCGGCCAGCCTCGGGAAGAGGGTCATCACCCTGTCGTGAGCCTCGTTCACCTTGCCGGCGTTTCGGTTCACGTAAGCCCCGGCGCGCAGGTTCTCCTCGACGTCGAGCTCGGCGAAGACACGACGGCCCTCCATGACCTGAGAGATGCCCAGAGCGACCCGCTTCGACGGATCGATGTGGGTGACGTTCTGACCGTCGAGGTTGATCTCCCCCTTGGTTATGTCCCCCTCGTGTATCTCGAGCAGACCGGTGATGGCCCGCAGGGTGGTGGTCTTGCCGGCGCCGTTCGCTCCAAGGAGAGCCACGATCTGTCCGTCGCCGACCTCCAGGGAGATTCCACGCAGCACGAGGATCACATCGTTGTAGACGACCTCGAGATTCTCCACTGTCAGCATGCGCAGCCCCGTCTTCTCCGTCCGACCGTTCTGTGAGGGCTCACGCCGGCCGTGGTCGAGCCCTCACAGAACGATGTGGGGTGACATAAAGCCACCCCACACCTTCATCGTCTTCAGCCCTCGAAGGCGTAACACGCCTCGTTGAACTCGTATGCCTCAGTGATCGGATGAACGTAGTCGGTCTCCAACACGGACTCTCCGGCACTCTCACCGGAAGCCAGCGCATCAGGATCCGGTTGCCAGATCGTGGCCGACAGACGCTGAACCTGCGCGTTGGGTTCGCCAACAAAGGTCTCGTCTGGAGCCAAGCCGTTGAAGCTAACGTTCTCCAGGCTCTTGCCCGCGGCCAGCACCCCTGCTTGGGTCATGTCTCCCGCGGCATGTGCGGCCTCGAGCGCGGCATGCATCATCTGCGCCTCGACGAAGCCTTCGAAGTAAGCCGAGATCGGCTGCTCTACGCGCCCGCTGTCAACAAGGAGCTGCGTCGCCTCCTGGACGCCTGGCGTGTCCATACCCCAAAGGGAGTAATAGGACGACCAGTACGTCGATGCGGCGATGGCATCTTTGATCGGCGAGTCGGGAGCTATGAACGCCGGGTTGTAGCTGGGACCTCCGCCCGACCATACGGCCTGGTAGCCCTGAGCCAGAGCCTGGCCAAAGATGCTCGAGTAAGCCGTAGGCCCGGTGACCACATAGACGAGGTCGGCATCCGAGGCGACGATTGCATTTGCCACTTCGGTCAGAGTTGCCTCACCTTCAGGAAGCGGATTGATGGCACCCGAACCGTCGTAGACGACCTCGAGCCCCAGCGCCTCTGCGGCGAGCCTCGCTCCCTCCACCCCGTCGAGCCCGTAGTCACCCGGCTGCGAAGCAATGGCGACCGTCGAAAGGCTGTCACCCATTTGGTCGGTGAGATAGCCCATGAGGTTCATCGCCTCCAGGCAGTAGTTCACGCCGTGGTGCAACAGGTTGGAATCGAACGGCGGAGCCGACCAACCCGAGTACCAGGTGAGCGGGATCGCCAGGATCCCGTCGGCCTGGAGCTGGTCGTTGATGGCCACCGTGTGCGGTGATCCGGTCGAGTGCCCGAACGCAACCACCTCGTCCTTCAGCTCCTCATAGCGCTGCACATGAGTCGGCACGTCGTAGGCGGTGTCCACGGTTACCAGTTCGACCTGGAGCCCACCTATTCCGCCGTTCGCGTTGACATTCTCCCAATAGACCTCATGGCCGGTGACGATGACCTGAACCAGCGAGCTGAACTGGCCGGTAAGGTCCGAAAGCAGTCCGACATTGATCGTCCCTGCCTCCAGATCGACACCGACATCGGTGGCGATGTCCATCTCGCCACCACCTTCTGTGGTGTCGGTAATCGGCTCGGTGGTATCGGTCGCCGGCTCGGTGGTATCGGGTGCCTCCGCCCCGGTGGTGGTGGTGGCGTCCCCGCCACCGTCACCACAGGCGGCGAGTACCAGGCCAAGCACCAGGAAGATCGCCAACCACTTGGATTTGGCTTTCATTGTTCCTTTCCTCCTCTGTTCATCGAAGCCGGGAAACCCCGTCTCCGTGTCGGGCCGCTCAATAAGTGAACGGCCAACCCTTCCAATAGTTG
>CAZZIG010000087.1:0-48258 GCA_964653975.1 uncultured Acidimicrobiaceae bacterium
CGAGCACCGTTCGGGGCGACGCGGCCATGCGCGAGATGACATCATGGGTCGGGTGGAGGTCTCCAGCTCCCGAGTACTGATCGCTGTCGCACTGTTCTCCTCGATCATCTGCCTGGTGATCGCACCCGCGACTCTGCCCGAGAGCTACTCGGTTGCGGAGCACACCACGAACGAGGCCGCGGCACAGGCGACGGAGGGGGCATGGCTGGCCCGCACGGGTCTCGCCCTGTTCGGTCTCGGTGTCTTCTGTCTGGGCATCGTGAAGAGGGGATGGCCCGAATCGGGGCGAATCCTCCACGGGCTGTTCGGGCTCCTCTTGATCGCGGCGGCGGTGTACTCGCACCGGCCCTTCCTGGACGGGGTTCCCTACGACACGGTCGAGGACCTCCTCCACTCTGTTGCCGCCACGGCGATGGGCTTTGCATTCGCTGCTGGTGTCCTGGTCGTCGGCTGGCGCCGCATCCCCCGCTGGGGTCGGGTCGACGTCGTAGCCCTCGTTGCGGCCGTGGCGATACCCATCGCGATGTCGGCGACCGACGGGTACGACGGTCTGCTGCAGAGAGGGATGTTCGCCATTGCCTATCTCTGGTACCTCCTCGAGGTGAGGGACACACGGCACAAGATGGCCTTCGACACCATCGGGTGAGGCTCTCGGGTCAGCCGGTGTTGCGCATCCCGGCGGCGATCCCGTTCACCGTCAACAGCAAGGCCCGATCCAGTTCGGGCGACTCTTCCCCGGCGCGGCTCCGGGCGAGGAGCGACACCTGCAAGTAGTTGATCGGGTCGAGATAGATGTCCCTGACTCCCAGGGTCCTGCGCAGCAGTGGCGAGTCCTCCAGGAGTTGGCTGGTGCCCCGCAGAGAGAGGACCTCTTCGATCGTTGTCTCGTACTCGGCGCGGATCACATCGAGGAGATGACGGTGGTCCGGGTCGACCAACTCGTTCACGTAGGAGGCCGAAATGTCGAGATCGGTCTTCGAGAGGGTCATCTCCACGTTGGAGATGAAGGTTCGCATGAAACTCCACTCCGCGGCCATCTCCTCGAGCCGATCGCCATGACCGGCGGCGCGTGCACTCCGCAGACCGGAGCCGACACCGAACCACCCGGGGACGATCTGGCGGGTCTGAGTCCAGCCGAAGACCCAGGGGATGGCGCGCAAGTCCTCGATCCCGCCCACGCCTCCGGGACGATGGGATGGTCGGCTGCCGATGTTCATCTTCCCGAGCTCCTCCACGGGAGTCGACGACAGGAAGTAGGGGACGAGGCTGGGACTGGACACGAGACTCCGGTACGACGCATAAGCCTCTCGAGCGAAGTCGTCCATCGTCTCGGTCCAGGCATCGAGTGTGTCTTTCGGCCTTCTCGACTGACGATGAAGCAACGAGCTCTCCAACACCGAGGCCACCATCAACTCCAGATTCCGGGCAGCGATCTCGGGGTTGCCGTACTTCTCGGAGATGACCTCACCCTGCTCGGTCACCTTGATGGTGCCGTCGACGGTCCCGTACGGTTGGGCGAGGATCGCGGCATGAGTGGGCCCCCCGCCGCGCCCGATCGTCCCACCCCGGCCATGAAAGAGCCGCAATCGCACGTCGTGACTCTCGGCGACGTTTCGCATCACTCGCTGGGCCTTGTAGATCTCCCACTGGGAGGCAGTTATGCCACCCACCTTGTTGGAGTCGGAGTAACCCAGCATTACCTCCTGGGTGTTGCCCCGCAGGGAGACGATCTTGCGGTAGTTCGGGTCTCCCAGGATGCCGTCGAGCAGCTCACCCGCCCCCCGTAGGTCGTCGATGGTCTCGACCAGGGGCACGAACCCGATGTCGGCGATGTCCTGCCGTAGGTCGATCAGGCCCGCCTCCCGGGCCAGGACCGCGGCCTCGAGCACGTGGGAGGGAGATTCGGTCATCGAGATGATGTAGCTCTCGATCACCTGCTTCCCATAGCGGGAATGCGCCTCTCTGATCGAGTGAAACGTCTCCAACACCTCCGCGCTGTCGTCCGTGAGAGAGGTAGTGGGCCCGGAGAGCGGACGTGTGCCGACCAGCTCGGAGGAGAGCGTCTTCGTCTTTGCGTCGTCGTCGATCGCGGCGAGGTCGATGTCGACGTTCTCGAACAACTCTTCGACGGCGTCGGTGTGCTTGGCCGAGTGCTGGCGGACGTCGAGGATCGCCATCTGAAAGCCGAGCAACTGGACGGCGCGTTTGACTCTGGCCACGGCACCACTGGCGATCAGCTGGCCACGGGAGGCGGACAGCGACCCGGCGATGAGGTCGAGCTCGGCGACCAGGTGGCTGGGGTGGGCGTAGTCCTGCCCGGGCGAGTGGGCGGCTCCGCTCTTGATCCGGGATCGGGTGTTGAGCAGACGGGCGTGGATATAGGAGCACTTGAGCCGATAGGGGGCGTCCTCGGTCCTCTCTCGCTCTCGTTGCCAGACATCGGGGAGGGCTCGGCGGTCGTTCTCCAGCGAGTCGATCAGCACGGCGCTGGGGGTGGTCAACTCGCTCGACATCGAGAGCTCCTCGCTCAGGTCCTCGATCGTCTCGATGAGCAGGGTGAGCCCGCGATCGTGTTGAAGGGCCAGTGCTTCGAGCGTGGTGGATGCAGTCACGCCCGGATTGCCGTCACGATCGCCGCCCACCCACGTGCCAAAACGAAGCGGATTGGTGTCCGCGTCGGGGGAGAGGCGATGGAGTTGGGCGTCGATCGTCTCGGTGAGACGGGGCAGGACGTCCTCGGCAAGAGCGACGAGGTAGTAGAGCGCGGAGCGCGCCTCATCGACGACGGTGGGTCGGTCCGTCCTCAGCTCATCGGTTTGCCAGATCTGGTCGATCAGCTCTGCGGAACGGCGGTCGACGAGGTCGACCTGGTCTTGATTTGAGGCCGTCATCCGTCTGTTCAGCAGCTCAGCCACCTCGCCTCGTTTGGAGAGGATGCTGCGCCGCGCCGCCTCGGTGGGATGCGCGGTGAACACCGGTCTCACCTCGAAGCGTGAGACGACGTCGTCGAGGAGGCCCTGGTCGGGGTGGGAGGCGAGGATGCGGTCCACCGTTTGGCGCAGATACCGGTCATCGCTCGCCATCTCCTCGATGCGATGGACCTGTTCGGCGACGTTGGCGAGGTAGAAGTAGGTGGTGAAGGCTCTCACCAGGGGAATCACCTCGGCGGTGGCGAGGTCGGAGAGGAGGGCATGGAGATCCTTCGCAGCCTCGGCGCTACCGCCGCGACGGGCCGACTTGCCCAACGATCTGACCTCTTCGACCAGGTCGAGCAGGTCCTGGCCGTGCTGGCGAACCAGGGCCTCACCGAGCTGGTTGCCCAACCTCCTGATGTCGGCTCGGAGCGCGTCGTCCCGGGTGGTCACCAGCGGGAGGGTAGGTCACCTGCACGCAGCGTCGGCCGTCTCCACACCCGAACCCATCGCAGACTCCGGATCATCGATGATCTGCCTCACGGTCGCCCTGATCCTCTCGATGTCGGGGATGGCCGCACCGAGGGGGGTCCTGCCGGATCGCCAGCTCGAGTCGAAACCGATGACCCGCATCTCGGTGTCGTCGATCCGGGGCAGGAGACGGACCATCTCGGGGAGAAGCCCCACCGGGAGATCGGTGCTCATGTTTACTTCGACGACGGTCAGCATCTCGGAGAGCCTTCCCAACATGTTCAACAAGTCGGCGTCGCGTGCCACGGAGGCGAGGATGCATCGTTGCCGGCCCATCCGAACGTAATCGGACGACCCGTATCTGGCTCGTGCGTAGGCGAGGGCGTGGCCACCGTCGAGGAACTGATCGCCCGCTTCGATGCGAATCATCTCGTAACCGCCGGTCGCCGGGTCGTAGAGGGGGCCATCGACCGGGCGGGGCACGTGCATGTGGACGCCACCGAAGGCATCGACGAGGTCGGCGAATCCGGTGAGGTCGACCAGCATGTGGTAGTCGATCTCCAGCCCGGTGATGTTCTCGATCACCTCGCGAGTGGCCGTGGCGCCCGGGTCGGGCCCGTCGAACGACCCGGGGTTGCGGTGACCCCATCCGTACACGGCGTTGAGGATCTCCACGGGGACCTCGCTGCCGTCCTTGAAGGTGACGCCCCCGAAGTTGCGGGGGATCCCGATGAGCGCCGTGTCGCCGCTGACCGGGTCCACCGAGGCGACGATCATCGTGTCGGTGCGCAGCCCACTGCGGCCCGGGCCGGCATCCCCTCCCAGGAGGAGGATGTTCAACCGCTCCTCACCAAAGGGACGCCACACCGCGAAGTCGTCGGGGTCGATCTCATCGGCCCCGTACTCACCCGGGGCCGTGACCACGGGGGTCAACTCGAGCTGTGTCGTGGTGGTGGTCGCCACGGTGGTCGTGGTGGCCTGGGGCGGCGAAGTGGTCGTGGTCGTCGCGTCCGCGATCGGGGGCGACGTGGGGAAGACCTTCATCATCGAGTCACGGGTCTCGAGACCGACCCAGGCGACGGCGACGTGGGGGACCCCGACGAACACCGCGAGGAAGACACCGGCGAACCAACGCCGGCCCCCGCTCACGATCCAGGCGTGGCCGGTGGCGAAGAGGCGGATCGCGGCCAGGAGGAGGTTCCCGAGGACCACCATCAAGAGGACATCCGGGTTGGCCAGCCAGGCGTAGACCTCGATCGGCTCGATGAAGAGGAAGACGGTGAGAGCCGTTATCGCCAGGAGACCAGTGATGAAGACCAGGATCTTCCCTACGACCGGACGGTCGGCGGCCAGTTGACCCCATCCGGGCACGAGGGTGGAGCGGAATGCGGCACCGAAGGACGACGGTCGTCTCCTGGACACGACATCCAAACGCTCCGAAGAGCGCCCGCGTTCCTGGATGAGGAGGAGCCGGCTGGTGAGCCGGCTCCTCCTCATTCCCCCTCGGTCGCCCTACGGCAGATCGACTCCGAACACTGGTGCGTCGTCGGGACAGAGCCCGACGTTGGGGTTCCAGTCCTGGAACATCCCGGCCGGGTTCGGCTTCCACACCCAGGCGTGTAGCACCCACAGGGGTAACACGGGATGCTGGTGGAACTCCTGGCCGAACAACATCGGGGGCTCGGCGGAGCTCCACGCCTCCACCGGCACGATGTACTCCAGCCCGACCAGCTTCAGTTTCCCGTTTGGTCTCATCTCGTAGACCAACGCCTCCGGTGCGTCTGCCTCCGGGGTCCCGTCGAGGATCGCCCCGTTGAGATAGTGCAGTCCCATCCCACCGACGCCAGGGTTCTCGAAACACCCCAGGGTGTCGAGAGTGCTCGCATACCCGACGCTCTCGGCATGACTCACCTTGTGGTACTTGGCGGTCGCCTGACGTGCCTCGGCCAGTTCAGACTGACCCTGGGCGAGCGCCGGTGTCGCAGCCAGACTCAGCACCAGCACCGAGAGAATTGCGATCGACTTCCTCATGACGTCGCCCCCACGTAGAAGTACGGGTCCAGCACCGAGATCTCCGAGATCTTGTTCACCGGCAACTCGCTCAGGCCCGCGGCGCGTCGGATTGCCTCGGGTGACGGCCCGTCGTACACACAAAAGGTCTTGGTGTGGTCGTCGGTGACGAACGACTGAACCCAGGTGACCTGTTCGGTCGCGTTGTTGTCGACGACTCCGAGCATCGCCTTCTGCCCCTCGGGCGTCGTTGGGATCTCCAGACCCTTCGGGAACTCTCGTTCGACGATGTATCGAGGCATCTCACTCTCCTTCTCCGCCGGGATCTCCGGTCTGATCTCGAACGTAGGGAGAGGAAGACGCAGCCACATCGGGGCCTGCCCCTATCTCCCGGCAGATGCGCCCCTATTTCTCGACCGCCCCCACTTCGACTGCGGCGCGGATGGCCTTGGGCCGTGAGTTGACCCCCAGCTTGGAGTAGATCGCGGACACGTGGTGCTCGACCGTCTTCTTCGACACGTAGAGCTTCTCTGCGATCTGGCCATTGCTCAGCCCGTCGGTCATGAGACGGAGCACTTCCAGCTGTCGGGAAGTCAACCCGGCCGGGTTGGAGAGGGTCGTCCTGGTAGGTCCGCGGGGCACCCGCTCGATGCCCAGGTCGCGCAACTGGCTCCGCATCCGATCTGCCATGGGTCGGGCGTCGAGCCGGTCCAGGATCTCCAGCGCCTCGAGCTTGGCTTCCTCCGTCCCGTCCGCGAGCGCCATCGCCATCTCGTAGGGGCAGCCGATCTCCCGCCATCTCTCGGCGGCTGCCTCCCAGTCGCCCGCGATCTGGAGAGCGAAGGGCTCGGCGGCACCCTCCGGTGGGCTGTCGATGCGACCGACACGCCACATCCAGAAGCCGATCTCACCACGCGCCCATTCGCTGTCAGTCTCCAGAGCGCGCCGGAAGGCCGGCTCCAGCTCGTCGAGACCACCTTCGGGCCGCCCGTTGAGCCAGAAGTGCTCGGCCCGACCGCAGATCGCATTCCAGCCGTGCTGCAACTCGTGGTCCCTGGCCAGTTCGGTCATCTCTTCCAACAACACCAGCCCGCCCGGGTCGCCACGTCTCACCCGGACCCGCCCCAGGGCGCTCATGGCGGTGATGTAGGCAATGCCCTCTCTCTGCAAGGTGGTGCGGTCCACGACATCGGCGAGCTCGACCGTGTCGTCCCAGCTGCCCTGCTCGAAGGCGATCCGGGCCAACCACGAGCGGTTGTAGGCGACGCTGGAGTCGGCATCGGTCGCCAACCCCTGCTCGACGCCACGTTCCAGCGCGGGGATGGCCGCCGCATAGTGTCTCGCTTCGCCTCCTCCCGAACCCAACATGGACAACCCGATGGCGAGAAGACGCGGGTTGTCCAGAGCCTCGGCTCTGGACACAGACTCACCGAGAAGCCTTGTCCCCTCATCGGCGTCGCCGAGGACGATGTGGATACAACCGGTCATCATCAGGACGAGCCAGTCCAACTCCACACTGTCGACCCCATCGGCCACCTGCCGGGCCTCCTCGATGTGGGTGAATGCGAGCTGGCCGTGTCGGGCGAGCATGTGGCGTTGGGCGATCCTGTAGAGGGTCATCCCCAGGGTCTCACTCGCGCCCCCCGGGCGGAGAAGGGCAATCGCCTCGTCCATGGCGTCCCAACCCTCCTCGAATCTCCTCAGATTCCACAGAGCCCCTTGGAGCTGGCCGAGGGCATCGGCCAGATGCTCGACATCGCCCGAGCTCCGGTAGTGGTCGACGGCGAGATGCAACTCGGTCTCAGCTGCATCGGGCTCGTCGAGAAGACGGAGCTCGGCTCCCAGCTTGACCCGAAGCTCGGCCGTCCGGTCCGGGCCGAGGTCGTCGGCATGGTCGAGGGCGGCCCGGTAGAAGGCCACGGCCTCACGTCGTGATCCCCGTCGGAGCGCTTCGTCGCCGGCCTCAGGGGCATATTCGACGATGAGATCGGATCTTCCGGCGCGAACCGCGTGGTGGGCGAGCCGGGCCAGGTCCGGGTTCTGCTCCTCCTCCAGGATGCCGAGCATGCGCATGTGCAGACCCAGACGCCGTGCCGGGGGGAGGGATTGCTCGACGGCCGAGCGAGCCAGTTCGTGACGAAAGCGCAGGCTGTGACCGTCGCCGATGAGCACTCCGGCTGCCAGGGCAGCGTCGATGTCATCGAGGGTGCCACCCACGATGGTGGCGGCATGTTCGATCGGGAGCGACCGGGGGGCCACCGATACGCCCTCGACGACACGACGCGGGCGCTCGTCGAGCCGAGCCACCCGGGCGAGAACGGCCTCCTGCACCGTCTCGGGGAGCCCCGCCCCGCTGGCCAGGACCTCGGTGACGAAGAAGGCGTTGCCGTCGGTCAAGCGCATGAGATCCGTGGGGTCGAAGGCGCGGTCAGTCGCCAGCCGCGTGACCGCGGCGATCGACAGTGGAGAGACGGTGAGACGATGGGCCCAATCGAGCGGGATCAACTGTCCCAGGACGGGCCGGAGTGGGTGGTCCGGGCCCACCTCGTCGTCTCGATAGGTACACACCAGCATCGCCTTGGAATCCGGCATCCGTCTCCCCAGGAACCTCAGGAAATCGAGGGTCGCCTCGTCGGCCCAATGGATGTCCTCGATCGTCATCACGACGGGTCGCGTCGTGTGTCGAAGACGGTCGAGGACCTCGTTGAAGATCTCGATCGGGTCCCGGTCGAAGTCGAGACCATGCAATCCGGAGTCGGGATCGGCGGCGAAATCGTGGAGTGGGCTGAGTGGCCGTGGAGTCGTGAGCGGGTCGCAGGCACCCTGGATCACCAGGGTCGAGTCGTCGAGGGTCTCGACGAAGGCGCGCACCACCGAGGTCTTGCCGGAGCCTGCCTCACCGGCGATCAGGGCGAGACATCCCTCGCCGGTCGCAGCCTGGCCGAGAAACTCCCCCAACGACGCCAAGAGCCCCTCTCTCTCCAACAGCATGACGAAAGGGTAGGGGAAGACCCATTTCCGGTTTAGCCTCGGCCCGTGCGATTCGACCAGGTCAAGATCCTCGCCAGCGACCTCGATCTGCTCGTGGGCTTCTACGAGGAAGCTCTCGACTGCGAGGTCGTCGTGCCCCCACTGTCAACCGACAGCGTCGTTGCGCGAGGAGCCGGCGTTCCCGATGGGACGGTCACCCTATGCGCCCTGCGATTGCCCGGTCGGGGTGACCGCGGGCCGATCCTCGAGTTGTACTCGGTCGAAGGCGACACGCCCGACGGGTGGAACTATCGGCCCGGCAGCGGCCAACTCGCCTTCGAGGTCGACGACCTGGAGACGGCCATCGGGAAGGTGGTGGCCGCGGGCGGAGGCATGCTGGGCGAGGTCGTCGAGTGGCAAGGGCCGTCCGGAACCACGGCCCGGTTCATCTATTTGAGGGACCCTGAGGGCAATATCGTCGACTTGTACAGCAGAGTCGTGTGAACTCAGGCGTCGCCGCGCTGTTTGTGGACTCGTCCCTCCACACCCTTCAGCGAAATGCCCGACCCGGCGCCATATCGCACCAGGGTCATCTCGGCCAGGATGGAGACCGCCACCTCCTGAGGGGTTTCGGCGCCGATGTCGAGACCGATGGGGGAGTGGATGCGCTCGAGGTCCTGGTCACCGAAGCCGAGTTGACGGAGACGCTCGACCCTCAGGTCGTGGGTGCGTCTCGAGCCCATGGCGCCGATGTAACGAGTGTCCGTCTTGAGCGCAGCCTCGAGGGGAGGAGTCTCGTGACGGGGGTCATGTGACAGGACGACCATCCACGTGCGCCGGTCGAAGGAGATCTGGTCGATCAGGTCTTTGGGCCAGCCCACGAGGAGACGGTGCGCCGTTGGGAACCGCTCTTCGGTGACGAAGGGGGTGCGTGAGTCGACCACGGTCACCCGGTATCCCATCTCGGTGCCGAAGCCGGCCAGGGCCTGCCCGATGTGGACCGCACCGAAGATGATCAGGTCGGGTGGGGGTGCCAGGGTCTCGAAGAAGACCGAATGGTCCCCGTATTCGAGGGTCCGATGCTGTTCGTGGTCCATGAGGGTGCGGGCATCCTCGAGGACGTCGGAGACGATATCCTCGGGAACGGTTCCCGCCACGATCACACCGGAACCGTCGATCACCGCCTTTTGGCCAACTGCCGGGCCGTCGACGAGGGTGGCGACCGATCCGAACGACTCGGCTTCGAGCAACTCCTGGATCGCCTGGTTGACTTGGTTCACCAGGGCTCGATGAAGATGTCGATGGTCCCGCCACAGGACATCCCCACTTCGAAGGCGTCCTCGTCGGCGATTCCGTAGGTCACCTTCTTTGGCTTGCCGCTCTCGAGGACCTCCTGGGCGTGGAGGTAGACGTCGTTCTCGACACAACCGCCGCTGACCGAGCCCTCCATGTCGCCATCGGAGGAGACCAGGAACTTGGAGCCTTCGGGCCGAGGAGCGCTCCCGTGCACCTTGATGACCGTGGCCACTGCCACCTTCTTTCCTTCGTCGACCCACCTGTCGCGCAGGGCTAGCTGGCTTCTCATCACACCCCAGCGTACTGCGCAGGTTCCTTCTCGAAGGCTGCCTTGCAACCGGGGGCGCAGAAGTAGTAGGTCTCGCCCTCGTGCTCGCTTATCCAGCGAGCGGTGGCGACGTCGACCTCCATGTCGCACACCGGGTCGATGGCGAGATGCGGCTTGTCCGCGGGCACCGGCCAGCCCCTCAGCTCGCCGGCGGCGCGTCGTTTCACCAGTTCGGCGACGATCGAGACCCCGATCTCGGTGTGGGCGATGTGCCCGAGGTCGATACCGGCCGGAGCCACCACCCGCCCCACCTGGTCCTCACGACCACGGTCGCGCAGATAGCCGGTGATGGTCTCGGCGCGCTTTCGTGAGGCCACCAGCCCGATGTATCCGGCTTCGGTCGACAGGGCCGCTTCCACGGCAGGCTCGTCGTAGTGGCCCTGGGTTGCCACGACGATCGCGGTGCTGGGTGACACCTCGGGCAGGACCAGGTCTTCACCGACGACGTCGACTCTCCAATCGAGCGTCTCGGCCAGGGTCACCAGGGTCTCGACCGCAGGAGAGCCACCGATGACCACGAGATGGGGTTGGGGGAGGATCGGCTCCAAGAACACCTCCAGGGCGCCTTCGGAGGTGCACGATATCGGCACGGTGGTCACGTCCGGCCGATTCTCCACGGAGGCGATGTCGGCCTCGGTTCCCAAGAACAGCAGCCTGGGCTTGCCGTCGGCCATGGCTTCGGCGGCCTCCCGAATCACCACCGGCTCTGCGCAGGCGCCGCCGATCCAGCCATGTACCGTGCCGTCGGGCTCGATGAGCGCGGTCGAGCCGCGCTTGCCCGACGACGGGCCCCGGGCCCACACCACCGTGGCGGTGAGGAATGGCCGGTGCCGGCGGCTCAGGTCCGCGGCCAGCTCCAGCAGCTCCCTGTTCACGCCGTCTCTGCCCCCTCCATGGCCGCCCAAACGCGGTCGGAGGACACTGGCATGTCGATGTTCTTGACTCCCTGGTGCCAGAGGGCGTCGATGACGGCGTTGACGAAGGCGGCGGGCGAGCCGACCGTCGCCGACTCCCCGACGCCCTTGACCCCGATCGGGTGGTGGGGAGAGGGGGTGACGGTCTCGCCCAGCTCGAACCGAGGGGTCTCCCAGGCGGTGGGGATCAGATAGTCCATGAAATTGGACCCGATGCAGTTGCCCGACTCGTCGAAGGTGATGTACTGCATCGAAGACATCGCATAGCCCTCGGTGAGGCCACCGTGGATCTGGCCCTCGACGACCATCGGGTTGATCCGCACCCCACAGTCGTCCACGGCGACCATCCGTCTCACCTTCCATTGCCCCGACCCCGGGTCGATGTCGACCACGACGATGTAGGTGCCGAATGGGTAGGTCATGTTGGGCGGGTCGTAGTAGTTCACCCCTTCGAGCCCGGCTTCGATGTCCGGCGGGGGGTTGGTGTAGGCAGCGAAGGCGATGTCCTGGATGCTCACCGAGCTGTCCGGGTCACCTGCGACGGAGAACTTGCCGGTCTCCCACTCGAGATCCTCCTCGGAGGCTTCCAGGAGGTGGGCGGCGATCTTCCTCGCCTTCTCGCGGAGCTGCCGCGAGATCATCGCCGTGGCCGCCCCGGCGACCGGAGTGCTCCGCGAAGCGTACGTCCCCAGACCGTATGGGGTGTTGTCGGTGTCGCCTTCGACCACTTTCACGTCGGAAGCGGGGATGCCGAGCTCCTCGGCGACGATCTGAGCGAACGTCGTCTCGTGCCCCTGACCCTGGCTGCGGACGCCGAGTTTGAGGATGGCTTTCCCCGTGGGGTGGACCCGTAGCTCTGCGGAGTCGAACATCTTCAGGCCGAGGATGTCGTAGTCCTCGCCATGGCCGGCACCGACGACTTCGGTGAAGCTGGCCATACCGATCCCGACCAGTTTGCCCTCCTTGCGGGCTTCCTCCTGCTCCTTGCGGATGTCGTCGTATCCGACCATGTCCATTGCGAGACGCATCGCCGTCTCGTAATCACCTGAGTCGTAGACGAAGCCGGTCGGTGAGAGATAGGGGAACTGGTCGGGTTGGATGAAGTTCTTGGCCCTGAACTCGGCCGGGTCCATTCCTATCTCATAGGCGGCGTTCTGCACCAGCCGCTCGATCATGTAGGAGGCCTCGGTCACCCGGAACGAGCATCGGTAGGCGACTCCGCCCGGTGCCTTGTTGGTGTAGGCCCCCCGGGTGGTCACGTGTGCCGCCGGGTAGTCGTAGGACCCGGTGACGATGTGGAAGAGGCCCGCCTTGAACTTGGTGGGCTGGGCGTCGGCGAAGAAGGCGCCCTGATCGGAGAGCATGTCGACTCTCAGGGCCAGGATCCTCCCGTCATCGTCGACCGCGAGTTCGCCTTTCATGTAGTAGTCGCGGCCAAACCCGGTGGAGATGAGGTTCTCGGTGCGGGTCTCCACCCACTTCACCGGCTTGCCGATGACCAGCGACGCCGCGGTGGCCACCACATAGCCGGGGTAGACGGGGACCTTGTTCCCGAAGCCTCCTCCGATATCGGGGGAGATGATCCGGATGTTCTGCTCGGGGAGCCCGGCCACCAGGGCGAATACGGTGCGGTGGGCATGGGGTGCCTGAGAGGTCAGATAGAGATTGGCCTGTCCGGTGGCCGGGTTGACATCGGCGACGATGCCACATGTCTCCAGGGGTGCGGGGTGCGACCTCGGGTAGAAGGTCTCCAGCGAGACCACCCTGGCCGCCTTGGCGAACGCGGCGTCCACGGCGGCCTTGTCGCCCGACTCCCACTCGTAGCAGAGGTTGGAGTCCTGGCCCTCCTTGTCGTCACGGATCAGCGGGGCGTCGGCATCGAGTGCGCGCTGCGGGGTGACGATAGGCTCGAGGTCTTCGTACTCCACCTGGATCAACTCGGCGGCGTCCTCGGCGATGTAGCGATCGGTGGCGATGACCGCGGCGATCTCCTGGCCCTGGAATCGCACCTTGTCGGTGGCCAGCACCGCTTGGGTGTCGCCGGACAGTGTCGGCATCCAGGCGAGGTTGTAGTTGGCGAGGAGCTCTCCGGTGACGACGGCGATCACACCCTCCACCGCCTCGGCCTCGGAGGTGTCGATGGACAGGATCTTGGCGTGGGCGATGGGGCTGCGGTGGATCGCCATGTACAGCATCCCCGGCAGCTCGATGTCGTCGACGTAGTTGCCCTGGCCCTCGATGAAGCGGGCGTCCTCGACCCGTCGCCGGCTGTGGCCGATCCCGCCGATCTCCGGGGTGGTCTTGGGGGCGTGTGCGGTGGTTGTCATGAGCTGGCTCCCTCACTGGTGGCCGCGGCCGCGGCCTGGATCGACTTGACGATGTTCATGTAGCCGGTGCAGCGGCAGAGGTTTCCGGAGATCGCCCAACGCACGTCGTCGTCGGACGGATCGGGGTTCTCCTCGATCAATGCGCTTCCCACGAGCATCATCGCCGGGGTGCAGAACCCGCATTGGAGACCATGATGCTCCTTGAAGGCCTCCTGGATCGGGGCGAGCTGCCCGTTCTGCTTGAGGCCTTCCACGGTGGTGATCGAGCGTCCGTTGGCCTGGACTGCGAAGTAGGTACAGGACTTCACCGGGGTGCCGTCGACGAGGACGGTGCAGACACCGCAGCTCGTGGTGTCACAGCCGATGTGGGTGCCGGTCAGCTTCAGGTTCGACCTGATGAAATCGACCAGGAGCAGCCGGGGCTCGACGTCGGCAGTGTGCTCGGTCCCGTTGACCGTCACCGTGATGTTCATGACGCACCTCCTTGGGCGATCTCGAGGGACCTGGCCAACCCGCGTTGGGTGAACACGTCGACCACATGTCTCTTGTACTCGGCACTTCCCCTGGTGTCGGTGGCCGGGTCACATGCCTCAGAAGCGATACGTCCCGCCTCGGCGAACAGTTCGTCACTGGGGCTCTCACCGTTGAGGAGCTCTTCTGCCTCGGTCACCTCGAGGTTGTAGGCGTAGACGGAGGTGAGGGCGATGCCGGCGGCGGCAATGGCGCCGTCCCCATCCAGTTCGAGACTCGTGGCCACCCCGACGGTCGCGTAGTCACCGACCTTTCGCTCGAGCTTCTGGTAGTCGCCACCACCGCGTTCGCCGTGGACAGGGACCCGGAGCTCGGTGACCATCTCGTTGGGTTGACAGGAGGTGGCGAACATGTCGACGAGGAAGTCGGTGATCGGCACCACCCGCTCACCCTCGCTGCTCCTCACCACGACCTCGGCCTTGCACGCCAGCATCACCGACGCCCAGTCGCCTTCGGGGTCGTGGTGGGCCACCGACCCCGCAGGGGTCCCCAGGTTGCGCACGATCGGGTCGGCCACCCAGGGGGCGGCGCTGGCCACCGTGTGGTTCCCCTTGGCCGTCTCGGACTTGACGACGTCGTTGTGCCGGACGAGCGCCCCGATCGAGAGGTGGCCGTTGGAACGTTCCAGGGTGTCGAGACCGGGAAGACGGTTGATGTCCAAGAGGGTGGGGGGCCGGGCGAAGCGCAACTTCATCATCGGGATCAGGCTTTGTCCACCGGCGAGGATCTTCACCTCGTCGCCACGCTCGGCGAGGATCGACAGGGCCTCGTCGAGTGTCTCTGGCGACAGATAGTCGAACTTGGCCGGATACACAGGGACCTCCTCACTGTCCAGTGTCACTGAACCTAACCGAGTCGCGGGGGTCGATGTGGCAGAAAGCGGGACTAACGGGTGATCGAGTCGAGGAGACGCACCACGCCGCGCAGGTCCATCACGCTGGCTGCCGGAAGGAGATGGTCGATGTGGGGAAGGACGGCCCGCATCCCTCGGGTGGCGGGGCGATAGTCGGCGCGCGCCGCCAGCGGGTTGAGCCAGATGACGCTGTGCACCGAACGGGCGAGACGCCCCATCTCGAGGTCGAGCAACTCCGGGTCTCCGCAGTCCCAGCCGTCGGAGAGGATCAGCGCTATCGGGCCCCCGCGCGAGAGCCGGCGACTCCACCGGCGATTCCACTCGGCGAAGGCCTCACCGATCTTGGTGCCTCCCGACCAATCGCGCACGCTGGCGGACACCTTCGCCAGCGCGGTCTTTGTGTCGCGTTTGTGCAGGTCTTCGGTGATCCGGGTCAACTGGGTGGAGAAGGTGAACACCTCGACGTCGTCGAGACGGCGCTGGGCGGCGTGAGCGAAGACGAGGAAGAGATCGGCGTACTGCTCCATGGACCCTGAGATGTCGGCGATGATGATCAGAGGTCGCTGACGTCGGCGACGCTGCCGCCGCACGATGGGCATCAGATCGCCTTCGGGTCGGACCGTCCCCCGTAGCGTGCGTCGCAGGTCCGGAGTCAGACCCGAAGGGGAAGTCATCCACCGTCTGGTCTTGACATCGGTTGGTTGCCACATCATCGCCATCACCAGACGTCGCGCCTCGGTCAGTTGGTCCTCATCGAGCTCGGCGAAGTCCCGCGAGGCGATGTTCTCGGTGGCCGACGCACCGCTCTGGCTGTGGAGCTCCTCTTCGGGGCCCGACCCCAACGACTCCAGGACGGGCTTGACCGCGGTGGTCGCGGCGAGTTGGGAGTGTTGCTCGGCGGAGCCCCGAGGCGTCGTCTGCCCTTCGAAGAAACGAGTGAACTCCTGGTCGAAGGGCGCCCTCTGATCCGGGCCGGTGATGGAGAGTGAGCGCAGAGCGGCGTATACGTGGGCCCGTCGGGATGCATCGACCAGGGAGAGCGCCTCGGCCATGTCGCTCACCTGGTCGGGCGTCACGGTGAGCCCTCGTTGGCGAAGGGCCCGGGCGAAAGTGGCGAGGTCCCTTACCGGGCCTCTCATCCCACCACGGCCTCCAGGCCTGCCTCCCGCACCGTGTCGATGTCGTCTTTGTACTTGAGCACCACACCGAGGGTCCGGTCAGCGAGAGCCGGTGTCAATTCCCCGTCGTGGAGGAGTTGCAGGGACTGTGCCCAGTCGAGGGTCTCGGCCACACCCGGTGGCTTGAACAGGTCCATTTCGCGCAGCCTGCTCATCGCCGCGGCGAGACTGGTGGCCAGGTCTTGGTCGACTCCGGGGACTTTGCGGGTGACGATCGACGCCTCGAGGTCCGGTGTCGGGTAGTCGATCCAGTGGTAGATGCAGCGTCGTTTGAGGGCATCGTGGATCTCCCGGGTCCGGTTGGAGGTCAACACGACGATGGGAGGGTCGTCGGCCTTGATCGTCCCTATCTCGGGGATGGAGACCTGGAAATCGGAGAGGAGCTCCAACAGGAACGCCTCGAACTCCTCGTCGGCCCGGTCGAGCTCGTCGATGAGGAGGACCGGGCGGCGTCCACCTCGGGAAGCCTCGATGGCCTGCAGCAGCGGTCGTGCGATGAGGAAATCGCGGCTCAGGATGTCACGGGCCGTTGCCTTGGCCCCCTCTCCACGGGCCTCGAGCAGTCTGATCTCCATCATCTGGAGGGCGTAGTCCCACTCGTAGAGGGCATGACCGACGTCGAGCCCTTCGTAACACTGGAGACGAATCAACTCCTCATCGGAGATGGCGGCGAGGACCTTGGCGACTTCGGTCTTGCCCACCCCGGCCTCGCCCTCGAGGAACAAGGGCCGCCCCAGCTGTAGAGCGAGGTGGATCGACACGATGAGGTCGTCACCGGCGAAGTAGTCCTGGCTGTCGAGGGCTGCTTTCAGGTCCTCGATCGTCTTGGGGATCACACGAACAGGTTAAGCGCTGCTGTGCACTCGTGGAGAGACGAGATCGCTCGGCTCCCCTCCTCGATCACTCGCACGGCGTGATCAAGGGGTCTCTCGAAGCATCGAGTCGATCTCCCCACGCGGTCCCCACACACCGTCCTCCATGTTGGACAGCATCGTCAAGGTGGTCTGTGTCGAGGGGTAATGGCGGAGCACGGCGCTGGTGCCGGCGTTGATCCCCTCCTTCTCGTAATAGAGCAGAGACCCATCGAGATCGAGGGTGAACTCCAGGCCATAACCCATGAAGAGCACCTCCTCCTTCCCTTCGGAGTGCTTCGCCTGTGGGGTCAGGAACTCGGTCGTCATGTCGGGGCCGAGCAGCTTGCCGTCCTGGGTCGCCATCAGGAAGCGCTCCAGGTCGGCGACGGTGCTGTGCGCTCCGCCTGAGGGCGTCCCGATCGGCATGTAGCTGTAGATGTTGCGAACCCAGTTCCCCTCGACGAGGTCGGCGCCCTCGGCGACCCGAGGCTCGACTATGTCCATGGAGAAGAACCCGGAGTCTGCCATTCCCGCACGATCGAAGACATGGGTCTGAACCCGCTGCCGGTAGCTGTCGCCGGTGGCTCGTTCGATCATGAGCCCGGCGAGGTCGAAGGCGACGTTGCAGTAACGGCACCCCTCACCCGGGGCGAAGTTGGCAGGCCGGTCGACGAACAGCGGCAGCATGTCCTCGACCTCCCGCACCAGATAGCTGGTGTGGTGGCGCCACACCTTCGAGTAGTCCTCACCGGCCTCCTCGTCGGCGTCGTCGCCGATGCCCGAGGTATGGGTGATGAGATGATGGAGTTGGGCGTCGGGGTGGATCGCGGTCTCCTCGAGGCCGAGATAGCTCACCGCCCTGGTGTCCAAGGATATCGCTCCCTCCTCCACGGCCTGCAGGGCCACCACCGCGGTGAACAGTTTGGTGATCGAAGCGGTGTCGAATCTCATGTCGACCGTGTTGGGCACTCCCCAGGCCCGGCTGGCCATGCCGTAGGCGCGCTCGAAGAGGGTGTTGCGGTCACGGCTGACCCGCACCACACCCGAGAAGAGGTCCGCGGCCACCCGTTGGCTCAAGTACGACTCCAGCCGCTCGAAGTCCATTCACCGCTCCAGCAACTGAACCTCGTTCCCGTCGGGATCGATGTAGGTGGTGAACCGGGTGGTCCCGGTGTCGGTGATCTCGTCACGCGCCTCGATCCCCTCGGCGGCCAGACGGGCGATCTCCGATTCGAGGTCGTCGACACGGAAGGAGATGACTGCCGTGGATGGCCCTTCCTCGCGGATCCCTTGGTGCAGGGCGAACTTGGTCTCGCCGTCGACGTTCATCACCTGCCAGGTGCCATAGAGAGGCCCGGGCTCGAACCCGACTGCGCGGTACCACTCGAGGGCGGCATCGAGATCGTTGACCCAGATGAACACGGTGTCTACTTGGAGCGTCACAGGCCATAACCTATACCTCGGATGTTCGACACGCTCACGCAACGATTCGAGTCGGTCTTCTCGACGCTCAGGGGCAAAGGGAAGCTATCGGAGAAGGACATCGACGTCGCTCTGCGCGAGGTCCGTCTCGCCCTGCTCGAAGCCGACGTCAACGTGTCCGTCGTCAAGACCTTCCTCAGCCGGGTCAAGGAGCGGGCACTGGGCGAAGACGTGGCCAAGTCGATCACGCCCGGCCAGCAGGTGATCAAGATCGTCCACGAGGAGTTGGTCGACACCCTCGGGTCTGAGACGGTCGGTCTGGTGAAGTCATCGCCTCCACTGGTCATCCTCATGGTCGGGCTCCAGGGCTCGGGCAAGACCACCACCGCGGCGAAACTCGCCAGGCTGCTCCAGAAACAGGGCAAGAGCCCGCTGCTGGTGGCCGCTGACCTGCAACGCCCGGCGGCCATCGACCAGCTGGAGACGTTGGGGGAGCGTATCGGCATTCCAGTCCTGGTCGATCGCAAGGGGAAAGCGCCCAAGCTGGCGAAGTCGGCCTTGAAGGAGGCTGCGAGCACGGGGCGTGACGTGATCATCATCGACACCGCGGGACGTCTCCAGATCGACGAGGGCCTGATGAAAGAGCTCGCCGCGGTGCGCAAGGCCACAGAACCGGACGAGGTTCTCTTGGTTGTCGATGCGATGACCGGTCAGGACGCGGTCAACGTGGCCGACGGTTTCCAGAGACAGATCGGTCTCACCGGTGTGGTGTTGTCGAAGCTCGATGGAGATGCTCGGGGTGGGGCGGCGATATCGGTTCGCGAGGTGACCGGGGCGCCGGTGAAGTTCGCCGGAGTGGGAGAAGGGCTGGACGATCTGGAGTCGTTCCACCCGGAGCGGATGGCGAGTCGCATCCTCGGGATGGGTGACGTGCTCACCCTGATCGAGAAGGCGGAGACCGTGTTCGACCAACAGGCGGCGGAGAAGGCTGCGGATCGTCTCCAGAAGGGCGAATTCACTCTGGAGGACTTTCTCGACCAGTTCGAGGCCATGAAGTCGATGGGGCCTCTCCAGGACATCCTTGCTATGCTGCCCGGGTCCGGTTCGCTCCTGCGTGAGGTCGAAGTTGACGATCGCGACCTCAAGAGGGTCGAGGCCATCATCCAGTCGATGACACCCGAAGAGCGCCGGGCCCCGAAGATCATCGGCGGTAGTCGCAAACGCCGGATCGCGGCCGGGTCGGGTACATCGCCCCAGGACGTGAACCGGGTCCTCAAGCAATTCGCCGAGACACAAAAGATGATGAAGACGCTGGCAGGAGGAAAGGGCCTACCGTCACTCGATGCCCTCACCGGCGGCCGGCGGATGAAGAGATGACAATCCAGAGGTGAACTAGATGGCAGTCAGACTGAGACTGATGCGGATGGGCAAGACGAAGCAACCCGTCTACCGCGTCGTCGTCATGGACCAGCGCGCCCCCCGTGACGGCCGCTATATCGAACAGATCGGTCGCTACGACGCCCGGCAGGAGCCGTCACTGGTTGAGATCGACAACGAGCGCGCTGCGGATTGGCTCGCCAAGGGAGCACAGCCTTCGGAGACCGTCGAGAAACTGCTCAACATATCCGGGGCGATGAACACGATGAAGATCAAGACCGGTGGAATCCACGTGGTCGGGCTGGAGCGGGACGAGCCAGTGGACTCCGATGCCGCCGCATCGACCGAGGAGGAATGAGCGTGGCCAAGGGTGAGATCGTCGAACGGGTGGTCACGTACGTGGTCAAGAGCATCGTCGAAGACTCGGACGCGGTTCAAGTGACCCTGGTCGAACAGGGCCCCGACGAGGTCGTTGCGGAGGTCCGCACCGCCAAACCGGACATGGGTCGGGTCATCGGTCGCAGGGGACGTGTGGCCAAGGCGATCCGGGCGGCGGCCAGTGCCGCCGGCGAGGAAGAGGGGATCAACGCTGGGGTCGAGTTCCTCGACTGAGCGGCAGCCCGACCCGGTGAAGGTCGGCCGGCTGGGAAAGCCGAATGGCCTCGACGGGTTCATCGGTGTGTACGTCGAGCCCGAGGACCTCACTCACTTCGAGCCCGGCTCCACCGTCTACGTCGAGGGCCGTCCCCACACCGTGCGGGATGTTCGACGCGGGACGAAAGGCCCTCAGGTCGCCTTCGAAGAGATCAGGGACCGTGAGGGCGCCGAAGAGATACGGGGCAACGACGTCTTCGTCATCGTCCGACGCCGGCTCGACGAAGGCGAGTTCTGGCCGGACGACCTCGTCGGTCTCGACGTGAGACCGGGTGGGGGCACCGTGGTCGAGATCGCCCACGGGGCGGCCCAGGACCGGTTGGTGGTAGAGCGGGCAGGGCGCCGATTCGAGGTCCCATTCGTGTCAGAGTTGGTGCCGACAGTGGACATCGAGAACGGTTACATCGAGGTGGTCGAGATCGACGGTCTCAGCGCACCGTGAAGTCGACCGTCAACCCCTCGAGATCGCCGTCTTCGGGGCTCGCCTCGCCGACGAACACCGAGACGTCTCCCGGCGGGAGCTCGAGCCGGAGCCGATACTCACCCCAGGTCTCGAGGTAGTCCGCAGCGGTTGCGTTGGCCTCCGTGACCACCTCTCCTCCTTGGGTCACGACCGCCATGACATTGGCCTCGAATGTCCTCGCATATCCGAGGAGTTGGACACCGGGATCGACCAGGGCCCCCGCCACGGGTGAGGTCAAGACGATGCGGTCGCCGATGGCGGCTCGACCCGAGAACTCCACGAACCCCGGGCGCAGGTCCAGGCTGAGACGGGCAGGGGAGGAGGAGATGGCGGCGCGCACCGCAGCCGGCGCCGACAGATGCAGGTCGACGAACATCTCTCCGGATAGCGACCTCACCACGAAGAGCCGATCGACCAGGTTGGTCTCGACGAGTTGGTCGGTGATGACGGTGTCTCCGACGTCGACGTTGATCCGGACGACCTGGAAGGACTCGAGGTGGTCGACCCTGATGTCGGGGAGGACGGTGGCGGGTGCGCCCTCGGCGGTCTCGAAGTCGAAGTGGAAGGTCTCGCACTGGTCGCTCGTGTCCCAGGAGATGCGACCCAGCGTCCTGCTGTCCGAGCCCTCCCCGGCGACGTCGGCGATGCCGCCACCCTCCTCGAAGTCGCCGACGCCCGGGCACTCGATCACTGGAGGCAGCGTGGAGGTGGGCGCGATCGAAGAGATCGAAGGTGTTGTGGTCGGCGTCGGGGTGGTGATCGGCCCATCGAGGTTGCACGCCGCCACCGCCATCACCATGGCAAGGAGCCCGAACGTCCGCAGACGGGGCGCACCCGGTCTGCCGGCTCCCAAGTCCAGGTCGCGAAGTCGCATCTGTGGTCGACAGTATGACGCCCGGCCAGTACTCCCACCGGCTAGTAAGTTTGAGTGCACGTTCAAGAATCGAGGTCGTCAATGCCGGAAGCCGTGATCGCCGCCACCGCCCGCTCACCCATCGGGCGCGCCTACAAGGGGTCGCTCATCGACGTGCGGGCCGATGACCTGGCCGGGTTCGCCATCAACGCCTTGATGGAGAAGGTCCCCGAGGTGGATCGTGGCTCGGTCGACGACGTCATGCTGGGTTGTGGGCTCACCCATCACGAGCAAGGATTCAACCTCGCCCGACCGGCATCATTGCTCGGTGGGATGCCGGACGTGGTCCCGGCGACGACCGTCAACCGGTTCTGCGCGTCGTCGCTGCAAACCATTCGCATGGCGTTTCACGCCATCAAACAGGACGAAGGTGACACCTATGTCGCCGCCGGATCCGAGTCGGTGACCCGGACCTACGGCAAGGCGATGGACTCCGATGACCTCAACCCCCGGTTCACCGATCCTTCCCGGGACGATTTCATCAACAACGTCTACATCCCCATGGGCAACACCGCCGAGAACGTCGCCGAGAGGTACGGCATCACACGGGAGAGACAGGACGAGTTCGGGAAACGATCCCAGGACCGGGCGGTGGAGGCGCAGAAGAACGGGTTCTTCGAATGGGAGATCACCCCGATCGAGTTGTCCGACGGGCGGGTGATCCGCGACGACGACGGGCCGCGGCCAAACACCACTCTGGAGAAGCTGGCAGAACTGCCGCCGGCGTTCGACCCCGAGGGAACCGTGACTGCGGGCAACTCCTGTCCGCTCAACGACGGGTCGGCCGCGGTGCTCGTCATGTCCGAGAGTCGTGCCGCCGAGCTCGGAGTCGAGCCCCTGGCCCGGATCCTGGCCTCCTCGGTGGTGGGTCTGGAGCCCGAGTACATGGGAATGGGGCCGGTGTTCGCGGTGCGCCGGGTGCTGGAACAGGCCGGGATGACCCTCGACGACATCGACGTCATCGAGCTGAACGAGGCCTTCGCCGCCCAGGTGCTGGCCTGTGTCGACGAGTTGGGCATCGACATGGACAAGCTGAACCCCAATGGTGGCGCCATCGCCCTCGGGCACCCCTTCGGAATGACCGGGGCCCGAATCATGGGCACCCTGCTCAACGATCTGCGGACCATCGACGGGACCTACGGTCTCGAGACGATGTGTGTCGGCGGCGGCCAGGGTATGGCGATGATCGTGGAGCGTCTCGGCTGACGCCGATCCCTACCCTCCAACCGATGATCTTCAACGTCGTCACGATGTTCCCGGGCTACTTCGATGGGCCATTGCAGACGTCGATCGTGGGCAAGGCGATCGAAGACGGCGTCTTGAAGGTGAATCTGGTCGACCTTCGCGAGCACGGGATCGGCCGGCATCGTCAACTCGACGACACGCCGTTCGGGGGTGGCCCCGGGATGGTGATGATGATCGAGCCACTCGCCGCCGCTTTGGAGCCCCTCTCCGAGACTCTCCGCGTGCTCTTCACACCAAGCGGCCGGCCCCTCACCCAGGGCAAACTCGACGAATGGGCGGGGACCGAGGTGATCACCTTCGTCTGCGGGCGCTTCGAGGGAGTCGACCAACGTCTCATCGACGCCTACATCGACGAGGAGGTCAGTCTCGGTGACTACGTGCTGGCAGGAGGCGAAGTCGCCGCCGCTGCCGCCATCGAAGGTGTGGCCCGGCTCCTGCCGGGCGTGGTCGGCAACCCCGAGTCGACGGAGAAGGAGTCGTTCCGGGACGGGCTCCTCGAAGAGCCGGTCTACACGAGGCCGGCCGAGTTCGCCGGCCGGGCAGTCCCTGAGGTGCTGTTGAGCGGAGACCATGGGCGGATCGAGCGATGGCGTCGGGAGCAGCGTCTCCAGCGCACGAAGGAGCGACGCCCTGATCTCTTGTCGAATGGCGAGGATCTGGATAGCTGATACAATCTCGGGGGCCCGGGACCACCCGACTACGTCCTCCCGGGGATTTTTCCAGGAGCTCTCCATGAACGATCTTCAAGCTGTAGAGACCGCGCATGTGCGCGATGACATCCCGGAGTTCCGCGCGGGCGATACGGTCAAAGTCCATGTCCGCGTCGTGGAAGGCGGCCGGGAGCGCATCCAGGTCTTCGAAGGAGTCGTTCTCGCCCGCAACGGCAGCGGCCCGCGCGCCTCGTTCACGGTCCGCAAGCTGAGCTTCGGCGTCGGAGTTGAGCGCGTCTTCCCGCTCCACGCACCGATCATCGCCAAGATCGAGGTGGTGAGACGCGGGGACGTGCGCCGTTCCAAGCTGTATTACCTCCGCGATCGGGCCGGCAAGGCCGCCCGTATCAAGGAGCTTCGCGACTGAACTCCGTACCACGCGGTCGTCACCTCGAGGGGCAAACCCAGGCCATGTCAGACGAGCCGCGCCCGACGCCCCCCGCCAAGAGCGAGAAGAAGCGCTCCTTTTGGGCCGAGTTGCCGGGTCTGCTGCTGACCGCCCTCGTCATCGCGGTCCTCATCAAGACCTTTCTCGTCCAGCCCTTCTGGATCCCCTCGGAGTCCATGCTGGACACGATCCATGTCAACGACAGGGTCATGGTCAACAAGATGGCTTATCAGTTCGGCGAGCCCCAACGAGGCGACATCGTCGTGTTCCGGGATCCATCCGAGCCCGAGATCGAGGAATCGATCCCCGAAGCCGTCATCCGCTCGGTTCTCGAGGCGGTGGGCATCCGCACCCGGGGCCACGAGGACCTGATCAAACGGATCGTCGGGCTCCCCGGCGAGACGATCACCGTCAGCGACAACCAGGTGCACATCGATGGGACACCGCTGACCGAGCCGTACCTCGAAGACGATGTCGTGATGCCCGACGCGGGTCCTTTCGAAGTGGGTCAGGAGGAGGTCTTCGTGATGGGCGACAACCGCGAGTTCAGCTTCGACAGTCGACGGTTCGGGAACATCGGGTTTCATGACCTGGTGGGCCGGGCGTTCGTGATCATCTGGCCCGTGTCCAATTTCGGTGGTCTGTAGACCACGACGTCCTTCAAACACACCGGCGAATCCGGTAGGTGTTAGTCCACACGATGGATAACATCGCCGGGGCCGTTGCACCGGACGGTGAGATCGGCAGCCACGTGTGAGAGTCGAGGAGAACATGGACGAAGACCTGGAGCGCTACGAGACCGAGGTCGAGCTCAAGCTCTACAAGGAGTACCACGACGTATTGCCGATGTTCGAGTTCGTGGTGGAGACCGAGCGACGCTTCTATCTGGCCAACAAGGTCGACGTGGAGGTCAAAGAGGCCAACGGCTCGATCTACTTCCAGGTCCTCATGAAGGACGCGTGGGTCTGGGACATGTTCCGCCCCGCCCGATTCCTCGAGCAGGTACAGGTCCTCACTTTCCGCGACGTCAACGTGGAGAAGTTGGAGAAGACGGAGTTGAAGCTCTGAGCGACCGCCGTGCCACGATCGGTGCGGCGGGAGAGCGATTCGCCGTGTGGTGGTTGTGCGAACAGGGGATGAGCCCCCTGGCGCGCAACCTCGAGGTGGATGGTGGCGAACTGGACCTGGTGATGTCTGACCGGGGCCGTCGTGTCGCCGTGGAGGTCAGGTCCGTGACCCGCGATGGGGATCCCATCGATGCCGTCGACCGGGGGAAGCGCCAACACGTGAGAAAGCTGGCCTCCGGCGTCGGAATCTCCCGGGTCGACTTCTTGGGCGTCGGATTTCGCTCCTGGGGTGTGGAGGTGCACTGGGTTCCCGGGTGAGTTGGCGGGACATGTCGGCACTCCGTAATGTCGCAACGATGTCAACGGGATCTTCCGCCATCCGGGTGAGAGGGCTCCACAAGCGTTACGGTCGCACCCACGCACTCAGAGGTCTCGACTTCGAGGTCCCCCGAGGCCAGCTAACCGGGTTCCTGGGCCCCAACGGGGCCGGCAAGACCACCACCTTCCGTGCTCTGCTCGGACTGACCCGACCCAACGAGGGCGAGATCGAGATGCTGGGGTTGCCCGTCCCCGCTGCGCTCCCCGAGATCGTCAAGAAGGTGGGGGTGATCGTCGAAGAGCCAGGGCTGATCAAGGCGCTCAATGGCCGGCTCAATCTGGCTGTGGCCGCAGACACTCTCGGTTTTGGGCATGACCGGATCGAAGGTCTCCTCGATTTCGTCGGGCTCAGCGCCGACGCGCATCGCAAGGCGGGCGACTATTCGAAGGGAATGCGACAGCGTCTGGCCCTGGCGGCGGCCATGTTGGGCGACCCGGAGCTGCTGATACTCGACGAGCCGCTCGACGGCCTCGACCCCGCCGGCCAGCATGCATTCCGGGCACGTCTCCGCGATCTCGCCGCCGAAGGCCGCAGCGTGGTCGTGTCCAGCCACGACCTGGCCGACATCGAGGCGTTGGCCGACCACGTGGTGGTCATCGACCAGGGTCGGCTAGTCGTCGAAGGGCCGCTCGAGACGATGCTCGGGGGCGGCAACACCCGCGTCCGGCTCGAGGACGGGGCCGGTGCGGTAGAGGTGCTCACGACGGCTGGCTTCGAGGTGAGCCGCGACGAGATGGGGCTCGTCGTCATGTCGGCTGAGGGCGCCGAGATCATCCAGGCCCTGGCCGGAGCCGGGATCTACCCCGACGAGGTCCGGCCGGAGCGGAGCACGCTCGAATCGGTCTTTCTCGGGCTCACAGGGACGACGATGCGATGAGTCTGCTGAAAGCCGAGTACCGCAAGATAAGCCGTCGAAAGATCTTCCCGGTGATGACGCTCCTGCTCGTTGCTTTCGTCGGCTTGGGCGCCTTCTTCCTGATCGTCTTCGGCGAGATCGCACCCGAGGCCGCCGAAGGCCTCCCCGTCCTGGAGAAGCCGTTCGTCTACGAGGTGGGGGCGCAGCAGGCAGCCACACAGTTCTGGTTTCCCCTCATCCTCGCCGTCGTCCTGTTGGGTGGGGACCTGAGCACGACGGTGTGGGCCACCTCGTTGACCAGGGAGTCGAGAAAGGGACGTCAGATCGGCTCCCGTTTCGGTGTCTACGCGGTGGCAACCCTGCTGGCCTTCCTGATCGCCTTCGCCTTCTGGGTGGTCCTCGCCCTGATCTTTGCCCCCGGTGAGGGCTTCATGGAAGGCGATGCCCTGGTCGGTGTGGTCTGGAAGTCGGCGGTCATCGCCATCGCATGGACTGCGATCGGAACGGGTGCGGTGTCACTGCTGCGCTCCGTCGGGCCCGCGATCGGTGTCGGTCTCGCCATCTACTTCGCCGAGGGCTTCCTCGCGCTCTGGGACCCGTGGGAGAACGTGTCCATCACCGCGGCGTCGACGGCTCTCTTCGAGATCGACTTCGGAGGCGGGTTCTCGGGGCTGATCCCCGGCATGGGTCTGCCCTTGTGGCATCGGTTGTCGATCCTGGCCGGATGGACCCTGCTGGGTCTGGCTCTCACGTGGTGGGGTCTTCAGCGACGCGACGCCTGAGACCGGCCGTACCGTCGTCGCAAGTCCCTGTGCCAGCACCCGTGATGCCAGTGACGTCGCAGCTCGGCCTGGTCTTCGGGAACCACGACGAGGTGGAACGTCCCCGGGGGGATGGTGTTGTCGCACCCGGGGCAGATGTAGGTCTTCACCGCCTGATAGGGCTGAACGGGGGTGACCGTTACCCGGCGAAGATCGCCCATGCGATGACCGCCAGCGTCGCCAGCACCGCGAGGACGACCATCGCGATGTCCAAGGCCGTCCTCTCGTGCTCCCGGAACGGATTGAAACCCACGACAGGGACGGTAACCGGGCTGCGGGCCTGTCTACTGTCTCCTTCGTGACCTGGTTAGCGACCGAGACCGTCGACGGTGCCCTCTGGGTGACCATCGACCGGCCCGAGCGCAAGAACGCGATACCGGTCGATGGATGGGACACCCTGGCAGAAGTGTTCACCGGCTTCGAGAGGGGTGACGCCCGGGTGATGGTGGTCACCGGGTCCGGTGGCGACTTCTGTTCCGGCGCCGACCTCGACCCGGATCGCGCCTCCGGGCCGATGCCGGTCTCCGCCGCACATCGGCGCATGAAGGTCGTCGAGCGCGCCGCCACCGCTCTGCATCGCACCACCAAGCCGACCATCGCCGCCGTGGACGGAGTGGCCGTCGGCGCCGGGATGAACCTCGCTCTCGGCTGTGACGTCGTGATCGCCAGTGAAAGGGCGAGGTTCTCCGAGATCTTCGTCCGCAGGGGCCTCACCATCGACTTCGGCGGGACTTGGCTCCTGCCCAGGATCGTCGGGTTGCAACGGGCCAAGGAACTCGCCCTGTCGGGGCGGATCGTCGACGCCGAGGAAGCGGTGAGACTGGGCATAGCGATGGAGGCCGTGCCCGCAGAGGCACTCGTGGACAGGGTGCGGGAACTGGCGCAATCCTTCCTCGCCGGTGCACCGGTGGCCCAGATGTTCGCCAAACAGGGTCTCAACGCGTCCTTCGAGTCGAGTTTCGCCGAGTCGATCAGCTGGGAGGGCCAGTCGCAGGCCATCTCGCTCGGCACCGAGGACGCCTTAGAGGGGATCCGGGCCTTCCTCGAAAAGCGCGAGCCCGGGTGGAAGGGCCGCTGAACCCACCCACGGATTCGGTTGCTTCATCGACCGGAAACCGACCCGTAACAGATGGCTCACCGGCACGAAACCCACCGCTCCTAACTTGCGCGTCGTCAATGCGAGCTACCCGGTCGTGGCTGACGGCGACGGCCCGGAGGAGGCGGATGGTGCGACGGGTCACGAGAAAGCTGCTGATCGGCGGGGTGCTCGGCGGTTTGTTGTTCCTTGCGATGGCCAGCCCGGCCATGGCCCAAGAGGAACTCGAGCCGGCGGCGCAGTTCATCCTCGACAACCTGTGGATCTTCATTGCCGGTGTGCTCGTCTTCTTCATGCAGGCGGGATTCGCATTGGTCGAGGCCGGTCTGAGCAGGGGCAAGAACGTCTCCAACATCATGATGAAGAACCTGATGGACATGTCCGCAGGTGTCCTCGCTTTCGCCCTCGTCGGCTTTGGCATCGCGTTCGGATCCAACGAGCTGGCAGGCGGGTGGTTCGGGTTCGGGTGGGGTATCGAAGGCGTCGAGAGCACCACCCCCGACGGGCTCTTGCCATCTACGTTCTTCTTCTTCCAATCGGCCTTCGCGGCCACCGCGGCGACGATCGTCTCGGGAGCGATGGCGGAGCGGACCAAGTTCAAGAGCTACTTCGCCTACAGCTTCTTCATCACCGCGCTGATCTACCCGGTGGTGCTCCGCTGGACCTGGGGTGGAGGTTGGCTCGCCCAACTCCAGTTCCCCTTCTCGGACTTCGCGGGATCGACCATCGTCCATGCCACGGGTGGGTGGGCGGCGATGATGGGGGCCATCATCCTCGGCCCCCGGATCGGCCGATACGGCAGAGACGGAAAACCCAGGGCCATACCCGGGCACAACATCGCCTTCGTCGTCCTCGGGGCCATGATCCTGTTCATCGGGTGGTTCGGGTTCAACCCGGGCTCACAGTTGGCTGCTGACGAGTTCGTGCCCCAGATCGCCCTCAAGACTCTGCTGGCCGCAGCCGCCGGCGCGGTGTCCGCAATGACGGTCAATTGGATGAAGGACGGCAAACCCGACGTCTCCATCGCCGCCAACGGGCTCCTCGCCGGCCTGGTGGCGATCACGGCACCGGTGGGCGCCGTCGAGACCTGGACGTCTGTTCTGATCGGCGCCATCGGCGGCCTCATCGTGGTCTTCTCGGTGGCGATGTTCGATCGTCTTCGAGTCGACGACCCGGTCGGTGCCATCTCGGTCCACGGTGTGGTCGGCACCTGGGGCACCCTCTCGATTGCTCTGTTCGCCCGCTACGACGACGCCTTCCTCGGTCGGGAGAACGCCGGTCTGTTCTACGGAGGGGGGCTCGACCAACTGTGGACACAGTTGCTCTTCGTCGTCGTCCACTTCGTGTTCATCACCGTCGCCGCCGGTCTGCTGTTCCTGGCGCTTCGGAGCACGATCGGGCTCCGGGTCAGCCCCGAAGAGGAACTGGCCGGTCTCGACGTCGAGGAGCACGGCTCGCCGGGCTATGGCCACGATCCCCACGTGCCGATGGGCCCGGGGCTCGTTGCGGCCGCGACCGCCGCGTCACCGAGAGAGACTGTGTCGTCAGCTGGAGAAGGGACCGCGGAGTGAAACTGATCATCGCCTATATCAAGCCGTTCAAGCTGGAACAGGTCGGCGAGGCCCTGAAGTCGGTGGGGGTCTCGGGGATGTCGGTCAGCGACGTCTCGGGGTTCGGTAGACAGTCGGGTCAGACCGAGGTCTACCGCGGCGCCGAGTACGAGGTGGACTTCGTGCCCAAGACCCGACTGGAGGTCATCGTCACCGACGATCTCGCCGACGTCGCGGTGGATGCGATGGAGAAGGCGGCCCACACCGGTGAGATCGGCGACGGAAAGATCGTCGTCCTCTCCATCCACGATGCCGTTCGCATTCGCACGGGTGAGCGGGGCGCCGACGCCATCTGAGCCGGGGGGACCCCTCCGCGAGTACCTCGGGCTGCGCGACTCGTTGCGGGTCGCGCCCCGCGGGAACGGAGGCAGCGAAGTCTGCGGTCTTCTCAGCGACGCCCTGGACGAGGCGGTCCGGGGGTTGGTCCGACCGGTGGCCGGCGGGGTGGCGATCGTGGCCGTGGGCGGATATGGGCGCCGCGAGTCGAGCCCTCACTCCGATGTCGATCTCATGCTGCTCCACGACGGGGGTGACCGCTCCGAGCTGGCGGCGGCGCTGTTCCGGCCCCTGTGGGACGCAAAGCTGCGTGTCGGCCACTCGGTTCGCACCCTCGACGAGGTGGCTGCGGTGGCGCGGGCGAGCCTGGAGACCCAGACGACGCTGCTCACCGGTCGGCTCGTTACCGGTGACGAGGGGCTCTTCGCCGGTGTCACTGCCGCCATCTCCGCGGTGACCAGGGCCCGTCCCCTGCGTCGCCATCTCCTCGCAGAGGAGCGCGCCCGCCGCGAGGACAGCCCCTACCTCCTCATGGCGGCCGACGTGAAGACCGGACGAGGCGGGTTGAGGACACTGCACGGCTTCGAGTGGGAGCGACGACGCGAAGAGCTCATCGGACGGTTCTCGACCGACTCGTCACACGACGAGGCCATGGCCCGGGAGAGTCTCCTCAGGGTGCGCAACGCACTCCATTGCGTGACCGGGCGGGCACACGACGTCTACTCGCCCGAGCTACGGGAGGCGGTGGCGCAGTGGCTCGGTCTCGACGTCTTCGAATCGGCGGCGGAGCTGATGGAGGCGATGCACACCGTCGACCGGTTGGCCGAGAGACGCTGGCCCGAGATCGTCGACCCGAGACCCAGGCGGATCCTGGCGAGGCTGTCGGGCCGGCCGGCGCCGCTCGGCGCCGTCCGCGCCCCCACCTACGACGAGTTGGTCTGGATCCTCGAGACCGGTGAGGAGGGTCGGGTTGCATTCGAGAGGCTGTGGGAGTCGGGATGCCTCGACGCGCTGCTCCCCGAGTGGAGCGTGGTGCGGGCACTCCCACAGCTGGCACCCTTCCACGAGCATCCCGTGGGTGCACACCTCTGGCGGACCGTCGAAGTCATGCACGACTTGATCGGTGACGACGGTCACTACGGCGGGATCGCCGCCGAGATAGATGACCCCGGGCTGCTGCTGGTGGTGGCTCTCCTCCACGACATCGGAAAGGGCCAGGACGGAGACCATGCCGAAGTCGGGGCAGCCGCGGCACGGTCCTTCGGCCGCCGGCTGGGCATGTCTGCGGAGCAGGTGCTGCTCCTAGAGGCTGCGGTCCGTCATCATCTCCTGCTGCCACTGACGTCCACCCGTCGCGACCTGGACGACCCGGCTGTGATCGAGGAAGTGGCGAACACGGTCGGCGGTCTCCGGCTCCTCCAGGTGCTCTACCTACTGACGGTCGCCGACTCGATGGCCACCGGGCCCACGATATGGGGCGAGTGGAAGGCGGCCCTGGTGAGGACGCTGTTCCTGCGTTGCGCAGCCCACTTCGGGGCCGGCCGGCCTAGGTCCGGGAGCACCCGGAGTGAAGTCATGGCCGCGATCCGACCGGCCTGGGAGAACCGGGCGAGGACGCACCTCGACGGGATGCCCGACGAGTATCTGCGTCATGTCTCGGTAGCGGACGTCCTCTGGCATCTCGAGCTGATCAGCGGTCTGCGAGGTGCGGTGAGACTGGAACTCCGGGGAGGTGAGCCCATCGACACCATTGTCGTGGTGGGGAGACCTCGGAGAGGGCTCAGGAGGCAGGTGACGGAGGCTTTCGCAGGCAACGGCATCGACGTGCTCGAGGCGAGGCTGGCTACGCGGTCTGACGGTCTCAGTGTGGACACGTTCCGGGTGAGAGACGACCGCACCGGTGCCCACATCGAGGGGGGGAAGTGGGAGCGGCTCGTCTCGGACGTCGACGCCAGTCTCAGGGGCGAACTCGACACGGGGGCCAAGATGACGGCGAGAGCCGGGGCATACCGCGAACCACCCGCCGATGTGCCCGCAGTGCGGGGCGAGGTCGACGATGCGACCGGTGATCTGGTGTTGACGATCCGGTGTGCCGACCGCATCGGGCGCCTCGCCGAGATCCTCGCCGTCCTCGCCGATCAGGGACTCGACATCCGGCTGGCCAAAGCCGAGGGTCGCGGTGACGAGGTGGTCGACACTTTCCATGTCGCCGACGGCCACCCCGATCCGGACGAGATCGAAGCCCTCGAGCACCGTATCCGTTCGGCGCTGAGCCCCTGACCTAGGGGGAGGGCGGGGCGGTCGGAGATTCGGGGTCCTCGCCGATGTCCTCGTTCCACAGTGCCGGGTTCTCTGCTATGAACCGGCTCATCAGGTCGACACAACGTTGGTCGTCGACCAGCTCGACCTCGACTCCGTGCACGCGCAGCAGATCCTCGGAGCCCAGGAAGGTCCGGTTCTCGCCGATCACCACCTTCGGGATCTGATAGAGCAGGATCGCGCCGGTGCACATGCTGCACGGGGAGAGGGTGGTGTAGATGACGGATCGTCGATACTGACGGGCCGGGAGCCGCCCTGCGTCCTCCAATGCGTCCATCTCCCCGTGGAGGATCGCCGAGCCCTTCTGCACTCTGCGGTTGTGCCCTCGGCCCACGATCTCGCCGTCGACTTCGAGGGCCGACCCGATCGGGATACCCCCTTCGGCGCCTCCTGCTACCGCCTCGGCGACGGCGACCTCGAACCCGGGTGATGTCATCGGCGGGTGATCCTATTGGCCGAGAGGGGGCGAGCTGTCGCCGAAGGGGCATGGCCGACCCCCTAGAACCGGCCATTGATCCGTCGTACCTTCGTAATCGTGTACGCAGCGACGACGTCTGTTGCACTCGTGGGAGGGGATGTCAGACCGGTAGAGGTCCAGGTCCACGTCGGGCGGCAGAACGACCAATTCAAGTTGAGCGGACTGCCCGACACCGCGGTCCGTGAGGCCAAGGATCGGGTGCGGGCGGCCGTCATGTCGTCCGGGATCCAGTTCCCCAACCGCACCGTCACGGTGAACCTCGCCCCGGCGCACCTGCCGAAGTCTGGGACCGACTTCGACCTACCCATCGCTCTCGGGGTCCTCGCCGCCAGCAAGGAGATCCCACTGCCGGGGCGGGTGGTGGTGGTGGGGGAGCTGGCCCTCGACGGCAGTGTCCGCAACGGCGCCAGCGGCATCGGGGCGGCCGTGCTCTCGGCCCGGACCGGCCAGCCGTGTCTGGTCTCCGCAGAGGCCGCCGCCGAGGTGGCCGCGGTGCCCGGGTCGAGAGTCCACGGGGTGGTCTCCCTGGCCCAAGCCGTCGACGTGCTCAGAAACGGCCTCGAGGCCTATCCGTCCGCGGAGTCGGTGGTGCCGGGGGAGAGCGATCCCGACGGAGATCTCGCCGACGTCAGGGGGCAGCCCATGGCACGCCGGGCGCTGGAGGTGGCCGCCGCCGGAGGCCACCACCTCCTGATGCATGGGCCACCCGGAGGAGGCAAGACGATGCTGGCTCGTCGTCTGCCCGGGATCCTGCCGCCCCTCGATGACGAAGAGGCAGTCGAGGTGGCCCTCATCCACGCCGCCGCCGGTCTACGTCGGGGCCTCGGCCGCTCCCGCCCTTTCCGCTCCCCTCATCACACCGCCTCCCGGGCGGCTCTCGTTGGCGGTGGCAGCGGGGTGGTAGTGCCCGGGGAGGTCTCTCTGGCTCATCGCGGAGTCCTCTTCGTCGATGAGATGGCCGAGTTCCCCCGCGCCAACCTCGACACACTCCGTCAGCCGCTCGAGGATGGTCGGGTCACGGTGGCCCGGCGGGGGATCACGGCCACGTTCCCCTCCTCGTTCCATCTCGTCGGAGCCACCAACCCCTGTCCTTGCGGTTACCTGGGCGATCGCCGCAAGCCCTGTGAGTGCCGCCCTGCGGTCGTGGCGCGATACCGCCAGCGAGTCTCCGGCCCGCTCCTCGACAGGTTCGATCTCGTGGTCAAGGTCGACCGACTCGATGCCTCCCATGCCTCCGGTCCCCAACCAGATGGGACTGCCGAGATACGCAGGAGGGTGTTTGGTGCGCACAAACGTCTCGCCGACGGGGAGCCGGAGGTGTCTACCGAGGCGAGAGACCTCCTGGTTGCGGCTTTGGGCAACGGTCTCCTCACCGCGAGGGGGTTGGACAGGGTTCGACGGGTGGCGACGACCATATGCGCACTCGGCGACGACGAGACCGTCCTCGAAGAGCATGTCGCCGAGGCGATGGGTCTGAGGGCGGAGTGGTGAGCGAACCGGCACTCATCACTTCGGATTCGGACGGGTACCCGGTGGGTCTCCGCGACCTCGAAGAGCCACCTTCGATCTGGGTGCTCGGACGTCTCCAGGCCACTGCCGGGATCGCGGTGGTGGGGACCCGACGTTGCACCAGGTACGGCGTCGACCTGGCCGAGTCCTTCGGGGCGATCATCGCCCGTGCCGGTTGGACCACCGTGAGCGGGCTCGCCCGCGGTATCGACACCGCCGCCCACAGAGGCTGTCTCCGTCTCTCCGGTCACGCCGTCGCAGTCCTCGGCTCCGGTATCGATCACTGCTATCCATCCGAGAACCGGCCGATCTACGACCAGATCGTCGCCACCGGTGGTGCGATCGTCTCCGAATATCCCTCCGGCACCCCCCCGGACCGGTGGCGGTTCCCGGCACGCAACCGGATCATCGCGGCCATGTCGGCGGCGATCGTCGTGGTCGAGGCGGCGGCCACGGGTGGCGCCCTGATAACCGCCCGTCTCGGAGCGGAGATGGGTCGTCCGGTGTTCGTCGTGCCAGGCGACGTGGACCGTGAGATGTCCGAGGGGTGCAACCGCCTCATTCGCGACGGAGCCCATCCGGTGTTGGGCAGCGCCGACCTGTGTGAAGAGCTCAGCCTGGTGGTGGGCCCTCCTGCATCCCCTCTCGACGGTGGCCACGGGATCCCGTCCGAGGGAGTGCCCATCAACGAGCTCCCCGAGCTCTGGTCGCTCACCGTGACCGAATCCCTGGTCAAACTGGGACGTCTCGAGCTGGAGGGAAAGGTGCGACGGTTGGGGGAGTTCGTGGTCCCGAACTGAGGTTGCCGGGCTCAGCGGTGATGTAGCAATAGCATCTGTGTCGTGCCAGTGCCACCAAATCCCGATTGGGCGAACCTCGCCGTGACCCGGTACCTGGCGCGTCTCGGCGACCAGCGAGCCCTCTCGGGGAACACGATCGAGGCGTATCGCCGCGACCTGGCACAGTTCTTCGACTACTGCCACCGCAGCGGAGTCCGCGACATCGATGAGGTCGATCGCAAGACGGCTCGTCGCTATCTCGCCTTCCTCGACACCCTCGGGTATGCCCGCACCACCATCTCGCGCAAAGCGTCGTCGGTGCGCGCCTTCTACTCCGACGCCGTGTTACGGGGGATCGCCAGAGGCAACCCCCTCGACGGTGTGTCCACCCCCAGGCTGGAAAAGCCGCTGCCCCATGCCCTCCCGGCGCGGACCATGGACGCCGCCATCGAGTCGATCGATACGTCGAGCCCGGTTGGCCTTCGGGACCGCGCCATAGTGGAGACGCTCTATGCGACGGGTCTGCGGGTCTCGGAGCTGGCATCCCTGCGCACCAGGGACGTGACCGGTGACACGGTGACCGTGAGAGGAAAGAGGGGAAAGGTGCGCACCGTTCCGCTGGGACGCCCGGCCCAGCGGGCGCTGCAGCGTTACCTGAGCGAGGGGAGGCCCCGGTTGGCCGGAGCCGGGGTAGGTCAAGAGGTCTGGGTCGGGGCGCGGGGCGGGCCGATGGGCCCGAGGAGCCTGCGCAGATCGGTGGCCCGACATGTCGCCACCTTCCCCCATGCAGTGCGTCACAGCTTCGCGACGCACCTCCTAGAAGGGGGTGCCGATCTTCGCACCGTCCAGGATCTCCTCGGTCACAGCGATCTGGCCACCACGCAGATCTACACTGCCGTCACCCGCAAGCATCTGAGAGGAATGTATGACCAAAGCCACCCCCGGGCCTGAGGACACTCAGGTCGAGCGGCTTTGGGAGCGTTTCAAGGCCAATGGTGACGGGGATGCCAGAGAACGGCTCATCCTCCACTACTCCCCACTCGTCAAATACGTGGCCGGTCGCGTCGGCACCGGGCTGCCACGCTCCGTCGACCAGAACGACCTGGCCAGCTATGGGCTCTTCGGTCTGATCGACGCCATCGACAAGTTCGACCTCGAACGCGGGTTCAAGTTCGAGACCTATGCGATCAACCGGATCAAGGGTGCGATCCTCGACGAGTTGCGCGCCCTGGACTGGGTGCCGCGGTCGGTGCGTTCGAGGGCGCGTCGCATCGAGACCTCGATCGCCGAGTTGGAGCACAAGCTGCAGCGCCCCCCCACCGAGGAGGAGGTGGCGTCGGACGTCGAGATGGAGATAGAGGAGTTCCGCGACGTCCTGGCCCAAATAGGGCGGTCCGGCATCGCGGCTCTCGACGAATTCATCGCCAGCGACTCCTCAACGTCGATGGGTGAGATGATCGCGGACCCCCGGGGGGTCTCGCCGGAGAGCGAGTTCCAGGCCGAGGAGACCCGAAGGTCGTTGTTCGATGCCATCAACCGGCTTCCCAACCGGGAGCGACTCGTCGTCACCCTCTACTACTACGAGGGGATGACCCTCGCGGAGATCGGCGACGTGCTCGGGGTCACCGAGTCACGGGTCTGCCAGATCCACGCCAAGACGATGATGTCGCTGCGCAATCGTCTCGGCGATCCCGCCTGGGGCTGAGCTCAGTCGACCGCCACCTCTACGAGCCGGGCTCGGGTCAGCTCCGCCAGCGTCCCCGGTGCGATGCCGATGAGAAAGCCCCGGCTTCCCCCGTTGACGTAGACGACGTCGATCGTGGAGAGAGTCTCCTGCATGAAGACCGGGGGGTCGGTCTTCATGCCCAGCGGCGAGGTGCCCCCGAATCGATACCCCGTGATCCGCTGGGCATCCCGCCGGGTCGCCGGCCGGACCGTCTTCACACCGAGGATCCGGGCCAGCTTCTTGGCGGACACCTCGAGATCGCCGTGCATCACGACGATCGCCCCTTCCCCATCGTCGCCGGTGAAGACGATGGTCTTGGCGGTGTGATGCGGATCCACCCCGATCGCTTCCGCAGCGAGCTCGGCGCTGGGGTGACGGTCGTAGTCGAAGAGATGCTGGCTGTACACCACGTTGGCGGAGCGCAACACCCTGACCGCCGAAGTGACCGGGCTCTTAGCCACCGGTCGGTCTCCTGATCATCAGGAGCGCTTGCTCCAGCTCGGTGACGGCGTCGGGAGACGTCTCGAAGGGGTGGCGCCGACGCAGTGGGGTCCAGGCGTCTTCGCCGAGGGAGCGGGCCAGGGCCCAGTAGGCGTGGCCTCGCACCAGCGAGGAGCGGTGGGTGAAGTGGTCGATGATCGGTGCCACCGCTTCGGCCTCCTCGGAGTTCCCCGCCGCCACGAGGAGGTTCCGACGCAGGTGCCGGACGTCGCGATGGGGGACGTAGAACCAGGCGAACCGTTCCAAGAGCTGATCGTCTTCGAGCCCGAGCAGTCCCGGGAACGACATCCCACCAGACCGGATGGCAACTCGTCTCATCGCCGGAAAGCCCGGTGGGCACGAGGTGAGACAGTCGTCGCACCCGTAGATGCGCCGCTCCACCAGGGGCCTGATCCAGAGTGGCAGGGGCCCGGGTGCTTGCAGCCACGTAGAGATGCAGAGACGGGCATCGAGCCCCTCCGGTGTTATCGCCCCGGTGGGACATGCCGGGACACAGTCGACACAGCTCCCACATCCCCGCCTCGTCGCAGGGGTCTCGTCGAGTTCGGCGTCGGTGACCACCGACCCGAGCAGGATCCACGGGCCATGACCGGGTGTGAGCAACATCGTGCTGCGGCCCAGCCAGCCCACTCCGGCGCGGGCTGCCACCGGTCTGTCGACCAGCCTGTTGTCGTCGATCAGCATCTCGGCGCGGGCTCCGTCCGCAGCCAGACGCGCCGACACCCTCTCGGCGATACGACGTACCCCCGCATATTGGTCGCGGGTGGCGAAGCGAGCCACCACCGGGCCGGTGGGTGCAGGAGGGTCGGCATCACTCAGGTAACCATGGGCGAAAACGGCGATGTTCCGCGCCCAGGGAAAGGTCCGGGTGACATCGGTGGCAGTCTCGGGGTCGTCGTAGGTGAAGTGCAGCGGGCCGGACATCCCCGAGCGCTTGTGGGTGTGGAGACGACGTCTGGCCTCCCCGAGTGGCGCCGCCGATGTGACCCCGAACGCCACCGCGCCCTCAGAGGTGGCGATGCGCTCGAGTTCGGAGGTCGTGGCCATGGTCTCCTCGATTACGGAAGGGTACGGGGGCTACGTACAATCCGTCCCATCACGCACGCCCGTCAACCCCTCGCTGGTCGAGCGAAGCTCGGAAAGAGGGCCGCATCCTCACGGGAAACGGGGGCCGTCAACGGCCCAGCGGGCGGAGGAACAACCAGAAAGGATCAGTTGTGGCTGAAGTCACGATGAAACAGCTCCTGGAGGCAGGCGTCCACTTCGGACACCAGACCCGGCGCTGGAACCCCAAGATGCGGCCATACATCTACGGGGAGAGAAACGGGATCCATATCGTCGACCTGCGCCAGACGGTGAGCCAGGTCGCCGATGCCATGGAGTTCGTCAAGCAGATCGCTATCGACGGGGGATCGGTGCTCTTCGTTGGCACCAAGAAACAGGCGCAGGCGGCGGTCGCCGAGGCCGCGCAACGATCGGGCATGCCCTACGTCAACTACCGCTGGCTGGGCGGGATGCTGACCAACTTCCAGACGATCCAGAAGCGCACCTACTACATGAAGGAGCTGCAACGTCTCGAGGACACGGGTGAGATGAACGATCGGCCCAAGAAGGAACGCCTCAAACTGCGTCGCGAGCTCGAGAAGCTGATGAAGAACCTCGGTGGTGTCGCCACCATGGCGCGTCTCCCCGAAGCGGTCTTCGTCGTCGACGTCAACACCGAAGAGACCGCGGTCAAAGAAGCCGACCGTCTCGGCATCCCGGTCATCGCCCTGGTCGACACCAACTCCGATCCCGACCCGGTCGACTACGTGATCCCCGGCAACGACGACGCCATCCGTGCCGCCGACCTCATCGCCGGCGCCCTCGCCGACGCGATCAGCGAAGGCAAGGAGATCGCGTCGAAGAAGCACGCGGGGAAGGGCGACACCGGTGAAGAGCCCGGTGTGGAGACGGCCGAGGAGCCTGTGAAAGAGGCCGTCGCCGGCGCCGAGTCGTGATTCGAGGAACGAGACACGAATGGCAGACATAAGCGTAAAGGACATCCAGAAGCTGCGTCACGACGCCGGTGTTGGGATGATGGACGCCAAGAACGCCCTCACCGACGCGGAAGGGGACTTCGACAAGGCGTTCGAGCTCCTTCGGGAGCGAGGCCAGGCCAAGATGGCCAAGCGGGCAGAGCGCGAGGCCAGCGAAGGGGCGATCGGCAGCTACATCCACGTCCAGAACGAGCGTCCCGTGATCGGGGTTCTCGTGGAGTTGTCGTGTGAGACCGACTTCGTCGCCAAGAGCGAGGAGTTCCGCCAGACCGCTGACGACATCGCGATGCACATCGGTGCCTTCAGCCCCGAGTGGATAACCCGGGAACAGGTCGACGAGGCCGCCTTGGCCAAGGAGAAGGATCTGATCGCGCGTCAGGCCGCCGCCGAAGGCAAGCCCGTCGACGTGGTCACCCGCATCGTCGAGGGCCGGCTGGAGTCGTGGTACGCCGAGAACGTCCTCTATGACCAGAGATTCGTCAATCCGGAGCGCTTCGACGGCACCGTCGGCGATATGGTCGGCTCCCTCGCCACGAAGATGGGTGAGAACATATCGGTGCGACGGGTGGCGAGAGTCGCCGTAGGAGCCTGATCTTGACCGAGCCAGCGAACAGGAGAGTCCTCCTCAAACTGTCCGGGGAGGCGTTTGCCGACCCGGAGGTCGGCTATGGCATCGACCCCCTCACCGTCCAGCGCGTGGCCGAGGAGATAACCGAGGCCCAGATGAACGGGGTCGAAGTGGCCGTGGTGGTGGGAGGGGGCAACATCTTCCGCGGTGTCTCCCAGGCGGCGAAGGGGATGGACCCGGCCAATGCCGACTACATGGGCATGCTGGCAACGGTCATCAACGCCCTGGCCCTCCGTGATGCTCTCGAGAACGCCGGGGTCCAGACCAGGGTGCAGAGCGCCATCACCATGCAAGAGCTCGCCGAGCCCTACATCCGGTTGCGGGCCATTCGCCATCTGGAGAAGGGGCGTGTGGTCATCTTCGCCGCGGGTACCGGCAACCCGTTCTTCACGACCGACACGACGGCGGCGCTGCGTGCGATCGAGATCAACGCACACGAGCTGCTCAAGGCGTCGCGGGTCGACGGGGTCTACGATTCGGATCCCAGGACCAACCGGGACGCGGCGCGTATGAGCGAGCTCACCTACATGGAGTTCATCGCCCAGGAACTCCAGGTCATGGACACCACCGCCGTTACGATGTGCAAGGAGCACGAGGTGCCGATCCATGTGTTCGACATGACCGTCCCCGGAAACATCGTGAAAGCCGTTCAGGGCGAGCACATCGGCACGATCGTCCATTAGACGCAGGGAGACCCGATGATCAGCGATCTCTTGACTGAAGCCGAGCACAAGATGGAGATGGCGGTCGAACACGTGGCTTCGGAGTTCGGGACGGTACGCACCGGGAGAGCCAACCCACAGCTCCTGCATCGCATCACGGTGGAGTACTACGGGTCACCCACCCCGTTGCAGCAGCTGGCCTCGATCTCGGTGCCCGAGCCCCGGCTTCTGGTGGTGCAGCCCTTCGACAAGAGCACCGTCAGCGACATCGAGAGGGCGATACAGCAGGCCGACCTCGGTCTGAGCCCCACCAATGACGGTTCGGTCATCCGCATCGCCTTCCCGCCTCTGACCGAGGAGCGTCGCAGGGACCTGATCAAGGTGGTGCGTCACATGGCCGAGGAGGGCAAGGTTGCGGTGCGCAACATCCGCCGAGCCGCCAAGACGGATATGGAAGGCCTCCATGGTGAGATCTCCGACGACGACATCCATCGCGGGGAGGATGAGCTGCAGAAGCTGACCGACCGGTTCACGGAACGCATCGACAATCACCTGTCCAACAAGGAAGAAGAGCTCCTCGAGGTCTAAATGTCGAGTTGCACGTCACGAGTCGGAGCGACGTCGAGAGCGTCGGTGAGACGGGTCACTGCGTGACCGATCGTGACCACCCCCGCGACGAGGAGAGCGGGACCTCCGTCGGCCCCGGCGACGAGGAGCTCCCCTTCGGCATCGAGGAAGCCGACGAAGCAAACGACTCACCGGTGACCCCCGATGATCAGCCGGTGGGCGACCGGACCGTCGAGGTAGACGACGGCGGCCCCGACTGGGAGGCGATGGCAGGCGACTCCGCCGACCTCGAGTTCACCTCGGAGGAGTATCTCCGCGGGACCACCCAGGAGTATCAGGGCTTGGCCGACGAAGTCCAACGCGCCGCGGAGACAGAATGGGAGCTCCAGGCGGTGGCTGCCAACCTCCCCGGTGTCGAATCCGGGCTGGTCGGGTTTGGCGACGTGTCAGGGACCCAATCCGAGTCCGAAGAGTCCTACGAGGCGGCTGAGCAGGCCGCCAGCTCCGATCTCGCCATGCGCATCGGCTCTGCGCTGGTGGTCTTCGGGCTCTTCCTGGGGAGCCTGGTGTTGGGGGGATGGTGGTTCACCATCTTCGTGATCCTATTGATGGTGGTGTCGCTCGGGGAGTTCTACGCGACCTTGAGGACCAGGGGCTTCCGGCCTCTCGCCCTGTTCGGGCTGCTCGGGGTGATCTTCATGGGGATCGGCGCCCACCAGCCCGAGCCGATGGCAATCGCCGGATGGGCGGCGGCCATCGGAGGGGTGACCATCCTCTTCTTCTCGTTGAGTACCCGTCGTTACCCCCTGGCCAACACCGCGGTGACCATCCTCGGCATGGCCTGGGTCGGGATGCTGGCTTTCGCCATCCTCATCGCCAACGGGGCCCACCCGGTCGCACACATCTTCTTCGTTGTGATCGTGGTCGCATGCAACGACATCGGCGCCTACTTCGTCGGCAGGTCGGTGGGCCGGAGGCCGATGGCACCGGTGATCTCACCTTCCAAGACGGTGGAGGGATTCGTCGGCGGCTTCGTGGTCGGGCTCATCGTCGCTGCGGTGCTCGCCGTGTTCCCGCCTTGGGAGGAGATCGGAGTCACCCGCGCCCTCATCGCCGCCGGTCTCATCGGCGTCCTCGCACCAGTGGGGGATCTGGCCGAGTCCATGGTCAAGCGCTCGCTCGGAGTCAAGGACATGGGGTCGGTGCTCCCGGGACACGGTGGGATGCTCGACCGGATCGACGGATTCCTGTTCGCGGTCCCGGCGATCTACATCCTCTTCAGGGGTTTCGGGCTCCTGTGATCAACGCCCCGTTGGTCGTCCTCGGAGCAACCGGGTCGATCGGCACCCAGACCCTCGAGGTCGCCGACAACCTCGATCTCGAAGTAGCCGTTCTCGCGGCGCGACGGCCCAGCGTGGAGCTCGGCGGGCTGGCCAGGAGATACCCCGACGCAGAAGTGATCGTCGCCGGTGGGTCGTCCGAGGAGCGTGACGAGTTGGCTGTGAGCATCGGACGCGAGGTCGGTCACGGCTCGGATGCGGTCCTGGCCGCGGCCGGTGCCCGGGACCGGTTGGTGGTCAACGCCATCGTCGGCGCCGCCGGACTGCGGGCCACGGTGACGGCGCTCGAGGCGGGAAACCGGGTGGCCCTGGCCAACAAGGAGAGTCTGGTAGCCGGCGGCGCCGTCGTTGTCTCTGCGCTGGCGACACACGGTGGAGAGCTGGTCCCCGTCGACAGCGAGCACTCCGCCCTGTATCAGTGTCTCGCAGGGGAGCCCTCGGAGTCGGTCAACCGGCTGATCCTCACCGCGTCGGGAGGGCCTTTCCGTGGCCGGGCCAAGGAGACCCTGCATGGAGTGACTCCGGAAGAGGCCCTCCGTCACCCCACCTGGGACATGGGCCCCCGGATCACGATCGACTCGGCCACCATGTTCAACAAGGGATTGGAGATAGTCGAGGCCCACCACCTCTTCGGGATCGACTACGAACTCATCGAGGTGGTGATCCACCCTCAGTCCATCCTCCATTCGGCGGTGGAGTTCGTCGACGGCTCCTGGAAAGGTCATTTCGGGTTCCCCGACATGCGAATCCCGATCCAGTACGCCCTCACCGCGCCGGCTCGCGGGCCCGCCCCGGGCCCCCAGTTCCGGCTTCCCGGTGTGGAGTTGACATTCGAGGAGCCGGACCGGGACACCTTCGGTGCGATCGACATCGCCTATGCCGCCGGACGCGCCGGTGGCTCCGCACCCGCGGTGATGAACGCTGCCGACGAGATCGCCGTCGAGGGCTTTCTCCAGGGTCGTCTTGGCTTTCTCGGGATAACAGACGTGGTGCGGCGGACCCTCGACGAGGTGGAGTGGCGGGAGGTCGAGACGGTCGACGACGTGTTGACCGCGGACGCGGAGGCCCGATCGGTGGCCGCCGGGCTCATCGCGGGCGTCTGCTGATAGACAGGGGCCCGGGGGTAACCTGAATTCCGATGCTTGGGGGTATCGCTGCTGCCGTAGCAATCCTGCTGTTCGTCACCGCCCACGAGGCGGGTCACTTCCTCGCGGCCAAGGCCACCGGGATGAAGGCCACCGAGTTCTTCTTCGGGTTCGGGCCACGGATCTGGTCGACGAAACGGGGTGAGACCGAATACGGGGTCAAGGCACTCCCCCTCGGCGGCTATGTCCGCATCATCGGGATGAACCCCCTGGAGGAGGTGGCCCCCGAGGACATGGGTCGCACCTACCGGGAGAAGAAGTTCTGGGAGAAGTCCGTGGTGGTCCTGGCCGGGGTGGGCACCAACTTCCTGATCGCGTTCCTCCTGTTCTGTGGTCTGTTCATCGCCAACGGAGTCAATGAGCTGGTCCCGACAGTCGACGAGTTCGTCTCCGAAGATGCTCCCGGCGCCGTCGCCGGGATGAGGGCGGGTGACACCATCACTGCCATCGGGGGACACACCGTCGACAGTTGGGACGACGCCACCACCGCCCTCGCCGAGGTCGGGCCCGGGCCCACCACGATCAGCGTGGAGCGCGGCGTGGAGACCATCGTCCTCGATGCGCGCTTGGAGGAGAGCGAGACCAGTCCCGGCTCGGGATACCTCGGATTCCGGCCCCAGGTGCGCAACATCCCGGTCGGGCCCCTCCAGAGTGTCGGGATGGCGGGCCAAGCGGTGTGGAACGGGATCGAAGACACCTTCTACTCGCTCTATCAGATCTTCCGGCCCTCCAGTCTCGCCCAGTACTTCGGTGTCCTCGGTGGAGACACCGACATCCCTGACGAGATCCGCCCGGTCAGCCCGATCGGGATCGTCAGCCTGGGGAGTCAGGCGGGAAGTGCCGCCGGGTTCTTCGGGATCATGGCCTACATCAACGTGATCCTGGCCACGATCAACCTCCTCCCGTTGTTTCCCCTGGACGGAGGGCACTTCGCCGTGGCCCTCTACGAGAAGGTGACCGGGCGACAGGCCAACATCCGCAAATTGATGCCCGTCGCCGCAGCCGTCATCGGCACCCTGTTCTTCCTGGGCTTCGTGGCGATCATCCTCGACATCGTCAACCCGATCCGGTTCGGGTAGCCCCCACGCCATCTACCGTTGAGCCAGTGAGCTTCGAGAGGCGACAGACCCGACGAATCACGGTAGGCGACGTGGCCGTCGGTGACGGTGCGCCGATAAGTGTCCAGTCGATGACCACTACGAAGACCGCCGACGTGGATGGGACGCTCGCCCAGGTCTACGCACTCGCCGGTGCAGGTGCGGACATCGTCCGCATCACCTGTAACGAGGTGGAGGCAGCCCAGGGTCTCGCCGAGATCGTCCCCCGTTCACCGGTCCCGATCATCGCCGACATCCACTACCAGTACCGGCTGGCCCTCGCCGCCATGGAGGCTGGTGTCCACGGGCTGAGACTGAACCCGGGGAACATCCGAAAAGAAGATCAGATCAAGACCGTCGCCCGCGAGGCGCGGGACCGCGGCCTACCCATTCGCATCGGGGTCAACGCCGGTTCGTTGGACAAGGACCTTCTGGAGAAACACGGGGCGCCGGTGCCCGCCGCACTCGTCGAGTCGGCGTTGATCGAGGCCAGGTATCTCGAAGAGGTCGACTTCACCGACATCAAGATCTCGGTGAAACACTCCAACGTCAGCCAAATGGTCGAGTCTTATCGGCTCCTGGCCGACACGGTCGACTACCCGCTCCATCTCGGTGTCACCGAAGCGGGCCCGCCCCCGGCCGGGCTCATCAAGTCGGTCGCCGGGATCAGCACCCTCCTCAACGAGGGCATCGGGGACACCATCAGATTCTCCCTCACCGCCGACCCGGTCGAGGAGGCCAAGGCAGGTCGTCAACTGCTCGAGTTCCTGGGTCTGCGGGAGCGCAAAGGTCTCGATCTCATCGCCTGCCCCTCGTGTGGACGTGCCGAAGTCGATGTCATCGAAGTCGCCACCCAGGCACAGAAGGCTCTGGAGGAGGCCAACCTCCCCATCCAGGTAGCGGTGATGGGGTGTGTGGTCAATGGGCCCGGTGAGGCCCGGGAAGCCGACATCGGCATCGCCGCCGGGCGGGGGCGGGGGCACCTGTTCATCAAGGGCCAGGTGGTTCGGGTGGTGCCGGAGGAGGAGATGGTGGAGGCCCTGCTCGACGAGGCGCGAAAGCTTGTCGAGGAAGGTCTCGAAGCCCGTCTCGCCCATGCCGAGGCCAATGCGGAGGAGATCGCCGCCGCGGAGCGACGTCAGCTCATCGAGATCAGGGGTGACGCCAACCAGGCCGAGGAGCGCAAGGCGAGGGTGGCTGAGGTCGCGAGCGGCGATTAGGAGTCGCGGGCCCGCACCTCGATCGTCTCGGCCACCTCCGACCGTCCGTCCGAGAGGTGGATGCAGACCACGGCGTGCTCGCCGGGGTCCAACGACATCAGTGTCGTCACACCCCGGTGGTCCTCCGGTGTGACGTCCTCATCTCGAGTCTCGAGGAGACGTCTGACATCGATCCAGTCGGGCCGGTCGTCCCAGTCTCGGCTCACCGTCTCGAAATGTGTGATCAGATCGCCGGAGCCGTGGCCATCCTCTAAACGGACCACTGCGGCGCCATAGTCGCCGAGCCCCGTCCGCTGAAGGGTGAAGCGCACCTGGCCTTCCTCGACGCGGCTCTGGCCGTCGAACTGGCACAGATCGTTGACCAACAACGTGGGTATCACCGGACCGCCGCCACAGGCGGCGAGCGCCAACGCGAGGGCGAGCCCGACCAGTCCGGTTCTCATCGGCGAAGAGTACCGGTGGCTCAGTGGAGCGATCGAGAATACGGCTGAGAAGCAGTCGCGCTTTGACTACCGTCGTGACCTCGATGCGATGGTCTCAGGCTTTCATCCCCACTTTGCGGGAGGCACCTACCGACGCCGAGGCGGTGAGTCACCGGCTGTTGGTGCGTGGAGGCTTCATCCGCCAGCTCGCCGCGGGCTCATACACCATGTTGCCGCTGGGCCAGCGAGTGCGGCTCAAGGTCGCCGGGATCATCCGGGATGAGATGGACGCCATCGGCGGCCAGGAGATGATGCTGCCCACCCTCCATCCAGCCGAGATCTGGCGGAAGTCGAATCGGTATGAGCTGATGGGAGACTACCTCTTCAAGCTGGCAGATCGAAAGAGCGCCGAGCTGGTCCTGGGGATGACCGAAGAGGAGATCTTCGCCATGCTCGCCACCGAGTTGTTCTCCTACCGGGACCTGCCCCAGATCTGGTACCAGATGCACACCAAGTTCCGTGACGAGACACGACCCAAGTCCGGTCTCCTCCGGGTGCGGGAGTTCACGATGAAGGACGCCTACACGCTCGACATCGACCGTCCCGGGCTCGACACCGGCTTTGACAAGCACTACGACGCATATCGGCGGATCTTCGCCCGTATGGGGCTCGATGCAGTCGATGTGGAGGCATCCTCGGGGGCGATGGGTGGGTGGGAATCGCGTGAGTTCGTCGTTCGCAGCGAAGCGGGAGAAGACTGGATCGTCACCTGTGGCACCTGCGACTACCGGGCCAACCTGGAGAAGGCCACGTCCGCCCTGGAGCCGATCGAAGACGGACAGCCCGCCGAGCTGGACCGATTCCCCACCCCGGGTCTGCGCACCATCGCCACCCTGGCGGAGGCACATCCCGACATCGCAGCTCCCGACCGTCAGATCAAGACCCTCGTCTATCTCCTCGACGGCGAGCCGGTGCTGGCCCTGCTCCGAGGGGATCACGACCTCCAGGAGCAGAAACTCCTCGACGCGGCCGCGGCGTCCGAGGGGAGACCCGCGCAGGCCGAGGAGATCCGGGAGCTGTTCGGCGCCGACCCGGGCAGCCTGGGGGCGGTGGGTGTCGACGACATGCGTGTCATCGCCGACCTGGCCCTGCAGGGTCGGCACGACCTCACCACGGGGGCCAACGAGGACGACTGGCACTACCGCGGCGTGAGCCCCGAGCGTGACATGTCGGTGACCACCTGGGCAGACCTGCGCGCAGTGACCATGGGGGAGACCTGTCCCCAGGATGGCGGTCGGCTCGAGCTGTGGAAGGGCATCGAAGTGGGTCACATCTTCAAACTGGGCACCCAGTACTCCGAAGCCTTCGGCGCATACGTCCAGGACGAGGCTGGAGCCAGTCACCCGATCGTCATGGGCTCATACGGCATCGGCCTGGAGAGGGGCATGGCGACCGTGGTCGAGGCCAACTTCGACGAGAGAGGGATCATCTGGCCGGTCTCCGTGGCCCCGTACGAGGTGTTGATCACGGTGGTGAGACCCGACGACGAGGCAACCATGGCGGTGGCCAACCGGCTCTATGACGACTTCGACTCGGCCGGGGTCGAGGTGCTCATCGACGACCGCGACGAGAGGCCGGGGGTCAAGTTCGCCGATGCCGAACTCGTGGGGGTGCCCTACCGGGTCACAGTGGGGCCCAAGGGCGTCGCGGAGGGCCACGCCGAGATCGTGGAGCGGGCGGGGATGGTCAAGACCGAACTCCCCTTCGACGAGGTGGTCCCCACCCTCACCGAGCGGGTCTCGGCAGCCCGTTTCGGCCTCTGAGGCACCTAAAACCTCAGGAAGTACGACCCGTATGTGGGTCTCTCCGCCTCGAGAAATTCTCGAGGCGTCAAGACCCACTTTT